>JAHEEV010000125.1 GCA_024640505.1 Halieaceae bacterium
GGGTTATCCCGCATGCTGTGAAGGCACAATTGAAACAGGCTGTCCAGAAATGCCATCGGACGTCTCCAGCGAAATTAATTTTAAACGGCGTCACATACCCCTCTGAGGTCAACCTTTCATGGCCCTGTCGTTCGGCATTTCAGCTGGCCGGACAGCAGAGGTTGGGGAGATCAGCCTGATTGTCCATTAAGTTTAGGCCATGCCGGGAATCATGGGCACATAGTTGCATAAATTATGCTGCGGGGCCTGCGGGTGCTTCTTCGGAAATATCTGGTTTAGCGGTTGCCGTGAAATATCGCAGGAAATGCCAGGCGGGAACCAGAGCCAGCAAACCGAGCAGACCGCTGCCGAGAAAGTGTAATCCGTATCCCAGAGAGCTGGCGATCCAGCCGGAAGCCGCGCCTACGAAACCGGCCAGTATGACCTGGCAGCAGGCCTGCAGGCTGTAATCGGCACCCTCGTGATTGGCGCGACAGTGTTCCATCATGAGTGCGAAGAGGACCACCGTGGACATGCCGTCCGCCATCTGCTCAAACAGGGCGACACCCGTGATCAGTATGGTATCAGTGTACCCCAGGGGTATCAGGGCGAACGCGGCCAGTCCGGCGGCCTGCAGCAGGCCGAATCCCAGAAGGGTGACGCGGGGGCCCAGGCGATAATAGAGCACCCCACCCAGCACGGCTGCAAGCATGCCGGCGATGGAGGCTGCCAGTGTCAGGGTGCCGATCAGGGATAGAGAGTAGCCGGCATCCACCAGCATGGGCTTGATCATGGCGGAGCCCAGGCTGTCCCCCAGCTTGTATGTAACCAGCACCAGCATCCATCGAAGCACGCCGGGACGAAGGAAAAAATCGCGATTGTTTCGCCATGAGTAACCTCCGGGTTGGGATTTTTGTGCCCGCACTGTCGGACCTTCATTGATGTCCGGTGGCTCGCGAAACAGTAATACCGGAATTGTCAGCAGTGCCAGGATTGCAGCGAGGGCGACAAAACTGGTGGACCAGCCGATGCGGTCGATCGCAAGCAGCAGGACGCTTCCTCCAATTATCAGGCCCAGCTTGTAGCCGGATACCTGGATGCTGTTACCAATACCGCGCCAGCGGCTGGGCAGCATTTTTACCGTCAGCCCGTCGGTGGCGATATCCTGGGTGGCGGAACTGAGGTTCAGCAGCAGCAACACGATAAAGAAGGGGAGCAGGTAACCGCTGAATATCGTGGCCGGATCGAGACGGCTCAACACCAGCAGCAGCCCGATGACAAACAGCTGCATGGGCAGGATCCAGCTGCGATGGGGTCCGGTGCCCGTAAAGTGGAACCGGTCCACATAGGGCGCCCACAGGAACTTCAGCATCCACGGCAGTGCCAGTAATTTCAGGTAACCGATATATTCCAGCGGAACCTGGTATTGACGCAGCAGGGCCGGCAGTGCATGAGCAAGAAGCCCGGATGGCAAACCCTGGGAAAAGTAGAGCGTGCTGAGCAGGACCAGCGTGAACGTGGAGGGGCGCGCAACGGGCATCGAGTACCGGCCTGTGGTTTTTTAATGACAATACCTAAAAAAGGTCAATCGAGAAACGTCGCGGCGCAGTTGCTGATAACTGTTTTTGTACTATGCTGAATCAAGTCGCGGGAATTTCCCTGAAAACACCGGTGGAGGTGAGCTTATGGACGTAACAGGATTACTGATCTTTCTGGCTATCGGTGCCGTAGCAGGCTGGTTGGGCAGCACGATCATGAAAGGCGGCGGATTTGGCCTTATCGGCAATATAGTCGTGGGTATCGTCGGTGCCGTGATCGGCGGATTCGTCTTCAACCTGATGGGTATAACAGCCGGAGGCCTGATCGGCTCCATCATCACGGCGACGGTGGGTGCCATCATCCTCCTGTTCATCGTGGGGCTGATCAAGAAAGCCTGAGCACAGACATCCCGGCATCCGGGAGCTGAAAATACTCCGGGAGATACCTCTCCCGGAGCCCTTCCTCGCGGTATGGTGCGGCCGCGCTTGGTACTATTAACCATTACTGATCGTTAACAGAGCCCTTTTACAGTGGTAGTTTTGTAATCAGGATGGGGCTGCCATATCGTCGCAGCTCAGGGTTATTGCAGGCCCTGCATTAAAAACGTATAGCCAGCGGCGGGCCACAGAAGCGATCCCGTACTTTTATCAGACAGAAAGACTCAACCACTCAGTACACAAACAGGCGGGGAAGTCCCATGTTCAACTCTCGTTTTTTTCAGCTCAGCGCCATGTCTGCGGCGGTTGCATCCGCCATCGTGCCGGTGCAGGTACAGGCGCAGCAGACCGCCCTTGAAGAAGTGATCGTCACGGCAACACGGCGCACCGAAAGCATTCAGGATATTCCCCTGAACATTGCTGCGGTCAGCGGTGATACCATCGAGTCCCAGGGGCTTTCCAGTCTTTCCGAAGTGATGCGATGGGTCCCGGGGATTCACATCGTCGACCAGGGATCGCGAGCGGCGGATGCGATCGTTGTGCGCGGACTGAACGCCGATCCACTGCAGGCATCAGAAGCCCTGAACAATACCGGTGGTGATACGGTCGCAACCTATGTGGGCGAGATTCCGCTGTACATCGACCTCAAGCTTAACGATATGGAACGGGTGGAAGTGCTGCTGGGCCCCCAGGGCACCCTGTATGGCGCCGGTACCCTGGGAGGTGCTATTCGCTACATTCCCAACAAGCCGAGGTTCGAAACCACCGAGCTGGCAGTGCGCGGTGATCTCTACCAGATTGAGGAGGCGGATGATCTCAGCTCGAATGTCGGATTCACCCTCAACGTGCCTGTGGGAGAGACCCTGGCCTTCCGCGCCAATGTGGATTACCTGGACGATTCGGGCTATATCGACTACATCTATACGGTCCGCGAGGCGGGGGTTTCCAACCCCGACCCCGATTTCAATAATCCGGACGATGTACGTGCAAACCTCAGGAAAGTGGAAGACGCGAACGACGAGCAGACCCTGTCGGCCCGGGCTGCCGTGCGCTGGGCGCCTTCCGATTTCTTTGACGCCACGCTGACCTATTACCTGCAGGATCAGGATGCGGGCGCCCGTAACATCAATTCACGGGACGCGCTCGGAACCGGCAAATATGAGTCCGGGCTGCGTTTCGTGGAACCCAATGATCGCAAGAACGAACTCCTCGCGCTGGAGCTTACGGCGGACCTGGGCTTTGCCGAGCTGACTTCCGCCACAGGCTACTCGGAGTATGATGAATCCGGGCAGCGTGACCAGACGGATCTGCTCATTACACTGGAGTACAGTTACGAGGCCTTTCCGAGCTTCAGTGCCTTCACCCGCGAGGACATCGAGGAAGACCGCTTCAACCAGGAAGTGCGCCTGGTTTCCAACGGCGATGGCCCGCTCGGCTGGATTTTTGGCGGTTTCTACAACAAGTATGAGCTCGACTCCTCCGACTCCCGTGAATTCACGCCGGGCTTCGATCAGTTCGCCGTGGATGAATTCGGCGGCGTCGCCCTGCGCCCGGACTCGCTGGAGTATTATTCTGTCGACATCCAGGAGAGCACGGAATGGGCATTCTTCGGTGAGTTGAGCTACGACATCACGGATCGATGGGGCGTGACCGTGGGCATGCGTTACTACGATTACAAGTTCGAGGCCAACAGCGCGGTGGACTTTCCGCTGTTGAGGACGGTATTCGACGGCGATCCGCCCGATTCCATCATCCTCGACTTCGAGACGGCCAAGCAGGACGATAACGGGACGCTGTTCAAGTTCAACACCTTCTACGATATCACTGAAGACCTGATGGTCTATTTCACCTACTCCGAAGGCTATCGGATCGGTGCCGGGAACGGCATCGCGCCGTGTCCGGATTTTCTCGATCCAGACACGCAGTTTGCCTGCGCCCTGCCCGACGAGCTGGAATACGAGCCCGATGAAACCCAGAACTATGAAGTTGGTGTCCGTTCCACCTGGCTGGACCAGCGTCTCACGCTCAATGGTGCCTTGTACTATATCGACTGGATAGATCCGCAACTTTCGTCGACCACAGAGAACGCCCAGTTGCCGATCATCGTCAACGGGGAGGGTGCTCGCTCCCAGGGGGTTGAGCTCTCCTTCAACTGGCTGTTATGGGATAACTTCTCGGTACGCGGCAGCTATTCCTATACCAATGCCGAGCTGACCGACCTTGCCCCCGACCTGCTCAGCACGGTCGCACCCCCCGGCTTCGGGACCCTGCGGGTCGATGGCGAGGACGGCGACCGCCTGCCGGGATCCCCGGAACACCAGGGCAACATTTACGCCACCTATATCCAGCCGCTGGGTGACATGGACCTGGGCATCAGCTATGGCATCACTGCCATCAGCGATGTATTGACCAAGACGGGTGAGCGCGCCAACGGGGAGGAGCTGCCCGGATTTGCCGTACATAACTTCTCCGCCTCCCTGGATACCGATAAATGGAATGTGACCCTCTACGCGGACAATCTCCTGGACAAGTTCGCGGTCACCGGGGTGCGCTCCGACCAGGCGACGATCCAGACGGTGCCGGATATCAACGGCGACCCTGTCTATACGCGCCGTTACTACAACAACGTGCTCCGTCCACGCACCATCGGCTTGCGAGCCACCTACCGCTTCGATATGTAGCGAGCAGGGCCCTGGAGAAAAGGGGTGTCGTGGCACCCCTTTTTTCTTTGGTTTTCATCCCCCGGCAGGGATAATCAGGCCCTACACTCTTCGACAAGATACGGATACCCATGCAGGTTTTTCCGGCACAGCAAAAATCCCTGGATGATGCTCACAGGGCGCTGAAGGAAAAGGATTACCAGCGCGCGCATTCCCTCGCGATGGGTGTTCTGCAGGAAAACCCCGAAGTGGCCGAAGGCTACTTCATCATGGCCCTGATAGCCCACCAGCACGACAATGTTACCAAGGCGGCTGATGTCGTTGAGCGGGCGCTGGGTTTCGACCCGGGGAACACAGATTACCTGCTGTTTCACGCCCAGTGCATGCTCGAACTCAACAGGACAGAGCAAGCCAGGGAAATCGTCGCGGGGATTACCGACCCGCAGGTGGTGTCGGCTCACCAGAGCGATATGCTGGGTGTGCTGCACTCGCGGCTGGGGCAACACACGGCGGCGCTTGTATACTTCAGGCGTGCCTGCGCCCTGCAGCCGGAGGACGCCAGTTACCAGTACAATCTTGCATCCTGTGCCCAGTTCTCCGGCTTGTTCGATGAAGCGGAAGCCGCCTACGAGAAAGCGATTGCCTTGCAGCCGGACTACTACCGCAGCCACTCGTCCCTGTCCCAGCTGCGCCGGCAGAGTCCGGACAACAATCATATAGAACGCCTGCTTTCACTGTGGAGTTCACTGGACAACGACGTGGATGCCAGACTCCACATTGGACATGCCCTGGCGAAGGAATACGAGGATCTAGGGAACTATCGGCTCGCCATGCACTACCTGCTCGAGGCCAAGCGGGAGAAGCACCGGCAGGTGAGCGATGAAGCACAGGACAACGCCCGTCTGTTTTCCGCGCTGCACCGGATGCCCCAGCGTTTGGCGGATCTGGAGGATGTGGGTTTCGCGACCGACGAGCCCATATTTATCGTTGGTATGCCTCGCACCGGCACCACCCTGGTCGAGAGGATACTCTCCAGTCATGCACAGGTTGAGTCCGCAGGCGAACTGGCCAATTTTTCACTGCTGGTGAAGCGGCAGTTGCAGACCGGCACACGGTGGGTGCTGGATGCAGAGACGATCGACCAGGCACACAGGCTGGATTTTGAGCAGCTGGGTCGCGAATATGTGGAATCGACGCGGCATCTCACCGGAAACAGCCCCCACTTTATCGACAAGATGCCCCTGAATTTCATGTACGTGCCTCTCATCGCCAAAGCCCTGCCCGGGGCCAGGATCATCTGCTTGCGGCGCAATCCCATGGATACCTGCCTGAGTAACTTCAGGCAGCTGTTTGCAACCCGTTTCTCCTATTACAACTATGCCTACAGCCTGCGGGACACCGCGGAATTCTATGCGAGATTCCATGACCTGATGAACCATTACGCGCAATCGCTCGGTGATCGCTTTTACCAGGTACACTACGAAAACGTCGTCCAGCAGCCGGAGAAGGAAACCCGGTCGTTGCTGCGCTGCTGTGGCCTGTCGTGGGATCCGCGCTGCCTCGAGTTTGACGACAACCAGGCCCCCGTGGCAACCGCGAGCTCGGTACAGGTGCGGGAGAAGATCTACAACCGGGCGGTACAGCGCTGGCGCCACTACGAGCCCTGGTTGGGCGAGGCGGTCACTGTGTTCGAGCAGAACGGGATCGAATACCGATAGCCCGGGAAACGCCCGTAGGGATCAGGAGTGCCAGGTGATATGGACAAGCGGGAAGCAAACGTGAGTGCGGGAAAGGGACGTCTCGAAATCACCCTGAGGGTCGTGGTACTTGGCCTGGTGCTCTCGGTTGTCATGGGAGCGGCCAATGTCTATCTCGGTCTCAAGGCCGGAATGACCGTATCGGCTTCGATACCGGCCGCCGTCATGGCGATGTTGTTGTTCAAGCTGCTGTTCAGGGATTCGAGCATCCTGGAGGCAAACCAGGTGCAGACCTGCGCATCGGCGGGAGAGTCGCTTGCCGCCGGGATTATTTTCACCATGCCGGCGATGGTCATGGTCGGCTACTGGGACTCCTTCGATTTCTGGTCGGTCACCTGCGTGGCCCTGACAGGGGGCTTGCTCGGCATCCTGTTCATGATTCCCATGCGCAAGGTCTTCGTGGCTGACAATGATGAACTGCCCTACCCGGAAGGTGTCGCCTGCGCCGCGGTGCTCCGGACTGGTGAGCAGCATGCCAATCGTGGCGAGGCCTCCAGCCTTATTTTCGGGGTTGTCCTGGGGATGGTGACCGCGGTAGCGACAAAGCTGTTTGCCGTCATGCAGGCGACGCTCGAGACCGCCACCGTGTACTCATCCCGGATCTTTTATTTTGGCGGTGACCTGTCTCCCATGCTCGTCGCGGTCGGTTTTATCGTGCGCCTGAACGTCGCCGTGCTCATATTCCTGGGCGGTGCGATCTCCTGGTTGATTGCCATACCCCTGTATGGCGGCGCGAATGAGTTCGGGGATGCGGTGGATGGGGCCTATGAGATCTGGAGCTCCCAGATCAGGTTCGTCGGCGTCGGGGCGATGGTGGTGGGTGGCCTGGCCTCCCTGTTCTCCGTCCGGCAGGGCCTGGTGGCCGCCGTCTCCGAATTACGCGGAAGCCTGGATGGGACCGGCCGGAATAGCGAGGAGAAGCACCGGGATATTCCCGCAGCGGCCATCCTCTCACTCGGCCTGTTCTGCATCGCGATGTTGATCATCGTGAACTACCGCTTCACCGGCGCGGTGGGCATTACCCTGATAGCCACCGTGGTCATGCTGGTCATGGGCTTTTTCTTCACCGCTGTGGCCAGTTATATCGTGGGGCTGGTGGGCAATTCCAACAGTCCCGTATCCGGGATGACGATCACGTCGGTGCTGGTTGCCGGCGGCCTGCTATGGCTGTTCAATTACTCGGGCATGGATGCCGTGGTGGCCACGCTGGGTATTGCGGCGATTGTGTGCTGTGTCGCCTGTACCAGCGGGGATGTCTGCAACGACCTGAAAACCGGTTCGCTGGTGGGGGCGGCGCCCTTCCGGCAGCAGATGATGCAGATAGCGGGGGTTTTCGTGGCGGCCCTGGTCATGGCCCCGGTGTTGACCCTGCTGCACAACAATACGCCTGGCGGTATTGGCGGACGTGAGCTGGCGGCTCCCCAGGCCAGCCTGTTTGCAGCGCTTGCCCGTGGCTTTTCCGGCAATGGCACACTGCCCTGGAATATGATCGGCTATGGAGCGGCAGTCGGCATCATCATCCTGATCATCGACTGGTACCTGCGTCTCCTGGGCGTGAAATTCCGTGCCCACCTGATGCCTATAGCCGTGGGCATGTACCTGCCCTTCGGGCTTGCGGTGCCTATCCTGATCGGCGGCCTGATAGCCCATGTTCACACCCGGGGGCACGCCACCTCCGACCACGGTCCGGTGCTGCACAGGGGGGTGCTGTTCTCCTCGGGCGTCATTGCGGGAGAGGCGCTGACCTCCATCGGCCTGGCCTGCCTGGCTGCACTGGGCGTGCAGTCGATGGCGCCCGGCTGGTCGGAGGGTGCGGTGACCGCGTTCTCTATCGTCGCCAGTGCCGTGGTGATCAGTTGCTTTTACCTGGCGACTCGCCCGCTTCGTCCTGCTCGATGACCCAGTCCTCCTGCAATGCCGCAGCAATCCACTCGCGCAGGTCGGGGTCTTCCAAAACCCGGGTGCAGTACGGTCTGATCTCTGCCGGTGGCTCGACGCCATAGGTCTGAAACCGCAATACGACGGGCGCAAACATGGCGTCGACCAGGCTGTAGTTGCCCAGGAGCCAGGGACCGCTGTCGCCATGCCGTGACAGCGCGATGGACCACGCTGCCCAGACCCGATCTATATCGCCCTGCAGTGCGTCATCCATGGGCACCCGGCGCTGGCCTGCCCGGCAGTTCATCGGCATCTTTGCGCGCAGATCGGCAAAGCCGCTGTGCATTTCCGCCGCCATGGCCCGCCCCAGGCCACGGCTTGTGGCATCCGGTGGCCACAGGCTCCCACCGGCGAACCGCTCGTTGGCATATTCACCGATGGCCAGTGAATCCCAGATGCAGTTACCGTCGTGCCACAGGACCGGAACCCGTCCGGTAGGTGAATAGTCGGCGATGCGTTGGTGAAACTCCGGCGTGTCCAGCGGGATCACCACCGTGTCGAATGCGGCGCCGCTTTTCCTGAGGGCCAGCCAGGCCCGCAGCGACCAGGAGGAATAATTCCGGTTTCCTATAACCAGTTTCAGCTCGTTCATCACGAAATCTCCCGCTGTGCAAAGACAAGGTCGTAAACTCTTCCGCTCGCGTCATTCCGTCCGTGACGGGGTGAGGATAGCGCGCCGATCGATCTAAAGTTGCAGGGTCTGGACCAGCAGGAAAGCCAGTTGGTCCCGCGTTACGGCCTGTGAGGGGCAGTAGTTATTGGCGTCGCAGCCCTGGCTGATGTCTTCCGAGGCGAGTCGTTCGATCCAGTCTGCTGCCCAGTGAGAGGAGGGGACGTCATCGAATTGGCCGGTGGCGGGCGCTGGTGTCAACGTGGGGCCATATTTCAGGCGCAGGAGAAAGACTGCCAGTTGATCGCGGGTCACGGCCGCTCCCGGGCAGAAATTACCGTCGCCACAGCCGATGGCCACGCCTTCCGCCTCCAGTTGCTCAATGTAATCGGCGGCGAGGTCATCGGCCCCGACATCGTTATACAGGTTACCGGTTGCTGCGGGGGGCACGGCATCGCCGTTCAGGGCGCGTACCAGCATCACCGCCAGCTGGGCCCGGGTCACCACGGCCCCAGGGCAAAAAAGTTCGGCGCTGCAGCCGAGGGTGATCCCGGCATCCGCCAACGACTCGATGTAAGGGTAGGCAGGGTGCAGCGTCGGTACATCCGCGAAACGGCCCACCGGGATACTCAGGTCCAGCTGCACGCTGTCCGCAGCCACGTCGATGACCCGGGTGACCTCCGGGACATTCAGGTCGCCGCCGGAGAATGAGACCGTGTAGGTTCCCGCTGAGTCGATCGGGATGGCATAGCCCCCGGCCTGGCCGGTTACAGCATAGTAAGTACC
>JAHEEV010000246.1 GCA_024640505.1 Halieaceae bacterium
GCCTGGGTCTACCTGGGACTGCATGGAATCTACGGCTACTGCTGGCTGGTCAAGGATTTCGGTTTTCGCGACAGCAGTTTCGAGACACGCGTGACCTGGGGAGGCGCGGTCATGAGCTATCTGGTGCTGGTAGGCTGGTACTGGCTGCTGCCCTACCTGTTCCTGTCACGCCACGTGGAGCCCTCGGGGCCGGTATTATTCCTGGCCGTAGCCATGCACACCCAGGGCATCACCTGGATGATCGCCGGTGACTGCCAGAAGTACTTCTCCCTGAAGTATCGCAAGGGACTGATCACCGACGGGGTATTCAGCTACACCCGCAATCCAAATTTCCTGGGAGAGATCCTGATCTATGCCTCCTACGCGATACTGGCCAACCACTGGCTGGGTTACCTGGTGCTGGCCTACGCCACCCTGTTCTTTTACTCACGCATGCATGTGAAGGATGCATCGATCTCCCGCTACCCCGAGTGGGATGCCTATGCGGCGAGATCGAACCGACTGATCCCCTGGAAATTGCTCACAGCACCCTTCGGCCGGCATCCGGCTGGCTCCGCCAATGCACCCTGAGATCCTGCCGTGAACCCTGCAACCCGCGAGAAAATGTTTCTGGCCGCAGCCATTTTCAATTGGACGGTTGGCCTCGGCCTCATCGTTATGCCGAACCCGTTTCTGCGCCTTGTGTTCATCACGCCGGAGATCGACAACGTTACCTGGGCAAACCAGTTCGGTTGGCTGGTCTTCGCCTTTGGGATAGGTTACTTCTGGGCGGCGAGGGATCTTGCCGCCAACATACAGATCATCCGGCTGGCGATTATCGCGAAGCTTGGGGTCGCGGCCATTGCCCTGTTCAACGCGACGATGGGCAACGTGAGCTCGCAGATCATGATTCCCGCCGGGGCCGATGCGATCTGGGCGGTCCTGTTCGTGCAGGCTATACGCTCGGCTGAACCGGCAACAGGCGGCTGAAGTCACTCCAGGGGGCGGTGGGACGGCTTTCTACAGGGACAGGGCAATGCGCTTGTGGGAGCGATCTACGAGCGTGATCGGCCGCAGAGCGGCCTCCTACACGGCCTGCCCTTTTGCGTGGATCTTTTCGCAGTACTGCTTTAGTCCCTGGGCGCAGCGGTTAAAACCCGATTCGACTGCCTCTGCCATGGCGTCCATCATGGCGGGCACCGCCTCGCCGCTGAATTCATCGACGGAAAGATAGGTGCAACTCCCCTCATCGATGCGTTCCAGATACTGCGTCCGCACAGCATGGATAGGATCGCCGGGCCTATTTTCCATACGCCACGCAATCGCCTCGCAGGGGTCGATCCGACACAGGTATTCCACCTGCTCCTGCAGCCCGAAACCCAGGTCGACCTGCATTTTCACCGGCGAACCCAGCTCCAGGCTCGCCTCGCAACTGGGACAAAAGGCATTCCACTGCCCATAGTTCCCGAAATCCACCAGTACCTGCCAGACCAGTTCCACGGGCGCATGGATAAAGACTCGCTCTGAACTAACCGTATCCTCAGTAATCAATTCGCCAGCTCCTGTCCCTTAAACCGGTTGACATACTGCACTGGACATCCCGTTCTACCCTTCGGGCACTGCCAGCCATAACCAGTTCCTGTTATAAGGGATAATGACGGCAACTACCAGACGGGTGATACCAGGACATGGCGCAAAAAGAGTTGAAGGTAGTCGTGCTCGGCGCCGGGATGGCGGGCATCCTGGCGGGCATCAAGCTGCAGGAGGCGGGCATCAGCGATGTCACGATCTATGAGAAAGCCGACCGCATCGGCGGAACCTGGAGGGAGAACACCTATCCGGGCCTCACCTGCGATGTACCCTCCCACCACTACACCTATACCTTTGAGCGCAACCCGGACTGGACGCGGCACCTTCCCCCCGGCGAGGAGATACAGGCCTACTTTGAAGGGGTGACTGCAAAATATGGCGTGGACCGGTTGATTCGCTTCAACGAGGAAGCCGTGCGTGCGGATTACATCGATGATCGCTGGCAATTGTCCTTCAGCAGCGGCCTGACCGACAGCGCGGACGTCCTTATCTGCGCCACCGGCGTGCTGCACCACCCACGCTATCCCTCCATAGAGGGCATGGAGAACTTCTCGGGTGCGCTCTTTCACAGTGCAAGGTGGGACCATTCGGTCCCGCTGGATGGCAAACGGATCGGCATCATCGGCAACGGCTCCACGGGTGTACAGATCATCTCCGCCCTGGCCGGCCGCGCGGCGCGCCTGGAGCATTACCAACGCACCGCCCAGTGGATCATGCCGGTGGAGAACGGCTATTTCAGCCAGGAGGAAAGGGCCGCTTTTCACGACCCGAAGGTGCTGGCAGAAGCGATGAATTTTGAAGAGTACAATGCGTCGGTCGATGCCTACACCCAGGCCATCATCGACGAGGAGTCGGAGGGAGCCAAGGGTATTGCCGAAGCCTGTCTCATGAATCTGGAACAGGGAGTGACCGACCCTGCCCTGCGGGAGAAACTGCGGCCGGACCACAAGCCCCTGTGCAAGCGCCTGATCTTCTCTCCGGATTACTACCAGGCCATCCAGCATCCGGATTCCAGGCTGGTCACTGAAGGTATCGAGCGCATCGAGCCACAAGGTATCCGCACCCGCGACGGGGAACTCCACGAACTCGATGTCATTGTCCTGGCAACCGGGTTCGACGCGAGCGCCTTCATGCGGCCCATGGTCATTAACGGGCGCAATGGGACAGACCTGGAAACCCTGTGGGCGGACCACCCCAAGGCCTATCTCGCCGTCACCATGCCGGACTTTCCCAACCT
>JAHEEV010000247.1 GCA_024640505.1 Halieaceae bacterium
CACCACGGTACAGCGCGCCCTGCAGCTGATCCGGCAGGGGGCACTCAATTCAGGTTCCCTGGCCGATCTGGCGGAGCGGCTGGGGGTCGGAGAGCGCTACCTGCGCAAGCTGTTCCAACGCGAACTGGGGGTCTCTCCCCACGCGGTGGCCCTGAACCAGCGCCTGCTGTTCGCCAAGAAGCTGCTGGCGGAGACCGCCATGCCCATTACCGACGTGGCGTTCGCGGCGGGTTTCGGCAGCGTGCGGCGTTTCAACAGTGCAGTCAGAGGGCATTTCCGGCTCACCCCGGGCGAATTGCGCAGGCGGGGCAGCAGCCCCGGCGATGATTCAGCCATTCGCCTGCAACTCCATTACCGGCCGCCCTACGACTGGGACGGCGTGTTGGCATTTTTCCGGCGCCATGCCATCGAGGGCCTGGAACAGGTGACGGACACCCACTACCGGCGCAGGCTTTCCATCGGGGATGGCACTGCCCGATTCAGTGTCAGCTCCCTGCCAGACCGTACGGCCCTGCAGCTGGACCTGGAGGTGCCGGACTACCGTCTGCTGATGGCGATCGTCAGCCAGGTCCGCCGCATGTTCGACCTGGACGCCGCCCCTGCCATGATCGCCGGGCAACTGGGCGCCGACCCCGTGATCGCGCCCCTGCTCGACCGGTGCCCGGGCATCCGCGCGCCCGGACACGGATCACTGTACGAAGCGGCGGTGCGGGCTATCGTGGGGCAACAGGTCAGCACCGCCGGGGCCCGCTCCATCTGCGCCCGGCTGGCAGCCGCCGCCGGGGAGACAGATAATCCCGCATTTCCCGATGCCAGCTCCCTGGCCCGCCTGGGGGATGACCATTTCCCCATGCCGGGGCGGCGGCGGGAGAGCCTGCGCGCGCTGGGGCGTCAATTCGAAGGCCGGGAAGACGAACTCGACCTGGCGGCCCTGTCCGGCCTGGGCGGCGTGGGACCCTGGACACTGGCCATGGCCGGGATGCGCGGCAGCGGCGATCCCGACAGCTTCCCCGCCGGCGATCTCGGTCTGCAAAAAGCCTGGCAGGCCATCGCCCCCGGTGGCGCATCACTGCAACAACACGCCGATACACACTGGCGCCCCTGGCGCGCCTATGCGGCCAACCTGCTCTGGAGGAGCCTGAGTCCATGAATTACCAGTATCTCGACACGCCCATCGGCAGGCTGCGCCTGGTTTCCCGCGACGACCACCTGGTGGGCATCGAATTCGAGGGGCACCAGGAGGCGGTGGCGGGCGAAGAAAAAAGCGACCCGGTGCTGACAACCTGCGCGGCGCAGCTAAGGGAATATTTTGCCGGGAAACGGCGCTCGTTCAGCCTGCCCCTGGCACCGGAAGGTACCGTTTTCCAGCGGGCTGTCTGGCATGCCCTGGAAACCATCCCCTTCGGCGAGCTGCGCAGCTACCGCGAGGTGGCCGAGGCCATCGGCAAACCGACCGCCGTGAGGGCGGTGGGTGCCGCCAACGGCCGCAACCCCCTGCCCATCGTGGTGCCCTGCCACCGGGTGGTGGGCAGCGACGGCTCCCTGACCGGCTTTGCGGGTGGGATGGAGATCAAGCGACAGTTGCTGGTTCTGGAAGGCTCCCGGCAACCTGACCTCGGGGACCGGCCGAATAGCGCCAGCTGAGCCCCAGACGGCCCTTTGCTACAGGCTATCGGCGATGAAGCTGATCCAGGCAGCCTCCTTGATGTAATGCTCGCCCCAGGAGGACCACTCATCCCCCAGGCCCTGCGCCGTGATGGCCTCCAGGCTCTGGCCCTGCGCCAGTTTATCGCGCACCAGGGCGGAGGTCGTCCGCAACATGGCCAGGTAGCGTTCCAGGTCCGCCTTGTTGGCCAGGGGGCCGCCGTGACCCGCCACGAGGGTGGTCTGGTCGTCGATCCGCGCCAGGATGCGCTCGATGTTGGCGATGAGGCTGAAGACGTTACCCCCAGACCCGACGTCCACGAAGGGAAACCGGTCCTTCCACATCAGGTCGCCCATATGCACCACGTTTTCGGCGGTGAAGAACACAATGCTGTCGCCGTCCGTATGCCCCTCGGGGAAGTGCTGCACCTCGAGGACATCCCCGTTGAAGTGCAAAGCCAGGGAGTGCCCGAACGTGACCACGGGCAGGGCCTCCTTCGGGCTGGGCTCCACGACCCGGCCCACGGCCTTCATCTCCTGCCGGGTGGCCATGCGGTTGCGCACATTGATGTGGGCCACTACCACGGCGCCCCGCTCCGCCCAGAAGGCGTTGCCGCCGGTGTGATCCCCGTGCCAGTGGGTGTTCAGCACAAAGCGGGGCTGGCGTCCGGATTCATCGAGCTGATCCAGGACTGCGCTGTAGGCGGGGGCGGTCTCGGCATAATCGTCATCGACCAGCAGAATGCCGTCCTCCCCGACCGAGGCGAGGACATTGCCGCCGCGCCCCTGCAGCACGTGCAGGGCGCCCCTGAGCGGGGTCTGGGTAACGGAGGGCGCCTCCTCCTGCGCCATTACAACCATGGCGGGAGTCAGTAGCGTAATAACGGTGGCGAGCAGGGCAAGTCGCAGTCTGTTCATGGGTGTGGTTCCGGCGTCTTGTGCGGGGTTATGGGCAATATCGGAAGGGCGGCGCGTCAGGCGTTGAGATCGGGGATCATGTCATCCTTGAGACGCTCGATCGCGTCCTTCAGCCGCAGCTTTTCCTTTTTCAGGCGCTGCAGGAGAATCTGGTTCTGGTAGGGATACTGGTGCAATTCGGCGATCTTGCGGTCCAGCGCGCGGTGTTTGGTCTGCAGGTCGAGCAGGCGCATGC
>JAHEEV010000126.1 GCA_024640505.1 Halieaceae bacterium
TTGGCGGTGGAGCCGGTGCCGATGCCCAGCACCGTATCGTCGTCAAGATTCGGCCGGATGTAGGCCAGGGCCGCGTCGGCCACCGCCCGCTTCATGTCTTCCTGGTTCATGGGTATTCCTGTCGTTATCCGGAGGGGTCGACCGGCGTCCATTATAGGCCAGGGCCCCGGACCGATCACGAAAAATACCGAAATACCGCTTTGCGGCGGGGCTGTAAAACGGCCACTGCTCCATTAACATGGCCGGTCACTTCGAGCGCGCCGGAATCAGGATCACATGCCACAGTCCTATATCAAACGTATCCTGGATGCCCGGGTCTACGACGTTGCCCGGGAAACGCCGGTGGACGAGGCCGCCCTGATGTCGCGTCGCCTGAACAACCGCGTGTGGCTGAAGCGTGAGGACCTGCAGCCGATCTTCTCTTTCAAGCTGCGGGGCGCTTACAACAAGATGAGCCGCCTCAGCGAGGCGCAGCGCGCCCGCGGGGTCGTGGGTGCGTCGGCTGGCAATCACGCCCAGGGCCTGGCGATGGCAGCCCAGAAGATGAACGTCAAAGCCACCATCGTGATGCCCTGTACCACACCGCAGATCAAGGTGGATGCCGTACGCAGTCGCGGCGCCCGCGTAGTGTTGTATGGCGACTCGTTCGAAGAGGCGGCGGGCCACGCCCGGAAGCTGGTGGAAGAGAAGGACATGATTTATGTCCATCCCTTCGACGACCCCGACGTCATCGCCGGTCAGGGCACCATTGGCATGGAGATCGTGCGTCAACACCAGCAGCCACTGGATGCCCTGTTTGTCCCGGTGGGAGGCGGGGGCCTGCTCGCGGGGGTGGCGGCCTATGTGAAGTATGTCTGGCCGCAGACCCGCATCGTGGGCGTGGAGCCGGAGGACGCCGCATGCCTGAAACTGGCCATGGAACGCGGCCGCCGGGCCACCTTGCCGGAGGTGGGCCTGTTTGCCGATGGTTGTGCCGTCGCACAGATCGGCAAGGAGACATTCCGCGTCATCCGCGACACGGTGGACGAGGTCATCACCATTACCACCGATGAAATGTGCGCAGCGATCAAGGATATTTTCGAGGACACGCGCAGTATTGCCGAGCCGGCGGGCGCCCTGGCCCTTGCCGGGCTGAAAAGTTATGTGGAGCGCACCGGCGTCAGCGGCCAGGACCTGCTGGCGATCGTCAGCGGCGCCAACACCAACTTCGACCGGCTTCGGTATATCTCTGAACGCACGGAAATCGGTGAGCATCGCGAGGCCGTGGTCAGCGTTACGATTCCCGAGCGTCCCGGCAGCTTCCACGCTTTTTGCAGCGCCCTGGGGCGTCGCAATATCACCGAATTCAATTACCGTTACGCCGACGCCGGCTCGGCCCAGGTATTTGTCGGCCTGTCTGTCGTGCCGGGCGGTGAGGACCTGGCGGCGCTGCTCTTTGATCTTCGGGAGCGCGGCTATGTCACCGAGGATATGACCGACAACGAGGTGGCCAAACTGCATATCCGTTATATGGTGGGCGGGCATGCGCCGGAAGCGGTTGATGACGAGCGCGTCTACCGGGTTGAGTTTCCCGAGCGCCCCGGGGCGTTGCTCAGGTTCCTCAGCGGCCTGGGCGACCGCTGGAATATCTCCATGTTTCACTATCGCAATCATGGCGCCGCTTATGGGCGCATTCTGCTCGGCGTGCAGGTTCCCCGGGGGGAACGCCGCGCCTTTGAGGAGACCCTCTCCCGGCTCAATTTCCGTTACTGGGATGAATCGGACAACCGTGCCTACCAGCTCTATCTCGGCCAGCGAAGTGGTTAATTCGGTTGAAACCCCTGCGCAGAGCCATTTCCGGGGTTTTCTTTCGCTACAGCGTGGTATAGACTTTGTCCAGGTTTGTGAAATAGTTACACCGTAGCTCCGGCTACAAAGAAAATAACAAGTGGGCGAGTTTTCACAGATGGCCTTTCTAGGCGTGTTAGCGAGAGAAAATAAAGTGGAAAGTAAACCGGACCTGTTGCTGCTCCTGATGGCTGCCTTTGGCGTGGGGGTGTTGATCACCCTGATGGTGCCGATGACTGCCAGCAATACCGTGGCTGCCCCGGCATCCGAACTTCAGGCGGGTGTCATCATCCGGGATTGATTCCCGGTTACAGCCATTTTATCCCCTGCATACATGCAGGGCGGCTTCGGTCGCGATGTAGTCAAGCCTTGCATCCCAGGGGTCCAGGGGCACCTGCTCAACCTCCTGGCAGCTGTGAGCCAGCCCTACCAGCACGGCTCCTTCCCTGCCCTTCAGCGAGCGGTCGTAAAAGCCGCCACCCATCCCCAGTCGTCCCCCGCGGCGATCCCAGCCCACCAGTGGCATAAAGATGATGTCTAGGGCCCGGGCCTCACAGCGAGAGCTGGAAGCGGGCGGTTCCGGTATCCCGTATCGATTCGGTTGGAGGGGGGTATCGTTGTCCCACCGGGCGAAAACCAGGCTGTCGTCGTCACGGATAACGGGCAGGTAGAGCTGCTTGCCGGTGGCGCGTCCCCGTGCTCCCAGCGCAGCGGTATCAATTTCCCCGTCGGCCGCGAAGTACAGTGCGATGCGATGTGCGTTGGACCAGCCGGGAAGTTGCTCAATATGATCCGCGACGGCACTGGCCGCGGCCTCTTGTTCGACCGGACCCAGCCCCTTGCGCCGCCGGCGTAATTCGGCACGCAGCCGCGCTTTATCACTTTGGGTGTCTGGCATGGCAGTTGGATTCCCGGTATACCGCTGACAACGCTGCCCTTGAACCCGATGGTTCAAGGTGGCGGTTCCTGTACTGCTTCAGGCTTCCCGGCAAAGGCCGGACATGCACACCAACAGCAACGAGAAACCCCCGGTTACAGATTTATCGGCTCGAGGACTGGCTGTCTGGCGAATACACCAGGGATCCGCCCTGATTATAGCCCAGCCCCGGCGGGACCGTTACCCTGGACAAGTCGCTCCGTTACCTGTTAGCGATCAGCCGATTTCCAGCTGTCTCAACTGGTAGAGGGCATCGTCGAGCTTGCGGTTCAGTTGGGAGACACTGCCTTCCGGGGGTGGTTCCACTTCACCCTCGCCCTGCTCGGAGGCCTTCAGCAGTTCATAACTGATGTTGAGGGCAGCCATGACGGCTATCCGCTCCAGGCCAATCACCTTGCCGGTATCACGGATGCTGCGCATCTGTTTGTCCAGGTACTTCGCAGAAACCACCAGCTCGGCCTCCTGTTCCTGGGGGCAGGCTACCTGGTATTCCTTCTCGAGGATCTTGACGGTCACGGTGTGGGGGGGGGTCACGTCGCTTGCTCCATGGTTCGCAGGCGATCGATCATTGCCTTCACCTTGTTCGTGGCGAGCTCGTTCTTATCGATCAGAGTCTTCCGTTCCTGTTGCCAGCTCGCGCTGTCTGCCTTCAGCCGCTGGTTCTCGCGGTTCAGGTCGCGGCACAGGCCGATCAATTCATCGATCTTCTGTTCCAGAACCTTGAGTTGGTTTTCCGCCATGGCGTTATACTGGTGTCGTCTCGGTTGGGCTCATTACTATAGTGGTGCTTGCGGTCCGGGTCAACGAAGCAAACTCTTGTAATATCAATGGCCTGCCAGACTTTTTGGAGTCATTGGTAGAAGTGCGTGCCTGGGGTGGCCGCCTGTTGCGGGCGAAATAAGGATGATGAGATGAATGAAGATGACCTCGGCGATGGCGCAGTATTCGACTTCGATGAACTGGCCGATCACCTGCTGGAGCAGGGGCTGGACAACTCCCCCTCTGAGCTGCACGGCTGTCTCTGCGGGTTGCTTGCAGGTCGTTGCGATCCCCGGCCCGAAGCCGGTCTGACAGCGCTGGAACGGGCCCTGGACCTGGAGCTTCACGGGGAACTCGCCGAGCGGCTGATGCAGCTGTTTGGCGTCACGGCCGCGGCCCTGGAGGACGAGGAGTTTGACTTTTACCCCCTGCTGCCGGATGACGACAGGGATATAGAAGAAAGAACGGCGGCACTGGCCGGCTGGTGCAGGGGTTTCCTGGCGGGCTTTGCCCAGACTTCGGCCGGTCCGGCGGGGCATGACAGCGGGGAAATTCTCGGGGATTTCGCAGCGATTGCCGAGGCCGGGGTGGATCCCGATGCTGAGGAGGAGGAGTCCGAAGAAAGCCTGGCAGAATTGACCGAATACCTGCGCATTGCTGCCCTGAATGTCTTCATGGACAGCGTCGCCGTGGAGAGTGACAGCGACCCCCGGCCTTCTCCGAACAGCCATTGATGGGGAGAAAGCCTCGTGCAGATCGGCTGTGTTAATCTCTGCGCCTTCCGGAGCAGCAGGCCCGCAGACCGTCGTCGCTAGTAGCCCATGAGTATCAGCAAGACCGAATTCGCCCGCCGGCGCAAAAACCTGATGTCGCTGATGGAGACCAACAGTATCGCCATCATTCCGGCGGCACGGGAACAGGTGCGCAGTCGTGACACCGAATACCCGTTTCGCCAGGACAGTGACTTCTATTACCTGTCCGGGTTCAAGGAACCGGACGCAGTGCTGGTGCTGCTCCCGGGCCGTCGTCACGGCCAGTTTGTCGTGTTCTGCCGTGAACGGGATGCAAACTTCGAACTCTGGCACGGTCATCGCGCCGGTCCGGAAGGTGTCTGCAAGAAATTCGGAGCGGATGATGCCTTTCCCATCGGGGATATCGACGACATATTGCCCGGACTGATCGAGGGGCGGGAGCGGGTCTATTACTCCATGGGCCGCAGTGCGGGATTCGATGAAAAGATCATGGCCTGGGTGAACAGTATCCGCAGCAAGGAGAACTCCGGCGCGGTGCCGCCCGGGGAATTCACCGACCTGGATCATATGTTGCACGATCTTCGGCTGTTCAAGAGCGCTGCGGAACAGCGGCTGCTGCGCCGGGCCGGAGAGGTCACCGCGCGGGCGCACCGGCGCGCCATGGAGGCCTGTCGACCGGGACTCTACGAATATCATCTGGAAGCGGAACTGCATCACGAGTTCGCCCAGGGCGGCGCCAGACACGCGGCTTACCCGGCCATCGTTGGCGCAGGTGAAAACGCCTGCACCCTGCACTATGTGACCAACAGCAGCAAGCTGCGCGATGGCGACCTGGTCCTGGTCGATGCCGGGTGCGAGCTGGAGTACTATGCGGCGGACGTCACTCGCACGTTCCCCGTGAGTGGCCGTTTCAGCAGGGAACAGCGAACCCTCTACGAGCTGGTACTGAAAGCCCAGCAGGCCGCCATTGCCGCAATCGTTCCCGGCAACCACTGGAACCAGCCACACGATGCCAGCGTGCGCGTGATCACGGAGGGTCTGGTCGAGTTGGGCCTGTTACGGGGTAAGGTGCACAACCTCATCAAGCGCGAGGCCTATCGCAGCTTTTACATGCACCGGGTAGGGCACTGGCTGGGACTGGACGTGCACGATGTAGGCGACTATCGCGTCGGTGACGAATGGCGCCTGCTGGAGCCGGGTATGGTGATGACCGTGGAACCCGGGATCTATGTGGCACCGGATAATACGCGGGTCGCCCGCAAGTGGCGGGGAATCGGTATTCGCATCGAAGACGATGTGATCGTGACCCAGGATGGCTGTGACGTCATTACCGACAAAGCGCCGAAGACTGTGGAGGAAATCGAGGCCGTGATGGCCGCGTGAAGATATGACTGCATACCGGGATATCGTCATTGCCGGCGGCGGCATGGTGGGGGTCAGCCTCGCGTTGCAGCTGGCCGCCGTGTTGCCTGAGAATGTCAGCATCTGCCTGGTGGAAGGCTATCCCCTGCCCGAACCCGTGGCGGGCGGTAAACCGGATTACCACCCCTCCTTCGATGCCCGTTCCACCGCCCTGAGTTACAGCTCCCGCCTGATTTATGAGAAAACCGGGCTCTGGGAAGATCTGCAGCAGTGGCTCTGCCCGATCGAGACCATCCACGTCTCGAGCCGGGGTCGCTTTGGCAGCACGCTGTTGCGCGCGGTCGACTACGACTGGCAGGCGCTGGGTTACGTGGTGGAAAACGCCTGGTTGGGAACTGCCCTGATCCAGGCCCTGCACCGCCGCGGCCGGGTGGAGTTGCGCAGTCCCGCCAGGGTAGTGGCCGCGCATCCGCGTGGCACGGGCACCAGGATCCTGCTGGAGGGCGGCGAGGATGCAGCGCTTGAAGCCGCCCTGCTGGTGGTCGCCGACGGCGCCGCCTCGGGTCTGCGGGAGCAACTGGGGGTGGCCGTTGCAGAAGCGCCCTACGAGCAGCATGCCCTGATCGCCAACGTGGCCACCGCCGAGCCGCACCGTGGCTGCGCCTACGAGCGTTTTACCGACCAGGGTCCCCTGGCGCTGTTGCCGCTGCTGCCTGCACCCGGGGGGGAGCACCGCAGCGCGCTGGTCTGGACATTGCCGCCGGAGGAGGCGGAGCAGCTGCGCACCTGCCCGCCGCCGGAGTTCCTGCAGGCGCTGCAGGGGCGTTTCGGGTACCGCCTCGGGCGTCTGCAGCAGGTCGGCGAGAGGCACAGTTATCCCCTGTCTCTGGTGCAGTCAACCGAGCAGGTTCGCCAGGGCATCGTGGTCATGGGTAATGCCGCCCACGCCCTGCACCCGGTAGCGGGCCAGGGCTACAACCTGGCCCTGCGCGATGTGGCGGAACTGGCCGATGTCCTGCGGGAGGGGTTGTCGCAGGGGCTGGCTGCGGGCGACCTGTCCCTGCTGCAGCGTTACGAGACGCGCCAGCGGGCCGATCAGGAGCGCACCATAGAATTCAGCCACCACCTGCCGGCGCTGTTTATGCACGCGGATCCCGTGCTGGGGATGGCGCGGGATATCGGTCTCGCGGGGCTGGATGTACTGTCACCGCTCAAGCGGGAATTCGTCAGATTTGCGGCCGGCGTAGCCGGCACGGGAGAAAGGGTCGGTGGCTGACGAGCAGCGCTTCGATGTGGTTATCGTCGGGGCCGGCATTGCCGGCAGTGCCCTCGCGGCTGCCCTGACCGGCCATGGGCTGGACATCGCCCTGGTGGAGGCGCAACCCCTGGTGGTGCCGGAGCTCCCGGCCAGCTGCGACCTCCAGGGTTTCGATCCGCGTGTCAGTGCCCTGACGCCGCGCTCCCGGGTGCTGTTGGAAGCGCTGGGTGCCTGGGACGCGATCGGCGGCTACCGCCATTGTCCCTATCGCCATATGACCGTCTGGGACGCTGAGGGCACCGGCGAGATCGAATTCGACTGCGCCGAAGTCGGTGCCCGGGCCCTGGGTTATATCGTTGAAAACCGGGCTATTACCCGAGCCCTGCTGGGACCGGTGCTGGCCGCCCCGGATATCACCTGTCTCAGCCCCGTCCGCCTGAGTGCCTGCAGCCTGCTCGATACGGGCGGGGTGCGGGTCGAGCTGGAGGGCGCCGGGCCGCTGCAGGCAGACCTGCTGGTCGCCGCGGACGGGGCCCTTTCCCGGGTGCGTGACATGCTGGATTTCAGCACACGCGAGTGGGATTACGGCCACCAGGCGATCGTCGCCACCGTGCAGGTGGAGAACGCTCACGGGGAGACAGCGTGGCAGCGCTTCCTGCCCAGTGGGCCGTTGGCTTTCCTGCCCCTGCCCGGCGAAGCGGGCCAGCACTTCTGTTCCATTGTCTGGTCCCTGCAGGATGAGCTGGTTGATGGCCTGATGTCGCGGGATGACGCGGATTTCTGCGTCGCGCTGGAGGAGGCTTTCGAGCGCCGCCTGGGCCGGGTGCTCGGCGTATCCCGGCGTTACGCCTTTCCCCTGCGTCAGCGCCATGCGGTGGATTACGTGCAGCCCGGCGTGGCGCTGGTGGCCGACGCCGCTCATACCATCCACCCGCTGGCGGGGCAGGGCATCAATCTGGGCCTGCAGGATGTGGGGGTGCTGGCGGAGGAGGTGATCGCCGGTCACGAGCGCGGCGCGAATCCCGGCCAACTGGGGCTGTTGCGCCGGTACCAGCGACGTCGCAAGGGTGAGAACCTGCTGATGATGACTGCCATGGATGGCTTCAAGCGCCTGTTCGAACAACAGTCGCTGCCCGTGCGATGGCTGCGCAACACCGGGATGCGTGGCGTCGGCCGGTTGGCGCCCGTCAAGCAACGCCTCATGCGCCATGCCATGGGTCTGGAGTAAAACCCTGAAAGCGCAACAATCATTGTGTTTCCAACCGCGCCGGATAAAATGGTGTGGCCGGCGAGGCGCGACCGGCGAGGTGCGACCGGCCAGGTGTGGCCGGCAAGGTGTCGCCGACAAGGCGCGGCCGGCCAGCAACTGATCTCAGAGGACCTGTCATGAGCAACACCCCCAGCGAACTGAAGTATGCCAGCAGTCACGAGTGGGCCCGACTGGAAGAGGACGGCACGGTGACCGTGGGCATTACCGACCATGCCCAGGAAGCCCTGGGGGACGTGGTATTCGTCGAGTTGCCGGATGTGGGTGCCTCGCTGGCAGCGGGCGATGAAGCAGGAGTCGTCGAGTCGGTGAAGGCTGCGTCGGATATCTACGCGCCGGTGGGAGGTGAGGTCATTGCCGTCAACGAGAAGCTGGAGGACGAGCCGGAAACGGTCAACGCCGACCCGTACCACGATGGCTGGTTCTTTACCGTAAAACCGGGGGACACCTCGGAACTGGACGCGCTGTTGTCCGCTGAGGATTACCAGCAGCAGTGCGCTGACGAGTAGCCGGAACCATTCCCCCTTCACCCGTGGCCCGGCCCGCGGCCGACCTCTTCCTGCGCAAGGGATCTGATCGCCGCCTGCGGGGAGGGCACCTCTGGGTATACTCCAACGAAATCGACAGTCAGCGCAGTGCGCTGCAGGATTTTGCTGCCGGTGATCTGGTGTGCGTGAGGAGCAGTGGGGGCCAGCTGCTGGGCTCGGCATACATGGAGCCCCAGTCCCTGATCTGCGCCCGCCTTTATGCCGTGGGCGAGCAGGTTGACCTGGACCGTGCCCTGTTTGAAAAGCGACTGGGGGATGCCCTGCGGGCCCGGCAGGCCTGTTTCAGCCAACCCTGCTACCGCCTGGTCTATGGCGACAGTGATCTGTTGTCAGGTGTCGTCATCGACCGCTTCGACGACATTCTCGTGGTGCAACTCAACAATGCCGGGATCGAGGGGTATCTCGAGCCTTTGACCGCGGCGCTGGTCGAGTTGCTCGACCCCCGCGGTATTCTCCTGCGTCGCGACAGTCGCAGCCGGCGGGAACAGGGCATCTCCGCAGCCAGCGAAGTGCTTTACGGCACGGTGCCCGACGAGGTTCCCTTCGAGGAAAACGGCGTCAGGTTCCTGGCCCCGGTGCACACCGGACAGAAGACCGGCTGGTTCTACGATCACCGCATGTCCCGGGCGCGCCTGGCGGACTGGGTAGAGGGAAAATCGGTGTTGGATGTCTACAGTTATATCGGCGGCTGGGGCATACAGGCCGCCGCATTCGGTGCCAGCGAGGTCTGCTGTCTGGACAGCTCGGCGTCGGCCCTGGAGGGGGTGCTGAAAAACGCCGCATTGAATGGCCTGCATGACCGGGTCACCGTTCGCCAGGGTTCGGCCCCCGAGACCATGGCGCTCCTGCGCGAGGAGGGGCGGCG
>JAHEEV010000248.1 GCA_024640505.1 Halieaceae bacterium
CCCGCCAGGGCGATGTAGTTGATATCGTGGCCCGCGGCCTGTGCCATCGGGCCCTCCTGTCCCCAGCCGGTCATGCGCCCGTAGACCAGGGCGGGGTTTTTCTCGAGGCAGACATCCGGCCCCAGCCCGAGGCGCTCCATCACGCCCGGCCGGTTGCCTTCCAGCAGTGCATCGGCCCGTTCCACCAGTCGCAGCACCGCAGCCACCCCGTCCGGCTGTTTCAGGTCGACCCCGATACAGCGCTTGCCGCGGTTGAGGAAATCCAGGCGAGGCTCCTGGGCATTGCTGATGGCGCTGCCCCCGGGGCGCTCCACCCGGATGACATCGGCGCCCTGGTCCGCCAGGGACATGGCGGCAAAGGGGCCGGGACCGATGCCCGCAATCTCGATGACGGTCACGCCCTTCAGGGGTCCCATGGTCCGCTCCTTCTGTTTCAGATGTCGAATGTCTGCCCCACGAGCTGCTCCGAGAGTGCCCACAGGCGCTCTGCGGCCGCGGGGTCCTGGGCGTAGTCCTGCACGCCGCCGCGCTCTCCCGGGCCGGCGGGACCGGCGATCTGGCAGTCCTCCAGGTAGATGCCGCCGCGCTCCTCCAACTCGGGAGCGGTAGCCGCCCAGACGCTGGTGGCCGCACCCTGTTCCACGCTCTTGAGTACCAGCTCCTGGCCATCCGGGACGGAGGCCTGCAGGTCATCCCAGTCCTGCTGGCTCATGTGGCGGCTCAGCTCGGTCATGATGACCCCGGGGTGGACGGAGAAGGCGCGGATATTGTGTCCCCTGAGGCGCTTGTCCAGTTCCACCGCGAACAGGGCGTTCGCCGTCTTGGACTGTCCGTAGGCGCCCCACTTGTGATACTCCCGCTGTTCGTAGTTGGGGTCCTCGAAATCGACCGGCCCGAAGCGGTGGGCCGCAGAGCTCAATGCGATGATCCGGCAGGCCTGCTCCGAGTCCCCGGCCGCCGCCTGCAGCGATGGCAGCAACAGCCCGGTCAGCAGAAAGTGACCCAGGTGGTTGGTGCCGAACTGCATCTCGAAACCCTGGGCGGTGCGGCCGAAGGGGCAGGCCATGACCCCGGCATTGTTGATCAGCAGGTCAATGCGCGGAAAGCGGGCGGCGATATCGGCCGCGCCGCTGCGTACGCTGTCCAGGTCGGACAGGTCCAGCAGCGCGGTGTCAACGACGGCACCGGGCACGCTCTCCCGCAGGGAGGCGGCCACAGATTCCAGTTTGTCGGCCTGCCGCGCCACCAGCACCACGTGCGCCCCGGCGCCGGCCAGCACCCGGGCGGTCTCTACACCCAGTCCGGAGGAGGCACCGGTGATGACGGCGGTCCGTCCTGCCAGCGACCTGCCCTGGATGACGTCGTCGGTGGTGGATTCGGCATTGAAGTGGGTCATGGTGGTGCTCCTCCGGATGGATTGTCTGTCCCGGTCGCTGTTGGTCGGCGGCCGGTTCGATCGGGTTTAAGGCTAGGGGATGATACCCTGCTCGCGCAACTGCTCGATATCACGTTCACTGTAGCCTGCTTCTCCCAGTATTTCCTCGTTGTGTTCCGCCAGGCGCGGTGGATGGCGGTGCAGGCAGGGTGGCGTCTCCGACAGGTGGCCGGGGTAGCGCACATAGCGCAGGGTGCCCGCCTGTTCGTCTTCGGCATCGAAGATAGTGCGGTTGTGCCTGGCCTGCGGATCGTCGGCAAACTCGCGGATGGTCTTGACCTTACCGAAGGGGACGCCGTTGGCATCAAAACGTCGCAGCAGTTCGTCCGTGGGCCACCGGGCGATTTCCGCCTCGATCGCATCCAGCCAGGGCTTGAAATCGGTGATGCGCTCGCCCACGTTGCGCATACCTTCCCGCTCCAGCAGTTGCTCGCACTCCAGTGCCTTGCACAGTCCCTGGAAATGGTTGTCCTGCAGCGCCATGCCCACCACGTAGCCGTCGGCGGTGGCAAACGTGCGCAGCACCGCAATCGGCTCGGCGTCGGGCATCTCGTTGGGCACGAAGCTGTCCACGCAGAGCATGTCCGGCAGGGAGTTGGCGGCGTAGGCGTCGATCATCGGCACATCCACCCGCTGACCCTTGCCGGTGCCGTTGATTCCGTCCCTGGCATAGAGCGCCGCGAGCGCCACGCCGGCGGCGGTGGTGGCGGTGGTTTTGTCCACGATGGCCGACTGGATCAGCTGGGGCTTGCCGCCAAAAGGCTTGCCCTGTATGTGCATCATGCCCACCAGGCCCTGGGCGATAGGGTCATAGGCGGGACGGTCGGCATAGGGGCCGGAGGGCCCGAACCCGGTAATGGAGACGTAGATCAGGCGCTCATTGAGTGGTTTCAGGTCGTCGTAGCTGATGCCCAGGCGGTCGGTGACGCCACCGCGGAAATTCTCCACCAGGATATCTGCGGTCTCCACCAGCCGCCTGATCACGGCGATGCCCTCGGGTTTTTTAAGGTCCAGCGCGAGGCTGCGCTTGTTGCGATTGAGCTGGCTGTAGAAGCCGGTCAGCCCGGCCTTCTGGGGGGGTGCCATCCAGCGGGCGACCTCACCGTGCAGCGGCTCGATCTTGATGACGTCCGCGCCGAGGTCTCCCAGTTGCTGGCTGCACAGGGGGCCGGTGATCATGCTGGTGATGTCGATCACGCGGATGCCCCTGAGGGGACCCTCGGGGGCGTCTTTCAGTCGGATGTCCATGCCTGCCCTCCCGGGCGTTGAACCGAAAGGGGCCAGTCTGGCAGGACACCGCCTTTTTTTGAATACCG
>JAHEEV010000127.1 GCA_024640505.1 Halieaceae bacterium
ACACATAGAGCAAAGAAATATGCTGGTGCCGGCTCTCTCTGTCCGTATACAGGAAAAAGGCGTCTCCCCCGGTTGTCTGTCTCACAAGCGGTCTAACGCTGAGCTTCAAGGGCGCCGTTGCGCCAGGGCTCGATAATCACTTTGATGTGATCATTCGGTTTCATCAACATATCGAATGCTTCGGGTACGCCGTCGATCCCGACCTTGGCAGTACACATGGATTTCCAGTCCACATCGCCATTGGCCAGTGACTGCAGCGACTGGGCAAATTCCTCCGGCTGGTAGTAATAGGAGAACTGGATGTCCAGTTCCTTCACCGTGGCGAGCGCGACGTTCAATGTGATGTCGGCGGTATGGATACCTGTAAACACTAGGCAGGATTTTTGCGGGGCTCGCTGCAGGAAGTCGGGTACCAGCTTCGCGATGCCTACACATTCGAAGATGATTACCCTGCTTTGGCCAGCGAGTTCCGCGCTCAGCTGCATCTCGTCCTCATGCATCGGGTCGATCGCATGTGACGCACCGAAGTGCAGCGCCATGTCCCGTTTGTCTGCCTGGGGGTCGGAGGCGATGATGGTTTTCACGCCGCGCAGGCGCAGGGCCACGATGCAGGCCAGGCCAATGGGACCGCAGCCGGCCACCAGCGCTACCTCGCCCGGGGTGATATCCGAGCGATTGACGGCGTGCAAGCCCACCGCAAGGGGTTCCGCCATAGCCGCCGCCTCATCAGGAACATTTTCCGGCACTGGCAGTAACAGCCCTTCCTGGAGCAGGAAATACTCCGAATAGGCTCCGTATACCTCGGGGGTCACCCCCACCCCCAGTTGGCCCTCTTCAGTCAGCAGGAAAGGAACCGAGGTAACGCGAGTGCCCACGGGCAGGCTTTGCTCAGTGTCCGGGCCGTAGGACACGACCTCAGCGCAGAACTCATGCCCGAGCATGATCCGCGGGTCGGCCCTGGCCTCCTCGCTCACTATGCCGAGAGCTGCATAGACATCGAAAACTTCCTGGGTATGCCGGGTCAGGTGGAGATCGGATCCACAGATACCGCAGGCGCGAGTTTTGACCAGCACCTGGCCAGATCCTGGCACCGGCATCGGTATGTCTTCCAGCCGCAGGTGACCATCGCTCATTACGATCGATTTCATGTTGCTCACGTTACAAATACTCCTTGCGCGGAAAGGCTGTTTCAATCCATGACTATCGTGGCGTCACAGGTTTTGCCGTCCGCCTCACACAGGGCTTTGTATACCCCGTACACTGCCTGGGCATCGAGAATACTGACCACATTACCCTTCTCGTCCACGTTGACGTTACTGCCGAAGATAAGAAAATTGACCACTGCATCCTCGGTCGCTTCGGGAGACACCGTGAGGGTATGCACCGAGTGTGCCGGTTCGTACAGGTAAGAGCCTGCCTTGTTGATCAGTTTCGGGTACTCCTTGTAATACCACTCACCGGCCTCTGTAAACGCGTACACTGCGCCGGTATGGTAGTGGGTATCAACACAGAATCCCGGCTTGAACCGGTTGCGGATAATCCACATGTTGTTGTTGAAGTCCACCTGCAGCACCTGCAGTGTCGACCCGTCGGGCAAGGCCACTTCTGGCAGGTCGTCACGCTCTATCAGGATTGCCTCGCGCGCGTGCTCCATCGACACAGGGCCACCGTCGGGGTTGCCGAGACTCTTGAATATGTCGGAAAGTGCCTGATTTTTATCGTTCATCGATTGTTTCTCCTTTAGGGTATCGGACCCCCACATGGGGGATGGTTTTCAGTGGACAGCTGAAGGCAGGTACTGAAAGCTTTCGAAGCTGACCGGACCTGTAAGATAGCTTGCTGCCTTTGCGCATTCTTGACTTTTCGCGAACAAAAATTGATATTTTGCGAACATTTTGGCAAGGAGGGGTCTGTGGGCTCTCTGAACTGCCACGAGCCGCGTTGGAGCTGTGGTGGCGATTGCCCGGTGATTTTCCAGGATGTCGCCATAGGGGGCGATGCCCTGACCACTACCGCTGTTGACTACAATCTGGCGCAGTGACCTGCTCCATTGCAGCCCAGACTCTAGCTGGAGTTTACGGGAGTGTGCTTCTGAGTTGTTTCAGAAGCGAATCAAGGCAGTTTTGCAACAACTTCCTTTGACTTGCCGATGACGCTTATTTCAGGCGCAGGGGCCAACTTGCATTGCTGCCCACTGGTGCATTCGCGTGTTCTTATATCAAAGCGATATCCGTGCCAGGGGCAAAGCACTTGTCCCTGCTCAACATTCGCGTCTTGCAACGGGCCCAGCATATGCGGGCACGTGGTCGAATGTGCGATCAGCTCGCCGCCAAGATCCACTACCCGATAGGGTCGGTCCTGCAATTCAAACCTCAGCGGCAACGCACGTCTCACAGAATGTAAGGTGCCCAGCGAAACCTCCCTCGCTGTATCTTTTGGCTTTCCCTGCCCCATGCGGTCCAGCTCCTGCTGCCGCGTTGCCATCATCCACAAATCCTCGTCATACAGTCTGGAATAGGTATCGATGAACTGCCTGGCATACAAGCCATGCAGGAATTTCGGCAATTTTGGTACGTAGAAATCGACAACCACTTTAATGTTGTTTTCACCCAAAGGGACCGCATGTGTCACGATCTGCGTGCCTTTTCCAAGGCCACGCAAAGTTGTGGTAATCCAACGGTTATTATCAGCGTCTAATCGAAGCTCCAACTCCATCCAGGTCATGAAGGATGGCGGCTGCAGGTGACCTTTCGCTCGCCATCCCCACGCTCCTTTATCAAGAATTGTCAAAGACGCGAAGGAATCCTTATGCAACCAGGGTAAATGTTCGCCATCAATGGCATTTTCATACATGCGCACGAGACTGACGGGCAATTCCCGGGTATATGTCGCCACGCGCGGCAGGGAGTTAGAAAATTGAAGACTGAGGCGCCGCAACCAATCAACAAGGAACGTCAACAGCGTCATTTCACTATGTAGGTCGAATAAACGGGATGTGTTGAGTTTAGCTCGTTATGGGTGCCATTTGCGAGGCATAGCAATTTCGCGAGCAGCTGCCCGCAGTCGATAGCTGCGGTTAAGGATCAACTGCTGCTGCAAGAACTGGATTTCGTCTATGATGGCCAGGCTGCCGCCTGTTCGGATTATCTTGGCAAGTGACTGATACTATTGATAAATCTGGAATTCGCCGTGCGCAGGTTCAGACGTGCCTGCAAATGCTGGTGAGCATCCTTCCAGGCAATGAGCTACTCTACATAGGAGGCCAATATTAACCTGGAATCTATGCCCAGGCGTCAATAGTGCGCCGTTTGATTACACCATCATGCTGGTAATGGATTGATATGATTCAGGTACGTCTCTTGGCCCTCTTGGCCGCATTGTTTGTCCCTGCACTGACATTGAGTGCGCAAGATCTCTATCCGCCGGACCCACTCCAGCTAGCACCGGACTGGTGGAATTATTTTGTTATCGATCCAGAAAAGACCAGCGACACTCTTGAATCTAGAATCCTGAAAGCCTCCGAGCGACTCGTCGCACTCAAGCCAACAATTCCAGTGACCGACCAGGCAGCTCTGGTTCCTATGGTAGATGCGGTCATCAACAATCTGCAACGCTATCTACGATTCAGTACAGAGGAGCCGCCAGTGCCGCCACCGACCGTGCCGGTGGAGGAGTCCTATACGCTTGCCGAAATTCAAGAGCTGACCGAGGAACTGCGCAAAGCGGGAGTGATGCGGGCGGCGGAAGTTCAGGAGATTGAATTGCTGCTGGAAGCAATTGATGCAGGACAAAGCGATCTCAGCCAGCGCAAGGTGACTTACAGAGAATTAGATGACACGTCTCCAGAGCGGCTTCGCCAGGGCCTTGAAGTGATGCAGTCCAGGCTACAACTTGAGCTGGGTAAATACGAGCTTGCCTGGCGCCGGGCAAGTTCGAAAGCGTTGGATAGTAAGGTCGAGAATCTACAGGGCCTCGTGAAAGCAGCTGCTTCGCGATTGACGGCAAGTCAGGCGGCAATCGACGCGTCTGAACGCCGCAGGGAAGATGCAGAAAAAAGAGCAGACTCCTTGAAACTTAAATTGCTGAAAGCACAGTTGGCGAAAAGCGGTACCTTCGCAACGACACCGATAGGTGAAGCGCGTGCCAGGTTGGCTGACCAGAAGTTGATAGAGCTGGAGGTCTCAGCCACCAGTGAGGAAATCATCGCCGCGCAAGCCGGGATGGGGGTGAAAATCCTTCGGCGGGTTGCAGACGATAATGTGTTGGATCCCAAGCCCGACCGGGAATATCTGAAATCATACGAAAATCAGCTCTCTGAGGTCAGCGAGAAGGTGCCGGAATGGCGCCAGGCAACTGCCAGAAACCGGGAATTTGCGCTCTCGCAGAAGGAGGAAGGCGAGGATGAAAATCTCTATGCAGTGCTATCAGAACAGGCTGAGCTCGTTGATGCCACTGAGAATATTCTGCGCGAACTGAAGGAACAGTTGATAGGTGCCAGCCAGTTTGGAGAACTGTTGGACTCGATTCTCGCTGAGCAGGAGAGCAGCGTGGCACGAAGCCTGCAGACCGCTCAGGATTGGGCAGGTGTAGGTTGGGTTGGGGTTAAACGCCTTGTCTTGACCACACTGTTCGAGATTGGCGGAACTCCAGTGACCACCGCAGATCTCATCAGGGTCATTGCCATTCTCATCGCGGCCCTGTGGATTTCCAAATTTTTACGTCGCGCTCTGCATCGCATTGCAGAAAAACGTGAAAGCCTCAATCAAGGGTCGATCTATACGCTGGGCAGAATCCTGCACTATGTCATTCTCGCGATTGGCATCATCATCGCATTGTCTTCCATTGGCATTGATTTTACGAAATTTGCTTTGTTTGCCAGCGCTCTGGGTGTCGGGATCGGTTTCGGTCTGCAGACGCTCGTCAGCAATTTTGTTGCAGGACTTATTATTCTTTTTGAGAAGAGTCTCAAAATTGGCGATTTTGTTGAACTTGAGTCCGGTGTAACCGGCGAAGTCAGGGAAATCAACATGCGCAGCACGCTGATAACCACCAACGACAATATTGATATCGTGGTGCCGAATTCCGAGTTCGTTAACGGGCGGGTAACAAACTGGACCATGCGTGAAGTCTATCGCCGAGTTCACATCCCGTTTGGCGTGGCCTATGGCACTGATAAGGAACTGGTCAAAAAGGCAGCCCTGGAGGCGGCGCAGGATGTACCGGTCACATTGACCGGTCAGAGACGGCGAGAGCCCCAGCTCTGGTTCGTCGAATTCGGTGATAGCAGCCTCAATTTCGAGTTGGTAGCTTGGTTAAAACCCGATGCCGTGAAAAGGCCGGGTGCCGTGCACGCGCAGTATTTGTGGGAGATCGATAACAAGCTCCGTAAATATGACATCGAGGTTCCGTTCCCGCAGCGAGATCTGCATGTGCGCAGCGTCATGGGAAAGCGCAACATCGAAGCGTTTCAGTCTGGTGACTTATAGTCAAAAGCGCATATTGCCGGCGTTGTTGATCAGGGCATCCACGCGATCGTTGAATGAAATCTCTGACCTACTTTTTCCTGTCATTTCCACCTCTATATCCTGACGGAATGGCCACTGATTGCCATTGATCGCCCGGTACTCTATTCTGATCGAGATCATCGTCGTTACCAGTGGGCGGCTAATGGACGAAAGCATTAAAGTCGTCGTTCTAGGAACCGGCCAGATGGGCGCCGGAATGATCCGCCTTTTGCAGTCCAAACCGGCACTTGAGCTGGTCGGTGTTTTCGGCCGCAGAATTCACGACCGGCCGGTCGATGCCGGAACTGTAGCGGGGCTCGGAGGCGAGCTGGGGTTCAGCGTCAGTGGTGACCTGGCCGCGCTGCTGGCGGACACCACGCCGGACATTGCACTCCAGGCCACCTGTTCAACAGTAGTTGACGCAGAGCCAGAGATCAGGGCTCTGCTCGAGCATGGCGTGAATGTGATCTCGATCGCCGAAGAAATGGCCTTTCCGGCCTATTCCCATCCGCAGATTTCAACCAGCCTCGACGAACTGGCGCGTACCCGGGGTGCGACGCTGGTGGGCACGGGAATCAATCCCGGGTTCGTTCTCGACCTGTTGATCGTCGCACTGAGCGGTACCTGCCAGAGAATCGATCGGATCGAAGCGCGGCGTGTCAACGATCTTGCGCCCTATGGTCCGACGGTACTGGCCTGCCAGGGCGTTGGTCTCACCACGACACAGTTTCAAGAGGGCGTGCTGTCCGGGCGGGTAGCCGGGCACCTGGGCTTTCCCGAATCGCTGTCGATGATTGCGTCGGCCCTGGGGTGGCAGATCGAGCGAATCGAGCAGCGGCGTGAGCCGATTATCTCGGAGGTTCGCCGGCAGACCCCGCATGTCGTGGTAGAGCCCGGCTGTGTTGCCGGCTGCCTGCAAACGGCGGTTGCCTGGGTCGATGGGCGCGCGGCAATCCAACTGGTGCACCCGCAGCAGATTCATCCACAGCTCGGTGGCGTCGAAACCGGCGATTACATCGATATTGAGGGCGAACCGGACCTGCACCTGAGAATCGAGCCGGAAATCGCCGGTGGCACGGCGACGGTGGCGTTGGCGGTAAACCTCATTCCACGTGTTTTGCAGGCAGACGCCGGTTTGCGGACGATGATTGATTTGCCGGTTGCGGCAGCGCTGTCCGGTAGCTCGCGTCGATCGCCCGCGGAAAAAAATGGAGATTCTGTTGGTGAGTGACAGGGCGGAGGTTGGCGACTGGGTAGAGATCGGCGACACAGTGCTGGAGCCGGGGCAGCGTGCGCCCCAGGTACCGGAAGATACCCGGCGGGTCCCCCTGCAGTACAGGGTACGCGGGTTTGCAGCCGAGCCCGGTATGTGCGGAGCACCGATGACCATTCGCACCCGCGCCGGCCGCGAACTTCGCGGTACCCTGCTTGCAGTCAGGCCCGCCTATGAACACGGTTTCGGTGTTCCCGCTGACGAACTGCTTGGCATCGGCGAGGAGTTGCGGTCGATTCTCGATGCTGCGGTTGCCAGCGAATGAATCAGCGCGACGATTACCAGGCGGTGCTCGCCCGTCGCAACGAGATCATGCGGCGTTCGGTCGGTATCGACTACGGCGCTTATGTGGACGGCCGGCTCTCTTTCGATTACGAGCGACTGCTGGCCGACGCCGGCTACGATATCGAGGCAACCCGGCTGCTGCAAGCGAGCAGCGCGGTCGGCAATACGCCGCTTGTGGAGCTGCCTCATCTCACACGGCTGGCAAGGGCGCTGGCGCCCCCGGGCAAGGGTGCGCGCATTCTACTGAAGGACGAGGCGGCCAACCCGTCGGGCTCGTTCAAGGATCGTCGCGCCTCGCTGTCCGTACACGAAGCGGTGAAGCGCGGCTACCCCGGCATCGCCGCGGCGACCAGCGGCAATTACGGGGCGGCGGTCGCTTCACATGCGGCGAAGGCGGGTCTGCGCTGTATCATCGTGCAGGAAGCGTTTGACAGTGCGGGTATCGCACAACCGGAAATCAGTGAAAAGACCCGCGCCTGCGAGGCTTATGGTGCCGAGGTGATGCGTCTGTCGGTTGGCCCGGAATTGTTCTACGTGTTCCTGAGAGTGCTGGAGCAAACCGGTTTCTTCAATGCCTCGCTGTATACCCCTTACTCCATCCTGGGTATCGAGACCCTGGGTTTTGAGATCGCGGAGCAGACGCGGGCAATGACGGGGCATTTTCCCGATACTGTCCTGGTGACCCATGCCGGCGGCGGCAATCTCACCGGTACAGCACGGGGATTGCGCAAGGCCGGCGCGGACTCAACCGAAGTGGTGGCGGTGAGCGTCGACCTGTCCGGGCTGCATATGGCATCCGACCGCGATTTCAACCGCAAGTCGTTCACTACGGGTCATACCGGGTTTTCGCTGCCGTTCACCACCTGGCCCGATCGTGCCGACGTACCCCGCAACGCTGCCCGACCACTGCGTTACATGGACCGCTTCGTGACGGTTACACAGGGCGAGGTATTTTATGCAACGGAAGCGCTGGCGACCCTCGAAGGGCTCGAACGCGGGCCGGCCGGTAATACGTCGCTGGCCGCGGCGCTGGCGATAGCCCGGGACATGCAGGATGACCAGATTCTGGTGGTACAGGAGACCGAGTACACCGGTGCCGGCAAGCACCCGACTGCGCAACTGTCCCTGGCACGGCAACTCGGTATTGAGGTGCGGCGCGGCGACCCCAGAGAGAATCAGCCGGGGCGTAATATCGTGATACCTGAACATCCTTCCCAGCTTGCGGTCGTGGATCTCGACCTGTCCGGGATACGGCTCTCCTATTTGCGCAACGCGCTGGCCACGCTTGAGCCCGGGCAATCCCCGTCGCAGCGTGATTTCGAGTTTCTTGCCGCCGACAGCGGTGCCAGTGTGGCAACGATAAACCGGATTGTGGAGCAACACCATGCACAGGACAGATGATTTCCATCAGCGCCGGGCGCACCTGAAAGACCTGTCGGACGAGGAGCTTCACGCCCGTTTCTGGGACCTGGCGCGACAGGTGGTCGACCCGCTGATCGCAGAGGCGAGAACCCATACTTCGCCGTCGATAGAGCGCTCGGTGTTGTTGCGAATGGGGTTCTCCAGTCTGGAGGCCAAGGCCCTGGTGGAACAGATGGGGCGGCGCGGATTGCTCAGGTATGGTGCCGGCGGCCTGGTTCTCAAACTGGCCCAACGGGAGGAGCTCGAGGTTCGCGAGGCGGGGCTGGCGCTGCTGGAGGGCCGTTACTGGGATTCCCTGGCGCAGAGTGGACTGGAAACGTGAAACTGGATACGGACAAGAAACTGGACATCCGGGAGGTGCTGCAGGACCTCGACACTTACCGGCCGCGGCGTTCTGGCTGGACCTGGCGTCGCCTGGTCGACGCCCACCAGGTCGGCCCCTTCCTGTTGCGGGATACGTCGGAAGATCTGCGTTGCTCCGTACCATTACCTGCAGCTCGCCACTTCGACGACATCGATCCCCAAACCGACATGGTGATCACCACCGAGATCGCCTCGGGACGCTTCGAGGACGATATTCGCCGTATGCGGATGGCGGCCTGGCACGGCGCCGATCACATCATGGTGATTCGTACCGTGGGACAATCCCATATCGACGGCCTGATAGAGGGCACTCCTGAGGGTATCGGCGGCGTACCGATCACCCGCAAGCAATTGCGCGCCACCCGCAAGGCCCTGGATGCCATCGAGGACGAGGTCGGCCGCCCGATCAACCTGCATTCCTATGTCAGTGGCCTGGCGGGTCCGGAGATCGCGGTGATGTTTGTCGAGGAGGGGGTCAACGGGGCGCACCAGGACCCGCAATACAACCTGCTTTATCGCAACATCAACCTGCACCGTTCCTTCGTCGATGCACCGGAGGCCAAGTGTGTCATGGCCTGTGGTGGCATGTTGCAGATCGACGGGGCCCACAATGCCAATGCCACCGCGAAGCAGG
>JAHEEV010000128.1 GCA_024640505.1 Halieaceae bacterium
CCGTAGGCATGCAGGTCACCGAACAGCGAGTGCTTCCAGCCACCGAAGCTGTGGTAGGACACCGGCACCGGCAGCGGCACGTTGATACCTACCATCCCAACCAATATGTTGTCGGTAAAGTAGCGGGCCGCCTCGCCGTCGCGGGTAAAAATGCAGGTGCCATTGCCGTATTCGTGGTCGTTGATCAGGTCCATCGCTGCCCGCATCGATTCCACACAGATAACCTGCAAGACCGGGCCGAAGATCTCCTGCCGGTAAGAGTCCATCCCGGCGGTGACATTGTTAATCAGGGTGGCACCCACGAAAAAGCCGTTTTCGTGCCCTGCCACACGCAGGTGGCGGCCATCCACCTCGATGGTGGCGCCATCGGCCTCGGCGCTGTCGATAAAACCGACCACCTTCTCCTGGTGTTCCCGGGTAATGACCGGTCCGAAGTCATTTTTTCTGTCCGAGCAGGCACCCACTCTGAGCGGCGCCATAGCCTGCTTCATCCTGGTAATAAATGCCGCCTGGGTCTCCCTGCCAACACAGACCGCCACCGACAACGCCATACAGCGTTCGCCCGAGGAGCCGAAGGCGGCGCCTGTCAGGGCATTGACCGCATTATCGAGGTCCGCGTCGGGCATGATAATGGCGTGATTCTTGGCGCCACCCAGTGCCTGGCAGCGCTTGCCATTGGCCGTGGCCGTTGCGTATATGTACTGGGCTATGGGTGTGGAGCCGACGAAACTCACAGCCTGCACACGCGCATCACTCAGCAGCGTATCCACCGCCACCTTGTCACCATTGACCACGTTCATGACACCGGCTGGCAAGCCAGCTTCTGCCAACAGTTCGGCAATGTACAGCGCTGCCGACGGATCTCGTTCGGAGGGCTTCAGCACAAAGCAGTTGCCGCAAACTATGGCCATCGGGTACATCCACAGCGGTACCATCGCCGGAAAGTTGAACGGGGTTATGCCTGCAACAACGCCAAGCGCTTGAAACTCGCTCCAGGAATCGATAGCCGGGCCAACATCCCTCGAGTGCTCGCCTTTGAGCAGTTCGGGTGCGTAACAGGCGTATTCCACGTTCTCAATCCCCCGTTGCAGCTCACCGGCGGCATCATGGGGTATCTTACCGTGTTCCTCCCCGATCAATTCGCAGATTGTGTCGGCATTTTTCTCGAGCAATTCCTTGAACCTGAACATGATCCGGGCGCGTTTGGCAGGTGGTGTAGCACGCCACGCTGGATAGGCTGCCTGCGCAGCGGAAATCGCATCCTCCACTGCCGCGACAGGGGCGATGGCTACCTGTTTGCTTACCTCCCCGGTCGCGGGATTATAGATATCCTGGGTGCGCTCTGCGTCGGTTCGGCGTATGCCGTTTATCAGGTGTCCAACAATCGTCATCTTGTTTCCTCGGGTGTCAGTTCCGGCACATTGCAGATATTGCCTGGCCAGGATAGTTAAAAGGATGCCAATTACAGCTCTTTGAGCGTATCGCCCATGGCGTTGATGAGGCTGTCGATCTCCTCGCGCTGACTGGTGAATGGCAGGCCCAGTTGAATCGTATCGCCGCCGTAGCGCACATAAAAACCCCTGGCCCACATTTTCATGGCGATCTGGTAGGGGCGCAGCATCGGTTCCCCCGGCGCGTGTTCGATGCTCAGACCGCCGGCGAAACCGTAGTTGCGAACGTCTGTGATAAAGGGGCTGCCCGCGAGACTGTGCAGGGCGGTTTCGAATACCGGCGACAGCGTTTTGACCCGCTCGATCAGACCATCCTGCTCGAGAATATCAAGTGAGGCCAGCGCTGCGGCGCAGGCGACCGGATGCGCAGAATAAGTGTAGCCGTGGGGCAATTCCACTGCATACTCGGGTCCGCCGTTTTCCATGAAGGTATCGTAGATCTCACGCTTTACCGCCACCGCACCCATGGGCACGGTGCCGTTAGTCAGCTGCTTGGCCATATTGACGATGTCGGGCGTAACGCCGAAGGCCTCCGCTCCCGTGCGGGCACCCATCCGACCGAACGCAGTGATGACTTCGTCGAAGATCAGCAGAATATCGTGCGCGTCACAGATCTCCCGCAGCCTTGGCAAATACCCCCGGGGCGGCGGCAGTACACCGGCCGATCCGGCCAGCGGTTCAACGATCACCGCAGCGATATTGGAGGCATCGTGCAGGGCGATCAGTTCCAGCAACTCGTCGGCCAAATCGGCCCCCAACTCGGGCATACCGCGCACAAACCTGTTTTCAGCGCGCAGGGTATGGGGTAAGTGATCGGCATTCACGGCGTCCCCGTACAGCGCGCGATTGGGGCCGATACCGCCGACGGAGATACCGCCAAAGTTAACTCCGTGATAACCCTTGGCGCGGCCGATCAACCGGGTCTTGCTGGCCCGGCCTTTTTTGCGCCAGTAGGCCCGGGCGATTTTCAACGAGGTATCCGCAGACTCAGACCCGGATCCGGTAAAGAATACACGGTCGATGCCCGCCGGCATGAACTGGGTTACACGCTCCGCCAGCTGGAAGGCTTTGGGATGGCCAAACTGAAATGCCGGCGAGTAGTCCAGCTGTTTGATCTGCTGGCTGACGGCCTCGACAATCCTCGCCTGGCCGTGACCGGCGCCACAGGTCCACAGGCCGCTCAGCGCATCAAAAATCTGCCGGCCATCGGCGCTGGTGTAGTAATTGCCATCGGCGCTGACGATGATCCTGGGATCGCGTTTGAAATCGCGATTTCCGGTAAAGGCCATCCAGTGCGCATCAAGTTGCGCCTGGGTCAGGCCGGCGCGAGCGGTAATGTCTGCCATGGGGCTGCCGTCCAAATAGGGAGTATTGGTCTGGTGGCGCGCATTGTAGTCTTCTAATTCTTGCTTTATATTTTAAATTATATAACTTCAGTTAAGCATTTACTTAAGTAAGACAGTCACCGAGTAACTCCATGAGAAGCAAGCGTCCAGGGTTTAGCGGTCAGGTGAGTGACACCGATCTGCGCCTGTTGCGGATTTATCGCGCGGTCGTCGAGAACGGCGGGTTTACCTCCGCCGAAGTGGAGCTCAATATCAGCATCGCCGCGATAAGCATCGCGGTATCCGATCTGGAAACACGACTGGGGATGAAACTGTGCCAGCGCGGCCGCGCCGGCTTTGCCCTGACCGACGAGGGCAGCGAGGTCTACCAGTCGACGCTGCAATTACTGGCATCCCTGGAGGACTTCAAGACACGAATCAACGGGATCTCCGCGCGGCTCAAGGGTGAATTGAATATCGGAATTACTGACAATCTTGTGACCATGTTCAATCATATGCGCGTCACCAATTCCCTCGCGGCGCTCAAGCGGCGGGGGCCGGAAGTGCGCATTAACATCCGCATGATGACGCCCGCTGAGATTGAAAAAAGCGTGCTGGATGCCCGCCTTCACATCGGCGTTATTCCGGATATCAAGCGCCTGAAGGGGCTCGATTATATCGACCTGTACGACGAGGAATCACAGCTCTACTGTGGTCATCGTCACGCGCTGTACTCACTGCCCCGGCGGGCACTGACCGCCGCTTTGATCAGTCAGCAGGATGCGGTTGCCCCCGCGGCCGCGGTACCGCTGGCGAACAAGGCGCAACTGCAAAATATGCACGCCACGGCCACCGCCACCGACCGGGAAGGAGCCGCATTTCTGATTCTGTCCGGCCAGTATATTGGCTTTCTGCCAACCCACTATGCCGACACCTGGGTCAACGGCGGGAAAATGCGCGCTTTGTTGCCCGGAGTATTCAACTTTCGCACCCGCTATACGGCGGTTAGCCGCAAAGGCGCGAGACCGAATATCGTGGTGCAGACCTTTATCGAAGAGCTTCATCGCCCGGAAAACGGTGATGAGGTGAATACATTTTGACTGCCCGGCGCCGTCGCGCGGACACTTCAGTGATTTTCCCGGGGGAGCGGCTGCGGCATGCGGGTCGTCTTGCGAAACTCCGCCGGAGACTGGCCGGTCCATCGCTTGAAGGCCCGGATGAATGAGCTGAGTTCGGAGTAGCCGAGCAGGAACGCTATATCCTGCAAGGAGATACCGGACGCGCTGAGGTAATTCGAAGCGAGTTGATGTCGGATGTTTTCCACCAGATCTTTGTAACCCACACCCTCTTTGAGCAGCTTGCGCTGCAGGGTGCGGCCACTGACATGCAGTTGCCCTGCGATATCTTCGATGCTCGGCACGCCGTCACTCAACATCTCAATGATCTGCTCTTGCAGGCCTTGTAACCAGTCGTTTCCCGAGGGAAGCCGACTCAGGGTGAGCAATTGTTCCAGCGTATTGCGCAGCGACTGGCTCAGTCTTGTGTCCGCGTTCGAGATGGGCGTATCGAGTAAGCTCTGGGGAAAGCGCATCGCATTGACAGGCTGGTTGAACAGCAGCCCTGGACCGAGTAGCCGCCGGTGCTCACTGGTGTCGGCAGGTGCAGCATGCTGGAAGGAGACCTGATCCGGCTGCCAGTCAGGGCCCAGGTACGTTCGCGCCAATGCCGCGAAAGCGGCTATGGTCATTTCCGAATCCTGTCGGCTGTAGGGTAGGTTCTTGGCGGTAATCTTATAGGAGAGTTCCGCTACGCCACTGTGGCTGGACAGCTTGAGTTCCGTATCCGTCTGGAACAGGCAGTAGTAGCGGCTGGCCTGGACAAATGCCTCTCCCAGCACTTCGGCATTGAGGAGGGCGTAGCCAAGGACGCCCAGCTCCCTGAAATCGAAATTCTCGTAGTAATGCAGCCCGAGATCGGGATCGCCAACGTAGGTCGCCGCTTCCTCCATCAACAACAGGAAGGTGGCCAGGGGCAGCATGGCGTCCTCTTCTGCCACCAGTTCCTTGCTGAGGTTCAGCTCCCCCAGGAACTTGGCGGAATCGAGGCCCGCCTTTTCGTGTATGTAATCCAGCAGGATGCGCGCATAGGTGGCGCTGATCTGGGGTTGGTACAGGGGAAGGTCGGTACCGTGAGGCATCATAGGGACTCTTTGCCGCAGACGACAAAAGTTGTCGTACCCGGTCTATGCAATGTGACTGCCGTTACTGCAGGATTATAAACGCCACCACGCATTAAAAACACCACTGGAGAGACCTATGGCCAATCAGTATCCAAAGCGCCTCAATCGCAATCGTTGTGCTGCAGCCGTTACCGCTGCGCTGTTCTCCTTGCCGGCAGCGGCGAGTACGCTTGAAGAAGTGGTCGTCACGGCCCAGAAGCGCTCTGAGAGCCTGCAGGACGTACCCATCGCCGTGTCTGCCTTCAGTGCGACCCAGCTCAACGAGCTCGCCGTTCGCGACCTGCGGCAGCTGACGGGGTATATTCCGGGTGTGGAACTGTTTGACGACCGTGGTGCTTCCAGCCAGCCAACCTGGATCATCCGGGGTGTGGGCCTGGCGGATTTCAACGCCAACAATACCCCCACCGCCGCGATCTACTACGATGAGTTTTACCTGACGTCCAATGTGATGGGCGGCATAGGTATGTTCGATATCCAACAGGTCGAGGTCCTGAAGGGTGCCCAGGGCGGCCTTTACGGTCGCAACACCACGGGCGGGGCGGTAAGGGTTATCTCCACGGCACCGTCACTCGAGGAAAACAGCGGCTACATCGAAGGCAGCTATGGCCGCTGGGACAGCTACAACGTGGAGGGCGCAGCTGGCGTGGCACTGACCGATAGCCTGGCACTGCGCGTCGCCGGTATGACGAACCAGGGCGGTGGCTGGCAGGACAGCCTTGCCACATCTGGAGACGATGACTGGGGTGACCGTGATTTTTACGCGGTGCGGGCCCAACTGCTTTATCAGCCGACGGACAAGCTGAGTATCAACCTGAAGATTGATAGCGGTAAAGACAAGTCGGAAAACCCGCTGGGATACGGAATCGGCGCCTATGACGCGGATACCGGGCTCAACTGCAGTGCAATCCTTGCTGGTCGGGAAGATAACAAAAGCTGCATTCACTGGTCCACGCTTACTAATCTGGCCACCGGTGATCCGGTCGGTCCCCTGGCCTCTGAGCAGTCCAGCGATGGCAAAACGGTGTTGACTAACCCCGTCAACAAACTGAACAATAATTGGGACGCTTATCTTGCGCGCATCGACTGGGATCTGGACTTCGCAACCCTGACCTCGATAAGCGGCTATATCGACTTCACCAACAAACAACTTTTCGACTATGACGGCGGCCAGTTGGTCACCGGGCATGAGAGCAACGACTCTCCGGTAAAATCCTGGTCTCAGGAGTTTCGCCTGGTCTCGAATGACAATGGCGGCCCGCTCGACTGGTTGGCGGGCGCCCTGTATGCAGAGGATGAGCTGGACGAATCCCGCAGTTTTCTGTTTCCGGACAATATCCTGGTTTTTGAAGGCCTGCCCAGCGCCGATAGGGGCTTTAAACAGGAGACGACCTCCTGGGCGCTATACGGCCAGGTGGGCTATCAGCTGACAGAGCAATGGAAAGTACACGGCTCGCTGCGTTACTCCGACGAGCAGAAAGATTTCCGCCATGGTTACTCCCAGCTGAATGAAGCTCCGGGTGTGCCCCTCCTCTACTGGGTCGAGGATTCCAACCAGGACTGGCAGCTTGATGATCACTGGTCCGGTGATGTCGGGGTGGACTGGACACCGACGGACAATGCCATGCTGTACGCCAAAGTCACCCGTGGCTACAAGTCCGGCGGATTTTTCGGCGGCTTCTTCCTGTCAGAGGAGGAAACAGCCCCCTACGATGAAGAGACCGTCTGGTCTTATGAAGTCGGTTTCAAGTCAGACTGGGCGGACAGGACCCTACGAGTCAATGGCGCCGTTTACTACTACGACTATTCCGATGTACAGGGTTTCACCACGACATTCAGCGATGTTACCGGCACCGCCCTGCAAAAACTGGACAACCTGGGAGACGCCACGCACAAGGGTGCGGAGCTGGAGGTCAACTGGCTGCCGCCGGCGGTGGACGGGCTGACGCTGGTGGCCAGTTTCGCCTGGATTGACACGGAACTGGATTCAAATTCTGCGTATGTCGCCCAGGATTTCGAGACGATTGTGTCATATGACGGGCTGCAGCGGCCGTATGCACCCAAGTACAGTTACTTTCTGCAAACGCGCTATGAGCGCCCTCTGTTCGAGGGGTTGGAAGGGCTGTTCGATTTGACCTACTCCTGGCGGGATGATCAGGTGAACGAGGACACCACCGGCGCGCCGATCGATGCGGCCCTGTTCGGCATCGGGGACTACGGGGTGTTGAATGGTCGCATCCAGCTCGGGTCCGACGACGGGCAGTGGTATGTGGCGGTAATTGGTAAAAATCTGACGGACGAGACATATCGGGTCAACACGACGTTCGATAATATCGGGGGCTACCTGGCGACCTATGGCCAGCCCAGAAGTTGGGCGGTAGAGTTGAACTACAGCTGGTAACAAGCGGTAACCCGGGAGTAAACCGATGAGCCATCGAACCGTCAACCAGAGCGCGTCCGTCGCAGCGGCTGTCTGTATGAGCTTCATCGCTGTGGCAAGTTTCCTGGTTCTCCCCATTTTTGTCGGTGCAGTCGCCGGTGAGATGGGGCTCACCGAACAGCAGGTTGGTTTTCTGGCCAGTGGAATCATGTCCGGCTCGGCACTGAGCTCCATACTCGCCATGTTCTGGATTCGGCGGGTCGACTGGCGCAAGGCCGGTTACCTGTCCTTTGGCTTGCTGTTCGGTGCTCACCTCGCTTCTCTGTTTGTCGATGAGTTTATTCCGTTCATGTGTTGCCAGTTCCTCGCCGGCCTGGGCGGCGGCGCCGCCTATTCACTGGTGCTGACGGCGCTGTCGGACAACAGGCATCCAGACCGTTGTTTCGGTTATTCGATCGCGGCACAGGTGTCCTTTCAGGTGCTGGGTATGCTGGCATTGCCACAACTTATCGAGGGCCAGGGCCTGAACGGTCTGCTGGGAGTGCTTGTGGCCCTGGATATCTGCGCTCTGGTGCTGTTGCGCTACCTGCCGCGGGGCGGCCTGCAGACCAGTCGCGAACCCATTCGCCTTGCGCTGTTTCATCCCAGGGTGCTGGCGGCGCTGGCCGGCTGCTTTTTCTTTTTCTTCAATGTCGGTGCCGTGTGGACTTATGTCGAACGTATGGGCCTGGCGGCGCAATTCGACGCCAACCTGATTGGAAACAGCCTGGCGGTGGGCGTGGCCTTCGGTATCCCGGGGGCCCTGCTGGCTTCCTGGTGCGGCGAACGGTTTGGCAGGGTAGGACCACTGACCCTGGGCGCCGCGGGTACGGTGCTGGCACTGGTGTTGTTGGCCGACGGCATGAGCAGTAGCGACTATGTCATCGCCCTGGCGCTGTATAATTTTGTCTGGAACTTCTCCCTGGCGTTCCAATACGCCGCGGTCAATGCCGCCGACGAAAGCGGGCGCAGCGTGGCGGCTGCGCCGGCTTTCCACGCCGCCGGAGGGGCGGTAGGACCGGGCGTTGCGGCGCTATTTTTGACCGGAAGCAGTTTCCAGGCAGTCAATATCCTGGCCGCCGCCGCAGTTTCGCTGAGCTTACTGCTGTTTGTCGCCGCCCTTGCCGGTAGCCGTCGGGCGGCGAATGTGCCAGCCTGATGCGCACAATAAAGAGTGACTGATCGATGAACACAATTACCCAGGCCCGCGCCAGAGATCTCGACCTGCCTCTCGAAGGTCGACCCGGACCATGGAACGCGATTACTGATGTGCCGGGCGTCGAGGTGGGATTCACCACCGTGATCGAGGGGGATGGCGAACTGAGCGTGGGCGCGGGCCCGATCTATACGGGTGTCACGGCGATCCTGCCGCGCGGTCGCGCACAGCAGCCCCGGCCGGTGTGGGCTGGACAATTTGACCTGAACGGCAATGGCGAGATGACGGGTTCCCACTGGATCCGGGACGCGGGTTATTTTACCAGCCCCGTATGCATCACCAATACCCACGGCGTGGGCATGGCCCATCACGCAACGGTGGGCTGGATGATGAAGCAGTACCGGGATTGGTACGAGAGCTATCACTCCTGGGCGATGCCTGTAATCGCCGAAACCTACGACGGCGTGCTCAATGATATTTGCGGACGCCATATCACCGAGGCGCACGTGCTGGCAGCCCTGGACGGTGCGAGATCGGGTCCCGTCGCCGAAGGCAATGTCGGGGGCGGCGCCGGGATGCAAACCTACGAGTTCAAAGGTGGCACCGGTACCAGTTCGCGGCGGATAGAAATCGTCGGGCAGGAGTACACCGTTGCCGCACTGGTACAGTCGAATTTTGGCCTGCGGCCAGAGTTTACCGTCTGCGGCGTCCCGGTGGGCAAGCACCTGACCGACAATGCAATCATCTCCAATGCCACCGGTCACGAGACGGGGTCGATCATCGTCATTATCGCCACCGATATTCCCCTGCTGCCGATCCAGTTGCAACGGCTGGCTAAACGGGGTGCGCTGGGTATCGGCAGAACCGGCAGCTACGGCGGCCACTT
>JAHEEV010000129.1 GCA_024640505.1 Halieaceae bacterium
ACGAAAAATACGGAGCTCCGGGCCGCAATGGAAGCGATCGGGGAATCCGATCGGATGACGCTTCTGTTCCGCAAGGCGGACTGAGCGAAGTCGCGACAGGTCGTGACCGGCCATCACCAAAGCGCCCTGCCGAGGCCGGCCGTTTAAGAGGAAATCCCTCAGGTCGGATCCGGGTCCATTTCCCAGTGGTCGGGTGATCGCCACATCGCTGACAGGGTCAGGTCTCGTATGGCCAGCATCTCTTTGGGAATACGATCATATAGCCGGATGAATAGCTCATCGTGCTGTAGCAATTCCCTGTCCCAGTCATCGCGGTCGATGGACATGGCCTGGCGGAAGTCCTCTTCCGAGAAGTTTTCGATACCCTCCCAGTCGATATCCTGGTAACGCGGCATCCAGCCGATCGGACTTTCCACCCCGATGGCACGACCGCGGGCACGTCCCACAATCCATTCCAGTACCCGCATATTATCGCCGAACCCAGGCCACACGAACCGACCCGCGTCGTCCTGCCGGAACCAGTTGACACCGAAAATGCGCGGGGGGTTGTGGATTTTGCGCCCAAAATCCAGCCAGTGATTGAAATAGTCGCCCATATGGTATCCCGCGAAGGGCAGCATGGCGAAGGGATCGCGGCGCACCACTCCCTGCTGGCCGAAGGCCGCGGCGGTGGTCTCCGAACCCATGGTGGCAGCGAGGTAGACACCGTAGGCCCAGTTGAAGGCCTGGAAAGTGAGTGGAATGGTGTTGGAGCGCCGACCGCCGAAGATGAAGGCGTTGATCGGCACGCCGGCAGGGTCCTCCCAGGCCTCATCGATTACCGGGTTCTGGTGCGCGGGCGCGGTAAAGCGGGCATTGGGGTGTGCCGCCGGCGTTTCGCTGTCCGGCGACCAGTCGTTGCCGCGCCAGTCGATGGCGTGAGCGGGTGGGTCGCCGTCCATACCCTCCCACCAAACGTCCCCGTCGTCGGTGAGGGCGACATTGGTAAATATGGCATTCTCCCTGATGGATTCCATGGCGCTGGGATTAGTCTCGTAGGAGGTGCCAGGGGCCACCCCGAAGTAGCCGGCCTCCGGGTTTATGGCATACAAACGGCCGTCCTCTCCCGGCTTGATCCAGGCGATATCATCACCCACGGTAGTGATTTTCCAGCCCTTTTCGCGGAACTGGTCAGGCGGCACGATCATCGCGAAATTGGTTTTGCCGCAGGCACTGGGGAAAGCGGCGGCGACATAGGTCTTTTCCCCATCTGGATCCTCCACGCCCATTATCAGCATGTGCTCGGCCAGCCATCCACCGTCGCGCGCCATGCTGGAGGCTATGCGCAGTGCCATGCACTTCTTGCCCAGCAGCGCGTTGCCACCATAGCCGCTGCCGTAGGACCAGATCGAGCGCTCCTCGGGAAAATGCACGATGTACTTCACGTCCGGGTTGCAGGGCCAGGGGACGTCTTTCTGGCCTGGTTCGAGCGGGGAGCCCACGGTGTGCATACAGGGCACGAATGGTCCATCGGCACCCAGTACCTCATAGACGTCGAATCCCATCCGGGTCATGATGTTCATGTTCACCACGACATAGGGTGAATCCGTGAGTTGTACACCGATCTGGGCGATGGGCGAGCCCAGCGGGCCCATGCTGAAAGGGATAACGTACATGGTCCTTCCGCGCATGGCACCGTCAAACAGCCCGTCGAGAATCTGGTGCATCTCCCGCGGATTCATCCAGTTGTTGGTGGGGCCCGCGTCGCCCTTGTTAAGACTACAGATATAGGTGCGGTCCTCGACCCGCGCCACGTCGCTGGGATCGGAGCGCGCCAGGAAGCTGTTGGGGCGGAGCTCAGGATTCAGGCGAATGAACGTACCGGCATTCTCCAGCGCCTGGCACATACGCTCATACTCCTCCGGTGAGCCATCACACCAGACCACTTGATCTGGTTTTGCCAGCTCGGCGGCCTTGGCCACCCATTGTTTCAAAGCCTCATGTTCAACAAAACGTGGTATTTCCATCTATCTACTCTCTCTGAATGGTTTATAAACAGTGTAGTAGGCAACCGTGAAGTTTGTAGGTGCGGGATCTCTGAAAAACTGGTCACATCACAAAAATGACGCGGGTGGCGCGCACAAAGACTTTCGAAGCGGATAGCCGCCCCTGTCCGACCAGCTTTAGGGAGGCCGCCTCGGCAGCGCCATTGACGGCATGCAAGGCACGCTCCAATCGCTTCCCGATTAATGACGACCTCTCTTGTGACCTACAACGTTGGAGCCAGGCGGGCACCAGCGGCAGGGGTGAGGAAGTCAGGTAGCGGCATGCAGCGTCACCGGCACCGCGCTCATCCGCGGGATATGGGTATAGTTGTCGGTGCTGTCGCTGGTGTCGAGCAGGCTGTTGACCGAGACGCCGCCACTCTTGCCGCCGAAGCCGTGGCTGATGGCGACGACGCCGTCGCGCAGGGTGGCATCCTCGCGCAGGGTGGCCTCGATCTCACCGTGTTGCGACCGCACGACAACTCGCTGGCCGTCGTTCAGGCCGGCATTCGCCATATTCTCTGGATTGGCGAACAGCGCGTTGTCCGTCGGCGCCTGGGGAAACTCGTGGCACATGGAGTTGTACACGTGGGGGTTGCGCCGGCAGATGAGCAGGTAGCCGTCATCGGCAGATCCCGCAGCCAGGTCACGCTGCAACCGCTCGAACTCTTCGGCCACGCCCTGTGGCATGAAGCGCAGGCGATCTTCCATGCCCTCCATGGCAGGGATGACTTCCAGTGCCGAGTATTGTTCGAAAATGTGCCCGGTGGGATGGGACGCAATTTCCGCGGGCGTAACGCGGGTGCTGCCTGGCGGAAACACCAGGTCCAGCAATTCCATCGGTGAAGGCGGCTGAGCCGTGTCCATTGCCCCACCCGGGAATTGCATGGCAGTGCCCAGGCGGTCGGCCAGGGCCGCCAGGTACAGGTACTCATCGGTGGCGTCCCCCGGGGGCTCGACGACCGGCCGGGAAACCTGGTGGAAAGGGTGGCCCCAGAAAATGTCGTTGAACACCGTCATGTCGACTTTCTCCAGCCCGTAGCTGGCGGGCAGGAAGACGTCCGCGTGTTCTGCGGTTTCCGACAGCCTGCCGTCGATGCACACGCACAGCTCCAGGTGTTCGAGGGCCCGTGTTATCTGTTCCCTGTCAGGTACCGACAGCGCCGGATTACCACCCATCACGATCAGCGCCCTGATCTGGCCCTCGCCCGGGGTGAGGATTTCCTCGGCGAGGGTTGCCGTGGGCATCTCGCCAAACAACTGGTGCGCACCGCGAACGCGCGAACGTTGCGTGTTGGCGGACGGGTTGAGCTTCTCCGGCAGGAAGTCCCACGGCACAACGGCCTCCATGGGTGGGAAATCCGGGGTCAGCAGGCTTCCGGCGACACGTTCTCCAGCGCGGTTGTGGCGGCCGCACAGCGTGTTAAGGCTGCCCAGCAGGTGTTCGGTGAGGTTGCCATGTGGCGCCATGTCGGGGCCGGTAGCGGAACTGGCCGTGCCTCGTCCCTGTTGCACGAACATCTCGGTGGCCTCGCGGATCAACGCCTCGTCGAGGCCGGTAATGGCCGCGGTTCTCGCCAGGTCGAACGCGGACACATGGCTCGCCAGTTCCTCCAGCCCCTCGGTGAACTGTGCGCAGAAGGCGCTGTCCTCCAGCTCGTTCTGCAGGATGTAATTGATCATGCCGCTCAACAGTACCGCGTCGGTCCCGGGCCTGATCGGCAGGTGCAGGTCCGCCTGCTGCGCCGTTTCCGTGCAGCGCGGATCGACCACGATGATCTTCAGGCCGTTCTTCCTTGCCTCCTTGATGGCCCCCGGCTGCCAGCCGGGGATGCTGCCGGGACCGTGCAGGCCGGACACGAGTACGTTGTTACCAAACAGTATCAATACCCTGGCGCTTTCGAAACTGTGGCCGCCCGCCGCCCAGATGCCGTGCCGGCCCGCGCTGATGATTTTTGCCGGCTGGTCGATCGTCAGGGAGGAGTACACCTGGTGAGAGCCCAGTCCCTGCATGAAGGCATGTATCGAGGGCATGGTTGTGGCCTTGAACGTCACCCCGTTGCCGCAGTAAATCGCCACACATTCAGGTCCATGGGCGTCGATCAGTTCGCGCAGCCGGCTCGCTACCTCGTCAAGCGCCTGCTCTTTGGCAATGCTCTGCCACTGGTCGTCGTCGCGGCGGCGGCAGTCGTTCACGCGGTGCTCGGAATTCAGCATGTGGTGGAAGTGCCGCCCCTTACTGCAACTGAAGCCGCGGCTCATCGGGTGTTCCCGGTCGGGCGTCATGGCGACGACGCGGTTGTCTTCCACCTCCGCCTCGAAACCGCAGAAGGCTGAGCAGATGGAACAGAACGTTTTTATTTTTTGCATGGCGTACTCCACTGGACCACAAACTATTGCCGGAATCAGGATTTTTTGCAGACCGCCAGTTGCTGCTCAACAAAAGGTGTGGCGAAATTGTCGATGCGGTCCAGCCCGGCCTGCTGCATGGCCAGGAATTTTTTCTCCAGGACAATCGCGTAGCGCACGACGGCAAACAGGTCGAAGTAGGCGGCATTGTCCGTGGGCAGGCCGGTCAGTTCCCCCCACTGGTCGTACACTTGCTCGAGGGTGGGCAACCCGCCCTGGCGCTCGATGCCGAAGCCGACACAGTTGATGTAATCGATCCAGAACCACCAGGCCACCTCCTGCAGCGGGTCTGCCATGCTGGCCATCTCCCAGTCGATGACGGCCTGCGGCCGCAGGTCCTTCCAGATGATGTTGCCCGGGCGCGCATCGCCCCAGCACAGACGCCTGGGTCCGTCGGCAGGCAGGTTGGCGTTGAGGTAATCCAGCGCTTCCAGCAGTGGGGCGGTCATGTTGTTGCGCACGTCCCGAGTGACCAGGGCATTGAACTTGTCCAGTTCGTGCTGCGAGGGCGGCTGATCTGCGGCCGCCCGTGGCAGGCGACTGATGTCGTAGGCACTGGTATCGATGCAGTGGATTTTCGCGAGTACCTCCAGACCGTTGCGCCACTGGGTCGCACGCTCCTGGTCACTGAGTTCGGTAATCCAGCTGCCGAATGCCCAGGGCGGGTTGTCGGTGGGAATCTGGCCGTCCACGAACCCCATCAGGTAGAAATCACTGCCCAGCAGGTTTTCGTCGGCCTCGTAACCGAGCAGGGGAGGGGCCGGGATACCGTTTTTGTCGGCGATCTCCATCAGCTGGTACTGCAGCAGCAGGTCGTGTTCGTCGAAGACCTCGCTGTGGCGCGGTTTCATCCGACAGATATAGCGAGAATCCCGCCCACGGTTCTTCGCGTCGAGGATCAGCGTGACGCTGCTCTCGCCGCTCTCTTGGGGGAAGTTGAGATCGCCCAGTTGCAGGTCCTGCGAGTCCGGCAGGGACTCACGCATCCAGCTTTCCAGGTTGGCCCGGAGTGTTTCCATATCACCCAGATCGTGTTTTGCCATTGCGTTTACTCCTAAGATTCAGCCAAAAGGCGTAAAGATCAGTACAGGTATGTTCCTCACACCCTCGGTACGCGCCCGGTACTCCTTGTAATCCGGGTACATCTGCTCCAGTTTGGGCCACAGGTCCTCCTCCTCTACCGGAGTCGCCTCGCGCATGGTGTACTCCTTTTTGTCAGAGCTGACCTGTATCTTCACGCTGTTGGCCGCCTTGACGTTGTGATACCACACGGGCAGTTTCGACATGCCGCCTTTCGAGGCCGTCATGATGACATTGTCGCCCTGCTTCAGGTAGAGCAGGGGTATCTTGCGTACCTTGCCCGTTTTCCGGCCCACCACGGTGAGTATGGCGACGGGTGACCCCAGGAACTTGTTCCAGAGCCGGCCGCCGGTCAACTCGTAGACGAACGTCTGCATGCGCCCGAGGCGGTTGATGATCCAGGTGCCGAATTTCTCCTGCTTTTCGGTATAGGGTTTGAATTCAGTCTCGGGCATGGATATATCCAGGTCGTGGTGAAATCTTTGTTAGCGTTAGCTGATCAGGGAGGGAAGAAGTCGGCGCTCCAGGAACGCCCGCAATTCGGGTCCTTCCCGGTGCGTGGTGCCCTTGATCAGGATCATGGAAAGCACGAACCGCGTGCACACTTCGATAACCTCATGCAGGTCTTCCTCCCTCAGGCCGCCGCCCTCGAACACCCGGCTGTTCAGGCACCAGAGCAGCTCCTGGCTTTCCAGGTCGCCCAGTGCGCGTTCGTTCAGGAATTCCGATATGTCCACTTCGGCTATCAGCGCGAGGTAAGGCTCGTTGGGCAGGTTCTCGATGGTGAACTGGCAAGCCGTCAGTACGCGTTCCCTGAAGTCGTCCAGGGTGGCAATCCTGTCGAGCACCTTGCGGCCCAGTTCGTAGCCGGAGTAGAGCAGGGCGATTTTTACCACGTCGTCCTTGTTCGAAAAATAGGAATACACGGTGGGTCTTGTTACACCTGCCTGCCGGGCGATGTCGTTGATGCTGGTTTTGCGCATGCCGAGAGTTTTTACGCAGTGCCTGGCAGCGTCGAGAATCCTGATCTGTGTGGCGTTGAAAAGGCTGGCGTGGTTGTAGATGTCCTCTACCGTCACGCTCGCGTCCCGCGTCCCGGTAGCCTTTGTTTTCAACTCGGACACTTTACAAATAAAGCCTGTATTGTATAGTCAGGCCGATTATACGTGTCTTACGAATATTGTATAGTTTGATAATTCGCGTTTATCGCGGACGGTGCGAACTGGCGTTGGAATTCTACCCAAGGCTGTGGCGGGCCGTGATGCCGTGCTGATCGAGGCTTGCAGTCGCTGCGGTGAGTCGGTAAAGGTCATCGTCGACAGATCAGCAGGTCCAGTCACCAGTATCAGCGACGAGATCTACTCTCAGCAGGTCGTTTGTATGCCCTGTTCTCATACTTGTTGCTGTGTGGTCGAGCGAGAGCTGAGACAGGGAGATTCAGACTTGCAACAGCCGCCGTTGCAACAACGCCTGCATGTCGCGGCGGCCATCAGCGACTGAAGAAGAGCTCCCGAAACTCATAGCGCCGGCGGATTTCCTCGAAGCAGGCTCGGAACTATTCGGGCCTGTTTCAAAGTGTGGTTAGCTGAGCGCATAGAGCAACGGCCTTCTAACAAGTTAAGCAAGTAAGGACGCCGTTACCGTACCAGCGCCTCCTCTTACTCTTAAGGCATCATGTGCATCTCAGGCTTCGGCTAAACCGAGATGTTTGACGAAGGGTTTAAAGTCTCTCTCTGAAAACAGAAGAGGGATTTTCTGCTCAATGCAAAATGTCGCGATAATTACATCTGCAGTCTTGCGTACGGTAATCCCCTTTTTTCGTAGAGCTCTAAAATTCTCGGCACTTTTAATAACCCTTTGGGAGCCGAGCATGTCGAAAATGGTCACGTCCTCAAAAACCTTGCGTGCAGCTTTGTAGTCTTTGTCATGCCTGAATCCCTGCAGAACCTCGGTCAAAATCAAATCACCAATGGCTACCGGCATTCTTCCAAGGGTATTGTCGAGTTTCTCTGCCTGGGGTGTGTCCGCCCCGGTGAAATAATCGATCCATACGCTAGAATCCACCACGATCATCAGTTGGTTCTCATGTCATCAAGGTCTCCAGTCCATTGCAATTTGCCACGAAGCTTTTTTATGTTTTCCTGTTTATTCAACCTAATCAGGGTCTTAAGCCCAAGTTCAACGACGTCTTTTTTGGTCTTCAGTCCCGTGGCTTTCAAAACGTCATTCATCAGTTTGTCATCTATTTCAATATTGGTTCGCATAGTCAGGCTCGCTATGTATAATCGTGAAATGTGTACAAATTATTATTTTTATACACATAACAAGTCAAGATACTGACAGGTTAAGCCGCTGATTCGACAGAAATCCATCCCCACAATATCAGGCAACCACCCTACCCCATTCACCGAACGCGGCTGTCCTGAGATTTTTAAAGTACTCAACCCGGACCAAGTGCCTCTTGGAATAAAGAGATTACTGTCAGCGGAGTGTGCGGTGGCGAACCTCTGGGCCTGGGAGTTCGACTTGAATGGCCTCTGGGATCATCTCCCGGTGTGCGACCGGGTAGCTTCGCAGCTTATCGGTGACAATCTTCTGGGGTTCGCCTCCATGATTACGCAACAGGCAGTTGAAGAACCGCTTAGCTGCTGCGCCACCACCCTTGGCCTTTAGATAACACCTACGAACGCCGCCGACCCGAAGAAAAAATTGAGAGAGAAACTTAGTCACAAACCTCAGGATCTAATTGATTTCTTTAATGCAGGTTCAATTTATTCAACAGGCTCCGGACCCGGAAATGTCCAGCTTCCATCCAGAATTTCCTGTCTGGGTCTATAGAGCCGTACGATGTAATTCCAGCCCTCCATGATTGGAAGATAATTATCGGCCTTGGGGTCACCTCCGAAGTGGATCGTGATGCTACCATCCGCTGCCTTCTTGGCGGTGACGTCGTTGTAAGAATAGATGTCCCGACTATTTTTTACTATCCAGCCCTTACTGTCGTACACGATCACGGACCAGAACGCATCCACCGGCACGTCTCTGACAGTGAGCTTGTAGGGCGTCTTGCCGTCGTTCTTCTCCGGATAAAAATTGAGATAGACAGCGGCCTCCTTGGGCTGACCACCCCATCCGAAAGCAGTACCCATCAGGTGGTGGATGGGATCGAGCTTGTCCTTCTCACCAAAATACGTGGAGGTGTCGGACATGGTGGCGGACAGCACGTTGATAGCTTCGCGCAAGGTCTCGACACCCTGCTTGTCCCAATTCGGCAGGTCAAGCTTGCCGATATCGGCCTGCTCGACTACGACCGCATCCTGCAGGTCGTGGGCGACCTTCATATCGGCAGGGTCACCAGGATCAGCAAAGGTTCGAATGCCAATCAAGATATAGCGGGTTCCCATTTCCTCCATCGTAAAGGTTCTTTTTGTAGGCCCATAGATAGTGGGTGGGATGGAGTGATCCTGATTGATCACCTGCAAGGACATGTACCGATCTCCCGGGTCCGGCAGCGTGATGGTCAGCGGTGAGGTAAGGTCAAAGGTTCCGAACATATAGATCGTATCGCGGTTGCCGCGAACGGTCACCTGGTTGTCGACATCATAGTGCGTCCGTTGGACCGCGAACTTGCCGAAGGCGTCCATGGCCTGCGCATAGCCCTTCATTTGAAAGTCGCTCTCGGCACGGACGTAGTTGTCGGCGGTGACCTTAACAGGTTCCTGTGCAAACGCTGGCTTTAAGGCAGTGATTGAAAGCAATGCGATAAGCAATGCTGGAATTGTTTGATGTAATTTAAATTGTAGATTCATAACTTGTGCTCGTTTTATTAATTGATATTTCTATTTGCTTTTCTCGATATCCGGGAGTTTCCAGGACTTGATAATCTCAGGCTTTTCTGGCCCGTAGAGTCGAAGGGCTATCCAAAAGTAGTCTCCAGTTGGG
>JAHEEV010000249.1 GCA_024640505.1 Halieaceae bacterium
GATGGGCATCGCCCTGAGCAAGCTGGCTCAGGAAGATCCCTCGTTCCGCGTGCATACCGACGAGGAGTCCGGCCAGACCATCATTTCCGGCATGGGCGAGCTGCACCTCGACATCATCGTCGACCGCATGCGTCGTGAATTCAAGGTCGAGGCCAACGTCGGTCGCCCGCAGGTGGCCTACCGCGAGACGATTCGTCAGAGCGTCGAGGCCGAAGGCAAGTTCGTGCGCCAGTCGGGCGGCCGTGGTCAGTACGGCCATGTGCACATTCGCCTGGAGCCGCTGCCGCCGGGTGAAGGCTACGAATTTGAAAATGCGATCGTGGGCGGGGTAGTGCCGCGCGAGTACATCAATTCGGTGGACAAGGGCATCCAGGAACAGATCGGCAACGGCGTCATCGCCGGCTACCCGGTCGTGGACGTCAAGGCCACGCTGTACGACGGCTCGTACCACGAAGTCGACTCATCGGAGATGGCATTCAAAATCGCCGGCTCGATGGCCTTCAAGAATGCCGCCGTGAAAGCCAACCCGGTGCTGCTCGAGCCCCTGATGAAAGTCGAGGTCGTCACACCGGAAGATTATATGGGCGACGTGATGGGCGACCTGAACCGTCGCCGTGGAATCGTGCAGGGCATGGAAGACAGCCCGTCGGGCAAGATCATCAATGCCCACGTGCCGTTGTCGGAGATGTTCGGCTATGCCACGGACCTGCGCTCGCAGACCCAGGGCCGCGCGACCTACACCATGGAATTCGACCACTATGCCGAAGCACCGGCGAGTGTCGCAGAAGAAATCATCAAGAAAACCGCCTGACGTTGCCGCTGAAGCACAGGCAGAAAGAAGAGGACTGACCGATGTCAAAAGCAAAATTTGAACGTACGAAGCCCCATGTGAACGTGGGCACGATTGGTCACGTGGATCATGGCAAGACGACGCTGACTGCGGCGATGACGAAGGTCTGTGCCGAGTTGCGCGGTGGTGAGTTCACGGCCTTCGACCAGATCGACAAGGCGCCGGAAGAGCGCGAGCGCGGGATCACGATTGCGACGGCGCACGTGGAGTACGAGTCGGACAAGCGGCACTACGCGCACGTGGACTGTCCGGGGCACGCGGACTATGTGAAGAACATGATCACGGGTGCGGCGCAGATGGACGGAGCGATCCTGGTGGTGTCGGCGGCCGATGGTCCGATGCCGCAGACGCGGGAGCACATTCTGCTGGCGCGCCAGGTGGGTGTGCCGTACATCCTGGTGTACATGAACAAGGCGGACATGGTGGACGATGCCGAGTTGTTGGAGCTGGTGGAGATGGAAGTGCGGGAGCTGTTGAGCTCGTACGATTTCCCGGGCGACGACACGCCGATCATCACGGGTTCGGCGCTGAAGGCGCTGGAAGGTGAGGATTCGGAGCAGGGCACGCAGTCGATCGTGAAGCTGATCGAAGAGATGGACAGTTACATACCGGAGCCGGTGCGGGATACGGACAAGCCGTTTCTGCTGCCGATCGAGGACGTGTTCTCGATATCGGGCCGTGGCACGGTGGTGACCGGACGTGTGGAGCGTGGTGTGATCAAGGTGGGTGAGGAAGTCGAGATTGTCGGCATTCACCCGACCACGAAGACGACATGCACGGGCGTGGAGATGTTCCGCAAGCTGCTGGACGAAGGGCGTGCGGGCGACAACGTGGGCGTGTTGTTGCGTGGTACCAAGCGTGACGAAGTGGAGCGTGGTCAGGTGCTGGCGCATCCGAAGACGATCACGCCGCACACCAAGTTCGAGGCGGAGGTGTACATCCTGTCGAAGGACGAGGGTGGTCGTCATACGCCGTTTTTCAAGGGTTATCGGCCGCAGTTTTACTTCCGTACGACGGACGTGACGGGTGCGGTGGAGTTGCCTGAAGGCGTCGAGATGGTGATGCCGGGTGACAACGTGCAGATGGTGGTGACGCTGATTGCGCCGATCGCCATGGAAGAAGGTCTGCGTTTTGCGATCCGCGAAGGCGGGCGCACGGTAGGCGCCGGCGTCGTCGCCAAGATCTTCGAGTAACCGTAGGAGCGGCTTGAGCCGCGATTAGCCGCAACGACAGTGAGCATTTGAAATGGCTGAACAGAGAATACGAATCCGGCTGAAAGCGTTCGATCACCGTTTGATCGACCGCTCTGCTGCGGAAATCGTGGAGACCGCGAGGCGCACCGGTGCGCAGGTGCTGGGCCCGATACCGTTGCCGACCAAAATCGAGCGGCACACGGTGCTGATTTCGCCACACGTGAACAAGGACGCCCGTGACCAGTACGAGACCCGTACGCACAAGCGCCTGATGGACATAGTGGATCCCAATGACAAGACCGTGGATGCACTGATGAAGCTGGACCTGGCGGCAGGCGTCGACGTGCAGATCAAACTGTACTGATCGCCGACATTTACCGGATAGAAGGCAAAGCAATGAAGATTGGATTAATTGGACGCAAACGTGGCATGACCCGCGTGTTCACCGAGGAAGGCAACAGCGTTCCGGTGACGGTGATCGAGGTCGATCCAAACCGCGTGGCCCAGGTGAAGAGCGTGGAATCTGACGGATACCGCTCTATCCAGGTGACCTTTGGCCGTCGCCGCGGCAGCCTGGTTAACAAGCCGGTTGCAGGGCACTTCGCGAGTGCGGGCGTCGAAGCAGGCGAAGGACTGTGGGAACTGCGCCTGCCGCAGGGTGAAGGCGACGACCTTG
>JAHEEV010000130.1 GCA_024640505.1 Halieaceae bacterium
GCAACGCCGATCTCAGCGGCATCGACTTTCGCGACACCAACCTCGAGGGAGCGAGCCTGCTGGATGCGAAGCTCTCCGGCACCTATTTTCCAGCCGAGCTGGACGCGACGGAAATCAGACTCTCCCTCGATACCGGCACCCGCCTCCGCTACAAACGCTGAACCGGGTGCCCTCGAACGGCGGGATGCCTGTTGGCAACCCGTCGGGTATCAACCCTGTGATAACAGGTCCCGAAGGTCGATGATGGCCGCGTTGGCGCGACTGATATACGACGCCATCACCAGGGAGTGATTCGCCAGCGGGCCGAAACCGCTGCCGTTCAGGATCATCGGACTCCAGATCGTTTCCTGGGTGCCTTCAAGCTCACGTATGATCTGCTGCACACTCACCTGCGCATTCTTGTTCCGCAACACCTCGGCAAAGTCCACCTCTGCGGCCCTGAGAAACTGGATCAGGGCCCAGGCTGTACCGCGAGCCTCGAAAAACACATCGTCAATCTCGGTCCAGGGCGTGCGTACCGACAGCTCCTCCGGAGTGCTGGTCGACTGGGTGGCTACCTCGTCCCCCGCCAGGTCGGTGTTGATGCGCCTCTGGCCGACGCTGGCACTCAGGCGCTGGGACAGACTGCCCAGACGCGTGTCTACCGTAGCCAGCCAGTAGCGCAGGTTGTCGGCGCGGGCATAGAACTGGGCGTCAGTGGCATTTTCATCGGACAGGCGATGAAAATAGTTGCGCAGGTACTGCAGTCCGTCGCGGTACTCAGACTCGGCGGCCGGAAGAATCCAGCTGCCCGCCGTGAAATTGAAACGCGGCTCAGCGAATGCCAGGTCAGGATCTTCCTTGGATTGTGACTGGGAGCGACTGAACACTTCTCGCATGGCACGGGACAGGTCGCGGACCTGGATCAGGGCGCCGTACTCCCAGTTGGGCATGTTATCCAGCCACAGCCCGGGCGGCATGCGATCGTTGTGCAGGAAACCGCCGGGTTTCTCCAGCAGGGTCTCCATGACGCCCATGAGTGACGCGGTGGTCACCGAACCGGTAACGACCGTGTTGCCCTCTTCGGCGGCAAGTGCTGCGGCCCGATCGCGCACATCGAACGGAGAGGGGGTGATGCTCCAGTAGATGCCCACCAGCAGCGCGCCCACGATATAAATCACCAGCAGGACGACAATTGCCTTGCCGACCCCACCCCCGGGAAGAAAATCCGCCATGGCATCCCGCCAGTCCGCCAGTTTGTCACTTACCGCACTCATGTTATCGCCCTACTCCGTGTGATGATGATGGTGATGCCCGCCTTCTCCGGCGGATGATTTGCGCACCGGCGCATCGGTACATAACTGGCCACCGGGCTCCAGTTGCAGGCAGAGACGGACAGTTTCACCCACGCCCGGCATGCGCTCCAGCTCCAGAAGCATCAGGTGCGTACCACCCGGTGCCAGGTCGACGTCCGTCCCCGGCAAGACCTGCAAGTCCTGCAGCTGTTCCATGCGCATCAACCCGTCCACCTCCCGCGTGGTGTGAATCTCGACCCTCGCGGCGACCGACGCACTCGCTGCGACCACCTTGACGGGGACCTCTCCGTTGTTGGCAATGGTCAGATAAGCCGCCGTGCTGGTCTGCGTGGGAGGCAGGGCACGCACCCAGCTGTCATGCAATACCACCTGTGCGGTCAGTGCCGGATCCGGGCCCGCCTTCGCAAGCAGCGATACCAGCCCCAACAGTGCCAATGCCAACAGCCGCTTGTCCAATACAACCCCCCTTACTGGAAACTATCCGCCCCGGAATGCGTCTTATCACTATACCATCTACCGCGGCGGCCTTGCCCCCTGATTGGGTACCGCTATCGCTGGCTGCTACAATACGCCGCCAGCCATCGGCGGATGGAACGAAACCAGGAGACTACATGCGCGCTTTCCTCACCGGCCTGCTGCTGCTCACCAGCACGCTGTGCCTTGCCCAGGCTTTCGGCCCGGTCAACGGCGCTACGGGACTGGCGACAGCGCCGAAGCCTGCTTTCCTGCCGGTAGACGAAGCCTACCAGCTGGCAGTTGAAATCGAGGACGATAACAGCCTGCGTCTCTACTGGCAGATCGCCGACAGCTACTACCTTTACCAGCACCGCTTCGCCTTCAGCCTGGAGGACGACGCGGGTGCCATTGCGTTGACGACAGAAATGCCCCCCGCACTGGCACGCAGCGACGAGTTCTTCGGTGACACCAGGGTCTACTACGACAGCGCAGATATCCAGGCCCGACCGGATCGAATCCCCGACCGGGCGATGCTGTCTGTCAGCTTCCAGGGCTGCGCCGACGCGGGCCTCTGTTACCCACCAGAGCAGAAGCACTTCACCGTTGATTTTACCGCGGGAACCATCGCCCAGGCGGCGCCCCCGGCAGGTCCGTCAGGCCTCTCAGGGGACAGGGGCGTCAACCACTCCGGCCTGCTGTACATGCTGTTGCTGGCATTCATCGGAGGCGCCATCCTCAACCTGATGCCCTGTGTTTTCCCGATTCTCTCCCTGAAAGTGCTGGCCTTTGCGCGGAGCGCCGATCACGACCGGCATCTGCACAGCTGGGTCTACACCGCCGGGGTGGTTGCCAGTTTCGTCCTGGTGGCAGCTGTCCTGATCGCCCTGCAGCAGGCCGGGCGGGCCATAGGCTGGGGGTTTCAGCTGCAATCCCCGGGCTTCGTCATCGCGCTGGCCTACCTGTTTGTGGCCATGGGCCTGTCGCTGTCAGGACTGGTCGAGTTCGGCAACAGCATCATGAATGCGGGCAGCGGACTGGCCGACCGCGGGGGTGTACGCGGCAGCTTTTTTACCGGCGTACTGGCCGTGGTGGTAGCGAGCCCCTGCACGGCCCCCTTCATGGGAACCGCCCTGGGCTTCGCCCTCACCCAGCCGCCCGGGGTCGCCCTCCTGGTCTTCGCTGCCCTCGGATTCGGGATGGCCGCACCCCTGCTGATCTTCGGCTACAGCCGCACTGCCCGCACCCTCATGCCCACGCCGGGGCCCTGGATGGAAACCCTCAAGCAGCTGCTGGCATTTCCCCTGTATGCGACGGCCATCTGGCTGTTGTGGGTGGCCGGCAGGCAGACCGGGGTCAACACCATGGCCACCGCACTCAGCGGTGCGCTGGTACTGGCATTGGGATTGTGGCTGTGGCGCTATGGCAGCTGGCGCCGGGTGCTCGCCGCCGTCTGTGTTCTGGGCGCCCTGGGCCTGGGTGCCTGGCGCCCGGCCAACGAACAACACCAGGCACTGGCCGGTGCCAATGCCGAAGGCCGCGTGCCCTGGTCGGAGCAGGCCCTGGCGCAGTTGCGCCGGGAAGGCAGTGCGGTGTTCGTGGATGTAACCGCGGACTGGTGCCTCACCTGCATCGCCAACGAGGCCGCGGTGCTGAACACCGAGGAGATGACCGCGGCCTTTGCCGACCGCGGAGTCGTCTACATGGTCGCAGACTGGACCAATTACGATGCTGACATTGCCCGCTTCCTGGAGCGTCACGGTCGCAGCGGCATTCCCCTCTACCTGCTGTACCCGGCCGATCTGTCCCAATCGCCCCTGTTGCTGCCCCAGATCCTGACCAAATCCACCGTGCTGGATGCCCTGAAAACAGTTTTAGAGGAGAAGCAGGAAGTTGCCGGTATATTCAGGGAAGATAGCGACAAAAAGTTATAAGATCTATCGATTTCCGCTTAATCTGCAAATAACTAGTCCGGAGAAGCATACAACATCTAAAAACATGCTAACTTCTGGAATAAGGTTGCTAAATGCGGCCAAAATTCAAAAAAATAACTAAATTCGTGGACAGATTTACTAATTTGGGCCAGACTAGCTCCTATTGCGCGCATCCCGGAGTCCCAGCCCCATGGCGACCATTCTCGTCCTGCACGGCCCCAACCTGAACCTGCTGGGCGAGCGCGAGCCCGGGATTTACGGTACGACCAGCCTGGCGGATATCAATCACACCCTGGAGCAGCAGGCACGGGAACAGGGCCATCATCTGCTGACCATGCAGAGCAACGCCGAATATGAACTGGTGGAGCGCATCCACGAGGCTCGCCACGAAGGCGTGAACTTCATCCTGATCAATCCTGCTGCCTTCACCCATACTTCCGTGGCGCTGCGGGATGCCCTGGCCGCTGTCGACATCCCCTTCATCGAGATCCACCTGTCGAATACCCATGCCCGGGAAGATTTCCGGCAGCATTCCTACTTCTCTGGCCTGGCCCGCGGTGTCATCTGCGGCCTCGGCGCACAGGGCTACGAATTCGGCCTGCAGGCCGCGCTGCGAGCACTGGACCAATCGTGATCCAACCCCAATAAAGAGGCTGATCTATGGACATCCGGAAAGTTAAGAAACTGATCGAACTGCTGGAAGAGTCAAATATCGACGAGATAGAGATCAAGGAGGGCGAGGAGTCCGTGCGGATCAGCCGCAACAGCGCCCAGGCCCTACTGGCCGCCCAGCAGGCGCCGGTCTATGCCCAGCCCGCCCCCATCGCGGCACCCGCGCCAGCACCGGCACCGGCACCCGTACCAGCTGCTGAGCCGGCGTCCGCCGCCACGGAAGGCCATGTGGTTGCCTCACCGATGGTCGGCACGTTCTACCGTTCGCCTTCGCCGACTTCACCGGCTTTCGTGGAAGTGGGACAGAGCGTCAAGGTGGGGGATGTCATCTGCATCGTCGAGGCGATGAAGATGATGAACCAGATCGAGGCAGACCACTCCGGCACCGTTACGGCCATTCTGGTCGATAATGGTGAACCCGTGGAATTCGACCAGCCACTGATCACTATCGCGTAAGCACCCGCGACCAGCAGAGGATCGAGACATGGCCATCTTGGAAAAGGTGCTTATCGCCAATCGCGGTGAAATTGCGCTGCGCGTGCTCAGGGCATGCAAGGAACTGGGAATCCGGACCGTGGCGGTCCACTCAAAAGCCGACAGTGAGCTGATGCACGTGCGCCTGGCGGACGAGTCCGTTTGCATAGGCCCGGCGCCCTCTATCGAGAGTTATCTCAACGTCCCCGCCATCATCAGCGCCGCGGAGATCACCAACGCCAGCGCTATCCACCCCGGCTATGGCTTCCTGGCCGAAAACGCGGATTTTGCCGACCAGGTGGAAAAGAGCGGCTTTGCCTTTATCGGACCCAGGGCGGATACGATCCGGCTGATGGGAGACAAGGTGTCAGCCATCGACGCCATGAAAAAGGCCGGGGTTCCCACGGTACCGGGCTCGGATGGCCCGCTCACCGATGACCAGGAACGCACCCTGGATATCGCGCGCGGGATTGGTTTCCCGGTGATCGTCAAGGCGGCGGCCGGGGGCGGTGGTCGCGGCATGCGGGTGGTGCACAACGAGGCAGCCCTGCTCAACTCGGTCCAGGTCACCCAGTCAGAGGCCGCCGCGGCCTTCGGTTCCGATGTGGTGTACCTGGAGAAATTCCTGCAGAAGCCCCGCCACGTCGAAGTCCAGGTCATCGCAGACGGGCAGGGCAATGCTATTCACCTGGGGGACCGGGACTGCTCCCTGCAGCGCCGCCACCAGAAAGTGCTGGAAGAAGCTCCCGCGCCCAACATACCGGAAGATCTCCGGCAGCAGGTGGCAGAGGCCTGTGTCAATGCCTGCATCGAAATCGGCTACCGTGGAGCGGGTACCTTTGAATTCCTCTACGAAGACGGCGGCTTCTACTTCATTGAGATGAATACCCGGGTGCAGGTGGAACACCCGGTGACGGAGATGATCACCGGCATCGATATCGTCAAGGAACAGCTGCGGATCGCCGCGGGCATGCCACTCTCATTCCGGCAGGAAGACATCGAGCTGCATGGCCATGCGTTTGAATGTCGCATCAATGCCGAGGATCCGCATACCTTCCTGCCTTCACCCGGCAAGGTCACCACGTTTCACGCGCCCGGCGGGCTGGGCGTCAGGGTCGATTCCCACCTCTATGACGGTTACACGGTGCCGCCCTTCTACGACTCCCTGATCGCCAAGATCATTACCTTCGGCGAGAGCCGGGAGGTCGCCCTGGCCCGTATGCGCGGAGCGCTGGACGAACTGGTGGTCGAGGGTATTCGCACCAACACCGCGCTGCACCGGGATCTCGTACTGGACCGCTCCTTCCAGGCCGGCGGCGTGAGCATCCATTACCTCGAAAGCAAACTGGAAGATTGAGGGCTGCAGCCCGCCCCGCCGTCCCATGACCTGGTTACAGCTGCGCCTGGAAACCTGTCCCGACGATGTGCCGGAACTCGAACGGCTACTGCTGGCGACCGGCTCGGTGGCCGTCACTCTGGAGGACAACGCTGACCAGCCGGTCCTGGAACCCGGAGTCGGTGAAATGCCCCTGTGGCGCCGGACCCGCCTCACCGGCCTGTACCCCGCGGATACCGACATGACTGCCGTGCTGGCCGCCTTTCCCGCAGGTTTACTCGAGGATGCCCGCCACCGGGTGGAAATACTGGAAGACAAGGATTGGGAGCGGGCCTGGATCGAGCACTATCAGCCCATGCGCTTCGGCAGGCGCCTGTGGGTCTGCCCGAGCTGGCTGGAGCCGCCCGAACCCGGCGCCGTGAACCTGATGCTGGACCCGGGTCTGGCGTTCGGCACCGGAACCCACCCGACCACCGCCCTGTGCCTCGGCGAACTGGACAGCATGGACCTGGACGGCATCCGCCTCGTGGACTACGGCTGCGGATCCGGCATCCTGGCGGTGGCGGCACTCAAACTGGGGGCACGCCAGGTTCTGGGCGTCGATAACGACCCGCAGGCACTGACGGCAACCCGGGAAAATGCCCGGCGCAACGGGGTGGCCGATGGCTCCCTGGTGGTGGTACTGCCCGATGGCGCCGATATCGCCGCCTGGCACGGACACGCCGGCGTGGTCGTCGCCAACATCCTGGCCGGCCCGCTGATCGAACTCGCCGACACCCTTCTGCAGCTGCTGCAACCGGGTGGCACGTTGTTACTCTCCGGGCTCCTGGTCACCCAGGCGCCCGAGCTGTGCGAACAATACGCCCCTCGAATCTCGCTGGAGATTGTTGCCGAAAAGGACGGCTGGGTCTGCCTGCGGGGCAGGTTGTCGGAGCGCTGACGCTCCGACTGGGGCGTCAATTGATGCTTTTTTGCACAGAAATTCTTTCCCGCACCTGACCTTCCGAGTATCATACCGCCTCTTTTTTCGACCATACTCTCGATGCTGCGGATCGGACCCTACACATTGCCCAATCCGGTAGCGCTGGCTCCTATGGCCGGTGTTACCGACCTGCCGTTCCGCCGTCTCTGTGCGGAGCTCGGTGCAGGGCTGGTGGTGTCGGAAATGATCAACTGCAATCCCGACCTGCGCGATACCCGCAAAACCCGCTGGCGCAGCCGGCTCGACGCTGAAACAGAGCCGCGCTCGGTGCAGATTGCCGGCAACGACCCGGCGGCGATGGCCCGGGCGGCCTCCTATAATGTCGCCCGCGGCGCCCAGATCATCGATATCAATATGGGCTGCCCGGCCAAAAAAGTCTGTCGCAAGGCCGCAGGGTCGGCGCTGCTGGCCGACGAAAAGCTGGTGGCAGACATTCTGCACGCGGTGGTAAACGCCGTGAGTGTCCCGGTCACCCTCAAGATCCGGACAGGCACCACACCCGCCCATCGTAACGGGGTGACTATCGCCCGCCTCGCTGAGGATGCCGGGATAAGCGCGCTGGCAGTACACGGCCGCACCCGGGCCTGCGCATTCGCCGGCGAAGCGGAATATGACACCATCGCAGCCATCGTCGCGACCACTGACCTGCCCGTGTTCGCCAACGGGGACATCGACTCGCCCCAAAAAGCCGCCGCAGTGATCGCCCACACAGGCGCCGCCGGCGTGATGATCGGACGGGCCGCCCAGGGCCGACCCTGGCTCTGCGGCCAGATAGCGGTCTACCTGGCGACCGGGCACATTCAGGCAGATCCGCCTGCGGCTACACAGAAGACTATTCTCCAACGCCATGTGCGGGCACTGCATGGCTTTTACGGCGACTTCATGGGCGTGCGCATTGCCCGCAAACACGTCGGCTGGTATCTGCACAAGGATCCTGGAAACGGACGCAAGTTGTTCAACAGGCTGGAAACCCCGGCGGAACAACTGCACTTCATCGAACAGCTTTTCCCGAACACTAGCCACAAAGAGGTACTTGCAGCATGATCCGGGCTGAAACCCTTACTCCCCTCGACGACGAAACTCTCGCAGCCAACGACGAGAGCGCACCGTCAACCCACCTTCGCGACGCGGTAACGGCCTGCGTGCGCGCTTACCTTGCAGAACTGGACGGACAGCTGTCCACGGATGTCTACCAGATGGTGCTGGCGGAGGTCGAGGCACCGCTGCTCGAGGAAATCATGGCCTACACCCGCAATAACCAGACCAGGGCATCCATCATGCTGGGCCTGAACCGCGGCACGCTGCGCAAGAAATTGAAGCAATACGACCTCCTTTCCGACAAGGGCCAGTAACATGAGCGATGCCGATCTTATCAAAGTCAATCGCGCCCTGATCAGCGTTTCCGACAAAACGGGCATCGTCGAGTTTGCCAGGGCGCTGCGGGAGCTCGACGTGGAACTGCTCTCCACCGGAGGCACCTACCGCCTGTTGCAGGACAACGGCCTGGAGGTCACCGAGGTGGCCGATTACACCGGTTTTCCCGAAATGATGGACGGCCGGGTCAAAACCCTCCATCCAAAGGTTCACGGGGGCATCCTGGGGCGAAGAGGCCAGGATGATGAGGTCATGGCCCGGCACGGCATCGATGCCATCGATATGGTCGTGGTCAACCTGTACCCTTTCGAAGCTACGGTGGCGCGCCCGGACTGCACCCTGGAGGAGGCCGTCGAGAATATCGACATCGGCGGACCGACCATGGTGCGCGCGGCCGCCAAGAATCACCGTTTCGTCAACATCGTGGTCAATGCCGCCGACTACGGCGACATCATCGGGGAGATGCGCGCCCACGACTGCGCCACCTCACTGGAGACCCGCTTTAACCTGGCCGTCAAAGCCTACGAGCACACGGCGGCCTACGACGGCGCTATCGCCAACCACTTCGGGAGGCTGGTTCCCGGCGGTTCGGAGCATTTCGCCCGCACCTTCAATCTGCAGTTCCACAAGTTGCAGGAGATGCGCTACGGGGAAAATCCCCACCAGCAGGCGGCATTCTACGTGGAAGCACGCCCCGCCGAGGCAGGCATTGCAACGGCCAAGCAGTTGCAGGGCAAGGAGCTGTCCTACAACAACGTGGCGGACACGGACGCGGCCCTCGAATGTGTGAAGAATTTCGACGAGCCCGCCTGCGTCATCGTCAAGCACGCCA
>JAHEEV010000250.1 GCA_024640505.1 Halieaceae bacterium
AGGCTGATACGCACGGCGGCCCGCTCCCTCCCCGCCAGGCTGCTGCGGAAATGTTCCGCGGCCGCCGGGGTGACATGCACCAGCTCAGAATTCACATCAAAGGTTGCAACACTCATCGTTCGTTCCTCTAGCCAAACAGGCTCCTGGCCTTGTGGATGCCCTCGAACAGGCGTTGGACATCCTCCTGCGTATTGTAAATCGAATAGGACGCCCGCACCGTGCCGGGGACTCCCAGCCGGTCCATCAGCGGCTGGGCACAGTGGTGCCCGGTGCGTACTGCAATCCCCTGCTGGTCCAGCAGCATGCCCAGATCCGAGGGATGCGTGCCCTCCAGCAGGAAGCTGAAAATACCTGCGGCGTGCGTCGGCGTGCCGATGCGGCGCAGGCCGGGAACCTCGTCCGCCAGCTCCAGGGTGCGACGCAGCAGCGCGGTCTCATGTTCCGCCGCGGCGGCTCGGTCGAGGCCACCCAGGTAGTCTATGGCCGCAGCCAGGCCGATGGCACCGGCTATATTGGGGGTACCCGCCTCGAATTTAAAGGGTAGCCCCGCAAAGGTCGTACCGGTGAAACTTACTGTCTCGATCATCTCGCCGCCGCCCAGGAACGGGGGCATGGCCTCCAGCAACGCTTCGCGCCCCCAGAGGACGCCGATACCGGTGGGGCCGAACAGTTTGTGGCCGGAAAAAATAAAGAAGTCGCAATCCAGCGCCTGCACGTCCACCGGCCAGTGAGCCACCGACTGGGCACCGTCTACCAGCACGAGAGCCCCCGCCTCCCGGGCGCGGCGGGTGATCTCGTTCACCGGGTTGACGGTCCCCAGCGCATTGGAGACGTGGTTCACGGCGACCAGCTTTACCCGGTCGTCGAGCAGCGAATCCAGTGCGTCCAGGTCGATCTCTCCCGCGTCGGTCACCGGAATGGGCACCACTTCCGCTCCGGTAGCGGCGGCCACCAGTTGCCAGGGAACAATGTTGGAGTGATGCTCCAGCCAGGAGACCAGCACCCGGTCGCCGGGATGCAGTGAACTGCGGCCCCAGCTGTTGGCCACCAGGTTGATCGCCTCCGTGGTGCCGCTGGTCCATATCACCTGACGGGGGTCGGGACTGTTGATAAATGTCGCCACGCACTCCCGTGCGGCCTCGAAGGCCAGAGTGGCGCGGTCACTCAGGGTATGAACACCCCGGTGCACGTTGGCGTTATCGTGCCGGTAGTAATCGACGATCGCCTCTATCACGCACTCCGGCTTCTGCGTTGTGGCGGCGTTATCCAGGTACACCAGGGGGTGACCATTCACCTGCTGCGCGAGGATCGGGAAATCCAGGCGCACAAGTTCGGCATCGAAGACCCCGGCGACGGCTTGCTGCGGCGCTGTCATGCCAGGTGCCTCGTCAGGGAGGGGTCCCGGGAGAGCCGCCGGGCCAGCAGCGGGCGCAGGTAGTTACGCACCGTCTCGCACCTGACCGAGTCGATGACCTCATTGATGAAGCCGAAGCTCAACATCACCCGCGCCTCCTCCTCGCCGATGCCGCGGGTGCGCAGGTAGTGCAGGCTGGTCTCGTCCAACTGCGCCACGGTGGCCCCGTGGGCGCACTGCACGTCGTCGGCGTAGATCTCCAGCTCGGGTTTGGTATCGACTTCCGCGTCGGCGCTGGTGAGCAGGTTCCTGTTGCTCAGCTCGGCGCGGGTTTTCTGGGCGTCGGGGTGGATGTGAATACGGCCGTTGAATACAGCGCGGGCCTCGTCGGAGACGATGCCGCGGAAGACCTCATCGGTGGTGCAGTGGGGCACCGCGTGTTCCACACAGGTATGGTAATCCACATGCTCCCTGCCCCGCGGCAGATAGATGCCCCCAAGCCCGCAGTGGGCGCCCGGTCCCCGGTGCTCGACCACAACATCCACGCGTTTCAGGGTACTGCCCAGGGCGAGATGAAACCCGTCCAGGGTGGCATCCCGATCCAGCCGAACGTAGACACCGCCCACGTGCATCGCGAGAGCCTCTTCCAGAAGCAGGCGATAGTGCTCGAGTTTCGCGCCGGGCTGCAGCAGCAGTTCGGTAACGCCGTTGGTAAAGGTGTGCTGCTCCGGGGTGTCACTCGCAAAATGCTCGATAAGACGCGCCTCGCTGTTGGCGCCACAGAGAACCAGCAGCCGCTGGTTCACGCTGCAGGCAGTCCGGGGACTGCAGGTGATCCATACCAGCTGGAGGGTCTCCTCGATGTGCGCGCCCTCGGCAATCTCCAGGAACACCCCGTCAGCCAGGGAGGCATCGTTCAGCGCACTGAACAGATCGCGATCTCTTCCTGCGGCACTGCCCAGGTGTTGGCGGATACGGGTCGCCTGATGCTCATCCGCATCGGCGAAGCGAACGAGTGAGACGCCGGCGGGCAGCTCTGCGCTGGACAGGTCAGCGCGGTGATATCCGTTGACGAACACCAGGCGATACCCGCCCAGCTCGGGGATGTCCATCGCCAGCGGTGCCGCGGCAGTGGCGCAGGCAACGGCATAGTCCTGTTGCAGGGGACGGATGCTGGTATATTTCCAGTCCTCGGTCTTGCGGGTGGGCATGGCGCTCGCCTCCCAGCGTCCGCGCCCGTCCTGCAACCAGTCCCGCAGCCAGACGGGGGCCGTGGCAGCGGCGTTGTCCAGGGCCTGCTGCATAAATCCGCCCGGCGTGGAGGCGCCCGGCGTGGA
>JAHEEV010000251.1 GCA_024640505.1 Halieaceae bacterium
CACCCATCGGGAGCACCGTCGACCTCGAAACCGCGACCTACCGCAATACCATCGGGGAAGCCCAGCTGGCCACCGTCTGGCAGGATCCGGAATTCGACCCGGCCATCCCGGCGCTCTACTACGCCCGCGTCATCGAAATACCCACGCCGCGCTGGACCACCTACGACGCCGTGCGCGCGGGCCTGCCACTGCCGGACGATGTCGCCGCCACTGTCCAGGAGCGGGCCTGGTCCTCGCCTGTCTGGTACACGCCTGATTGAGGGTGTTTCCCATCACTTGCGGCTTGTGACAGGTATTTGTCAATTCGACTACTATAGTCGGATTGCATCCCCTGGCATGAGGCCGTCCCATGAGCGAAGTCGTTCCCACTATCTGCCGCCTGTGTATCGCCCATTGCGGTGTGCTCGCCACGGTTGAGGATGATAACGGACGCCGCAAGGTAACGAGGGTTACCGGAGACCCGGATAACCCGCTGTTCAAGGGCTACACCTGTCCCAAGGGCAGGGCGTTGCCGGAACTGCATAACCATGAGGGGCGGCTGCTGCAGAGCATGAAACGGCAGCCGGATGGCCATCACGCGCCGATTGCCAGTGAGCGCGCGGCCGTCGAGGTAGCAGACCGGATCAAGGCAATCGTCGATCGCCACGGACCGCGCTCGGTCGCGTTCTACGTCGGTACGCCCAATGCCGGCCAGCCCACCGCCGCAGGCGTGGGCAATGCCTTCATGCGGGCCATCGGTTCGCGCATGTTCTTCACCTCCAATACGATCGACCAGCCGGGAAAGCAGATCTCGATGGCGCTGCACGGCAAGTGGTTGGGGGGCGAGCCGGATTTCGAGCGGGCGGATGCCTGGCTGCTGGTCGGCAACAACCCCATCATCTCCAAGTCGGCGGGACTACCCGGCCAGAACCCGGCGCAGAAACTGAAGGAGGCCCGGGCCAGGGGTATGGAGCTGATCGTGGTGGATCCCCGGGTCTCTGACTGTGCACGCAAGGCATCGATTCACCTGCAGTGCCGTCCCGGGGAAGACCACGCCATCCTCGCGGGCATGATCCACATCATCATCGCCGAGCAGCTCTATGACCGGGCCTTCGTCGAGGAGAACGCCACCGGCTTCGAAAAACTGGCCGCGGCCGTCGCCGGCTTTACCCCGGACTATGTGGCCGATCGCGCCGGCATTCCCGCGGAGCAGCTCGCAGAGGCAGCGCGGGTCTTTGCCCGGGCGCGGGTGCGCCACGCCAACAGCGGCACCGGCCCGAGCTTTTCCGGGTACTGCAATCTCAAGGACTACCTGGTCGCCTGCCTCAACACGATCTGCGGTGCCTGGACCCGCGCCGGTGAGCGCGTCACCCGGCCCAATGCCATGCTGCCCGCCTATACGCCCAGGGCCCAGGCCTTCCCGCCATTCAAGGCCTGGGGGTTTGGCGAGAAACTGCGCGTCCGGGGGCTGACGGACACGGCGGCGGGTATGCCGACTGCCGCCCTTGCGGACGAAATCCTCCTGCCCGGCGAAGGGCAGGTGAAAGCCCTGGTCTGTATCGGCGGCAACCCGATGGCGGCCTGGCCCGACCAGCGCAAGACCCAGCGGGCCATGGAGACGCTGGAACTGCTGGTCACGCTGGACGTGGAGATGTCCACGACGGCCCGGCTGGCCGATTATGTGATCGCCTGCAAGCAGACCCTGGAAACCCCGGGCATGAGCCAGAGCGGTGAAGCGATCAAGTATTTCGGTTCGGGGATCGGCTTTCCCAATGCCTATGCGCAGTATTCCCCTGCGGTGGCCGATGTGCCCCACGGCTCGGACCTGGTGGAGGAGTGGGACTTCTTCTACCAGATGGCGGACCATCTCGGTCTCGAATTGACCTTTGCAACGGCTTTCGGTTTTTCACGGTACCAGGAGGCACCGTTCGAGGTCATGCCGCTCAGTCGTACGGAAAAACCGACCCTGGAAGCGCTTTATGAGTCGATCTGCGCCCATTCACGCGTCCCGCTGGAGGAAGTGAAGCGCTATCCGCACGGGTACATCTTCGACAGCGATGTGATCGTTCGAGAACGGGATCCCGGGTGCGAAGACCGGCTGGATTGTGGCAACGACGTCATGATGGCTCAGCTGCAGGAGGTGTTGTCGCAGGATTACCGGTCCATGCAGGACACGCCTGATTACCCGCTGCGTTTCATTCCGCGCCGCCACAACAACTTCATGAACTCCTCGGGCCGCTCAATCCGGAAACTCAGCGGCGACAAGCCCTGGAATCCGCTCTGGATGCATCCCGAGGATATGCGCGATGTGGGGGTCGGGGAGGGTGACAGGGTGCGCGTCGCTACCCCTCACGACGAAATCCTGGCCGTGGTCGAGGGGGATGACACCCTGCGACCGGGCGTGGTGGCGAGCGCCCACGCATTCGGCGGCCTGGTGGACGAGGATGAGCGTTACGGCGAATTGGGCGCCAACACCGGCCGGCTGGTGCGCACCGACGAGGATTACGACCGGATTACCGGGATGCCGCTCATGGGCAACATCCCGGTCGCTGTGCGTCCCTGCGAATAGTCCCGCGTTGCGATCGCCCGGTCTCAGGCGGCGCGTTTGCGTGTGCGCTTCTTCCGGGTCGCGGCAGGCCGCGTGGACGCCAGCAGGTCCTGTAGCGTGGCCAGCAACTGCTTGCGCTCCGCCGCGCTC
>JAHEEV010000029.1:0-29872 GCA_024640505.1 Halieaceae bacterium
TGAAATGGTGGGTGGTGACGGGATCGAACCGCCGACCCTCTGCTTGTAAGGCAGATGCTCTCCCAGCTGAGCTAACCACCCCCTGACCGAGAACGCGCATTATAGAGATTCTGTCTAGGCTGTCAAACCTTCCGGATGAAAATCGTGCAAAATTTGCGGCATATTAAAAGCTGTTGATTTTAGTAGTAAAATTCGCCCCCGGCCCGATGCCGGGAGCGCCGCTGTCCGGCGTATAAGTCTGCCCGCAACCGGGTGTGATCACAGGGTGAACCAGCATGGAAATCTACAAGGAATTTCACTTCGAGGCGGCTCACCGCCTTCCCAACGTTCCCGAGGGCCACAAGTGTGCGCGACTGCACGGCCACTCCTTCCACGTGCGCCTGACCGTCTCGGGGAACGCACCTGAGCCATCGGGCTGGGTCATGGACTTTGCCGATCTGAAAGCCGCCTTCAGGCCTGTCTATGATCAACTGGATCATTACTACCTGAATGAAATCCCGGGGCTGGAAAACCCCACCAGCGAAAATCTCGCTCGATGGATCTGGCAGAAGCTGAAGCGGGATCTGCCGCAACTGAGCCAGGTGGAGGTCCGTGAAACCTGCACCAGCGGCTGTATCTACCGCGGTGATTGATGGGCGGGAACACTGCGTGACAATCTGGTAACACTAAAAAAAACCTTGACGCATCAGCAGAGCCTACAGAAATAGCACCGGGAAAACCGTGCACCAATTTGTTACCGCACAATCACCACTGATTGTTCCCTGTGACGACGCAAAAGTTACCCCCGGTAGCAATTACCGGAAGGTTATGCACATTAACTAGTCGTCACAAAAGTTTCACGGGTTTAGCTCCCACTTTAGACTTTTCGCTTCAATATACTACTCTATCTCATTGTTTTTATTGGAATATATGGCTTTGATTAATTTTTAACCAATCTGTGACAAAGTCTATACACAAAGCACCTGGAGCCCCATTGAACAATTTACCCACCGAGTTATCCACAGAATCTGTGGAAAAACAGGGATGCACAACTTTGTTACAGAAAGTCTCGAAGCCGCTTGCACTTTTCCGGCCCATGACACGCCCCGGTCTTTGAGGGCGATGAACGCAAGCGGCGTCGGACGTCTTCAACCCAGGCCGCGAGAAATGATTTGCTGCAGGTATGCCTGAATTTCTCGCGGTGTCTTCAGCGCAACCCCCATGTGCGGGAACATCACCAGGGATACCGCCAGTCGCACGATGAAATCAACGATGGTCGCTTCATCGAGGTCTGCACGGATCTCGCCCTGCGCCTGGGCCAGTCGGATGTGGGGCGGCCAGAACGAGACACTGCGCTGGTAGAAGCGGGGATCAAGAAACATCATGGCGACAGTTTCGGGCTCGGTCTCGGCCAGGCTGGCAAAAAGCCCCTCGCGCATGTCCCGCCGCCCCAGAACAACCGAGCGGGTGAGCTTGTCGACCAGGCTGGACTCCTTTTCCAGACTTGCCTCGGCACTATCCAGGAACACTTGCTGCCGGCGCCGGAAAACCCCCTCGATCAGCGAGCGCTTGTCGCCGAAATGGCGGTAGATGGAACCGCGAGAGAGCTTGCCCACCCGGGCCACCTCACCCATGGAGGTACGGCGAATGCCGAAGCGATGAATGCACTGCTCCGCCGCGTCCAGGATCCGGGCCACCATCGGGTCGCTATAGTCCAGCGATTTGAACTGCAGATCGGGCTCGGGCATCGACGCCACCTTGACCAACAAGCGAGACTGAACAATAATCAATTATTGTTTATTTGTCTATGCGGCGGAATATGGTGGCAAACCGTTCAAAGGAGGCACGCATGCCCGAGAAAGGAACGACCTACGACTACATCATTGTCGGCGCCGGCTCTGCCGGGTGCGCCCTCGCCTACCGACTCTCGCGCGAGGCCAGCCGTCGGGTGCTGCTGTTGGAAGCCGGCGGTCCCGATCGCCTCCCGGTCATTCACATACCGCTGGGGTTTGCCTTCCTCATGAAAAACCCGAAGGTCAACTGGTGTTACCAAACGGACCCGGAGCCCAATATGCATAACCGCAGGCTGTCCTGGCCGCGGGGCAAGGTGCTGGGCGGGACAAGCTGCATCAATGGCATGGTCTACATTCGCGGCCAGAGGGAGGATTACGACCATTGGGCAGCGCTTGGCAATAAGGGGTGGTCCTACGAGGAGGTACTGCCCTACTTCAAACGCTCGGAACACAAGGCGGAGGGCGCCAACGAATACCACGGTTACGGTGGCCCACTGTGGGTGGAAAATGTGCCGCGGGAAGAGAAACTGGAGCTTGCCGATCTCTTCGTGCAGGCAGCGGTACAGACCGGCCTGCCCTTCAACGAGGATTTCAACGCCGGCAGCCAGGAGGGCGCCGGCGATTTCCAGTTGAATATCCGCGACGGCAGGCGGCAGAGCACGGCGCGCACCTTCCTCTCCCTGTGCAAGGAACGACCCAATCTCTCCATCGTCACCGGAGCGCTCGCACAAAGGATCATGATCGAAGATGGCCAGGCGGTGGGGGTCGAGTACAGCACAACTGACCGCCGCCAGGGCAGCACCACCCACCAGGCGCGGGCCAACGGTGAGGTCATCCTCTGCGGGGGCGTTATCAATTCGCCGCAACTGCTGGAACTGTCCGGGGTGGGCCAGCGAGAGCGCCTGGAAAGCCTGGGTATCGAGGTTAAACAGGATCTACCAGGCGTCGGCGAGAACCTGCAGGATCACCTGACCATCAACATCCAGCAGGGGCTGCAGGGCGTGACCTCCTTCTACGATGAGACGCGACCGCTGGCCATGCTGCGGAACCTGACCCGCTATCTGTTCCGGCGCCGCGGGTTGCTCGCCCACCCTGCCGCCCAGGTAGGCGCTTTCTTCCGCACCAGCGAACAGCAGGCCACACCGGATGCGCAGATCCACTTTGCGCCTGCGGCCAGCGAGGAAAACGCCAGGGGTAATATGAAGCCCCGGCCCGGCACGACAGCGACCGTCTGTCACCTGAGACCCGAAAGCCGCGGCAGCGTCCACATCCGCTCCACAGACCCCGCGGAGCCCCCGGGTATCAAGGCCAACTACCTGGATACCGCAGAGGACCGACGGGCCATCGTCGCGGCCGTTCGCCGGGTGCGGGAGATCTTCGCGGCCCCGGCTCTGGACAAATACCGCGACAAGGAACTGAGGCCGGGCGCCACAACCCAGAGCGACGAGGAGATCCTTTCCTACGTGCGCGCGGAAGGAGAGTCGGTTTACCACCCGGTGGGCACGTGCAAAATGGGCCAGGATGAGAACGCCGTGGTGGACGAGCGGCTGCGCGTACGGGGCATTCACTCGCTGCGTGTCGCGGATGCATCCATCATGCCCACCATTACCTCGGGTAACACCAATGCTCCGGCCATCATGATCGCCGAGAAGTGCGCTGACATGGTGCTCGAGGATGCCGGCATCAAGGTCCATCCGCCGGAAGGTGTGCCTGCCGGCGCGACCCCCGGCCCCCGAGACAAACAGTCCGCAACAGCAAAGGCGTAATCCGGATTCGAAAGGAGAGACCATGACCGCATCAACCCCTAAAGGCTCCGCATCGGTGGAGCTGCAAGCCATACTGGACAACCAGCGCAGCGCGTTCAGGGCGGAAGGGCCCGTAGCGCTGGCAACACGCGTCGATCGTATCGACCGCTGTATCGCGCTTCTGGTAGACAACAAGGATGAGATCTGCGCGGCCGTGCAACAGGACTTCGGCTGCCGTTCCAGATACGTCACCCTGATGACAGACATCATGAACTCCGTGGGCAGCCTGAAGTTCGTGAAAAAGAATCTCAAGAAATGGATGAAGCCGGAGAAGCGCACGCCCTTCATGCCGATGAATTTCCTCGGTGCAAAAGCCGCAGTGCATTATCAGCCCAAGGGGGTGGTGGGGATCATGACCCCCTGGAATGTTCCCGTGAACATGATCTTCAGTCCCCTCGCGGATGTGCTGGGCGCCGGTAACCGGGCCATGATCAAGCCTTCGGAATACACACCCCATACCGCAGAGATCATGCACCGGCTGTTCGCCCAATATTTCGAGGAATCGGAGGTCACCGTGGTGACCGGCGGGCCAGAGGTGGGCGCCGCCTTCAGCGCCCTGCCCCTGGACCACCTTATCTTCACCGGGGCTACCACTATCGGCCGCCTGGTCATGAAAGCCGCTGCAGAGAACATGGTCCCGGTCACCCTGGAACTGGGCGGCAAGTCGCCCGTGATCGTTGGTGACGGCTACGATATCCGTCTGGCGGCGGAACGCATCATCACCGGCAAGGCGATGAACGGGGGACAGCTTTGTGTCAGCCCGGATTACTGCTTCGTACCACAGAGCCGGCTTGAAGCCTTCATTCATCGCTGCAAGGAAGTGATTGCCGAGCAGTTTCCCACGGTGCAGGGCAATCCGGACTTTGTGGCCTGCATCAATGAAAGACACTACGACCGGGTCAAGGGCTATATCGATGAGGCGCGCGAACGCGGGGCCCGCATCATCCCCCTGTGCCCGGACGGTGAAGCGTTCTCATCCCGGGAAGACCACAAGATTGCGCTGCACCTGGTCGTGGAGCCGGAAGATTCCCTGGCGTGCATGCAGGACGAGATTTTCGGTGCCATCCTCAATATCAGGACCTACACCGATCTCGATGAGGTCATCGACTTCATCAATGCCCGCGAACGCCCGCTGGCCCTCTACTACTTCGGCAGCGACAAGACAGAGGAGGCGCGGGTCATCCGGGAGACCATCTCCGGTGGTGTGTCGGTCAACGCCATTGCCATGCACGTGGCCTGCGACGACCTGCCCTTCGGTGGCACCGGCCACAGCGGCCTGGGCAACTACCGCGGCCGCGACGGCTTCCGCACCTTCAGCCATGCGCGCGGGGTCTATCGCGAGGGCTTCGTGGATATGGCGAAACTGGCCGGCACCCTGCCCCCCTACGGCCAGAAAATTGCTAAGATGCTGGAATCCCAGATCAAGAAATAAGGCAAGCGGTGGATCCCGGCCACTGGCTATCTCTCTTCAGTGTCTGTCTGCTGGGGGCCATGTCCCCCGGCCCCAGCCTTGCCGTGGTGTTGAACACGACACTGAGCGCGGGCAGGGCTGCGGGCTATGCCTGCGCCATAGGCCATGGGGCGGGTGTCGGGCTCTACGGCCTGGCCACCGTATCGGGGCTGGCGGTAGTCATCACCCGCTCACCCCGACTGTTCCTGATCCTGCAGGTCCTCGGCGCCCTGTACCTCATCTATCTCGGCTACCGGTCCCTGCGCGCCAAAGGAGCGGGTGACCTTCGCGGGGATTCACATCGTGCGGGGAACAGGGCGCCGGCCCTGGACGGATTCCTGGTTGCCTTCCTCAACCCCAAGCTTGCGATATTCATGCTGGCCCTGTTCAGCCAGTTCCTGCGCCCGGGGGCGGACATTCTGGAAAAAGGCCTCATGGCCGCCACAGTGGGCATCACCGACGCCAGCTGGTATGCCCTGGTAGTCGCGCTGATGACGCGAAAGCTGTTTCTGGAAAAACTGCAGGCCAACGACCGGCTGATCAGTCGCATCTTCGGTGTGATCCTGATTCTTCTGGCGGTCACGGTGATGGCAAAGGGGATTCTGTAGGAGCCCGGTGCCTGCCCCGCTTTACCGGGTGCTCCGCGGGCGATTGATTACATCCATAACCCCATCGCCCGCGGAGCGGGCTCCTACAGGTGGAGAAGATCGGGGATCAGGGATCAGTGAATCGTCATGGAGGGCTCACTCACCACCACCGCCTGCAGCTGCTTCCCCAGCATGATGACGTAGCCCTGGCGCCTCTCGACCCCGTTGTAGCTGTAGTCAAAGCGGTACTGGCGCCAGATTCGCCAGCGACCGGCCTGGTCCCTGCTCAGGGATACGCGGCGGATATGCACGGCCTGGTCGAGCAGCTGGAAGTCGTCGCGCCGACTGGCCTGTCCGACGGCCTGCAAGGCCAGCTCGCGAACACGGATAGCACCCAGGAAGTGCAGGCACGCCAGCCCGAACAGCACAACCGCTAAGATGTCCCCCAAACTGAAATACACTGTCGCGCCCCGATCAGTCATATGGCTGTTTTTAACGGGGTTCAGGATACTGCGCTTTACGCGGCCAGACCAGCGACCGGCAATTTTACAATTTCACTATGCGGGTGTATTGTCAGCCCCCCGAGTCACCGGTAGCGCCGATGAATTCCCCACAGGCCGATCTGACCCAACGGCAACGCCAGCGTGAAGAGACGCGAAGCCAGATACTGGCGGCAGCTATCAGGGCTTTTGCACGTTCGGGCTTCGAAGCAGCTTCCCTGGCGGGTATCGCGCAGCAGGCAGGGGTCAAGAAGGCCCTGGTGCAGTACCACTTCTCCACCAAGGAACAGCTGTGGCGGGAAGCTGCCCGTCGCCTTTGGACCGAGCGCAACCAGCGCCTGGCCGAGGTCATCGCCTCCTCGGACACAAAAGATCCCAATGCCAGCATGCGCCGCGGATTCACCGCTCTGGTGGAGTTCACCCGGGAAAATCCGGAATGGCTGTGGTTCATGTTTCACGAGGCGGCTGCCAACGGCGAGCGCCTGCAGTGGCTGATCGACAACTTTCTGCGCGAGGACTATCGGCAGGGTGAGCTCTTCGTAAAACAGTTTCAGGACTGTGGACAGATGCGCGAGGGTACCCCCCTCTACCTGCTGCACCTCATCTCCGGCGCACTCACCTACAACCTGATGGTGGCTCCGGCGACGCTGCACGCGACCCATACCGACCTGGCCAGCGAGGAATCGATCACCCGGCAGGTCGGACTCCTGCAGTCACTACTGGCTCCGACACCGGAGATGCCCGACTAATCGGCGACGGCATCCTGCAGAAAACGGCCGACGATCCCGTTGAACAGGCTGGGGCGTTCCGCGTGCAGCCAGTGACCGCAGCCCGGCATGATCTTAACCTGTGCCGCGGGAAACAGAGCCAGGATGTGGGTGCGATGCGCCTCGCGGATATAATCTGAATCGCCCCCCTTGATAAAGAGCACCGGACCGCCATAGGGCGAGGCCGCCCCGGGGGCCTCGCGCAGCGACGCATACCCCCCCCGGATCCCCTCCAGATTGAAACGCCAGGTGTAGCTGTCATCGGGCCCACGGCGGAGGCTCATCAGGAGAAACTGGATCACGCCGGCCTCCTGCAGGTGTTCGGCCATGACCTCAGCCGCTTCCTCCCGCGAGCGACAAGGCCTTGCGACAACGGCATCCAGCGCCGCGAAAACCGCGTCGTGTCGCGGCGGATATGCGACCGGTGCGATATCTGCCACCACCAGGGCCTCGACCAGCGAGGGGTGATCCAGCGCGAGTTGCATCGCGATCTTGCCGCCCAGGGAATGGCCCACGAAACGTGCGGACCTTACCCCTTGATGCTGCATCCAGTGCCGCAAACTGGCGGCCATGGAAGCCAGGTCGGACGCGTCCTGCCAACCGGAGCGCCCGTGATCAGGGAGATCGACAGAGTGCACCTGGTAGCGATCCTGCAGTGACCGCGCCAGGGCGCCCAGGTTGTTGCCACTGCCGAACAGCCCGTGCAGCAGTACCACGCTCGGGCCCTGACCAATGCTGGAGGAGTGGATTTTCGCGGTCACGCGCCGCTGCCTCATGCCTGGGATTTTGCTACCATGCCCACCACTATAGCGGATCGGAAACCATCATGCGCCTTCTCCAGACTCCAGTGCGGCTCGCAACCTGTGCCGCCATCGCCGTCCTGCTGCTGGCCTGCAGCAGCACGCCCACCTATAACCCCACCACGTTTCCCTACGAACTCGACGCGGAACGCCTGGCGGCGGCACCGGTAAAAACCGTGGTCATCGCTCACGTCAACCTCGGGACACCGTCACGCAATTACCTGGAGGATGCGGCGCCGCGTATCGATGGCTACGTCAGCACCTACCTCAAAGAGAACGACCTCAAGGTCGTACCCCAGCGCGAATTCGAACAGCGCTGGAATACCGCCGTGCGCGTCTACGGCAACCCGATGGACCCCACCAGCGGCAAGGTCAACATGAAGACATTCTCCCTGATCATGCAGAATGTCAGGGACGACATGGTCAAGGCCCACAATCTGGACGCATTTATCTTTACCGACCTGGTGGAACTGCAGGTACCGTTCAGCGGCGGCATGAAACACCTGGCGCGCTGGGACGGCGTGACCCGTAAGCCGCCCCTGCAGGGCCCCGGCTCCGGAGTATCCACGGATTTCGACTGGAACATGCTGGCGGCCGTGGCTTCCCTGCAGGTCAGTATTTACGATACGGAACTCAAGCGGCTGTTCGCCAGTCGGGGCGGACTGGAGCCGACGGACGCTATTGACACCCGCTCTTCCGAGGGGCGTTATATCAGGCGCCGGAATATCCTCGAGAACAAGGAACAGATCATGGAGGGCATCCAGCTGGCTTTTCATCCCTTCATCGCGTTCAAAGACTGGCCCGGGCAGCCGTAGGTTCATCGACCCCCTGGCGGGCGAGCAGCCCGCTTACCCGATGTTGCGCCTGTTGCAGCGTCACACCGGGTCGACTAGACTAATAACTATTAGCCAGTAGGCCCATAGCCTCAACAGGACGGATATTATGGATTTCGCGGTACCCCACTACACCCGCCACAAGGACAACACAAACCTCTCCCACATCCCGGGCAGCTACGGGCTGCCGCTGTTGGGACGGACCTTCCAGTTCGTGATAAAACCCTACGAAGTGCTGGATGCGCAGTACCGTAAATACGGGCCGGTCTCCAAGGCCTCCCTCACCTTCCAGAAATTCGTGGTTGCCCTGGGCCCTGAATTCATCCAGCAACTGCTGCTGGACGGCAAGCAGAATTTCTCGGCCCGCATGGGTTACAACACGCCGCTGGGAGACTTTTTCGCAGGCGGCCTGCTGATGCGGGATTTCGATGAACACAAGTTTCACCGCCGCATCATGCAGACCGCGTTCAAGATCGACGCGATGCGCAATTACGTGGACCTGATGCAACCGATCATCGATGCCCAGATGACCGACTGGGGAAAGCAATCAAAATTCCAGTTCTACCCGCACATCAAGACACTGCTACTGGATATCGGCGCCAAGGTTTTCCTCGGACTGGATATGGGCGGCGATGAGACGCGGGCGCTCAACCAGTCTTTCCTGGACATGAACGAAGGGATGCTGGCCCTGATCCGCAAGGACTGGCCGGGTCTTCTATACCGCAAGGGCATGAATGGCCGGCGTGACCTGGAAAAATTCTTCATCGGCCTGGTACCGCAGCGTCGGGGCATTACCGGTAACGACATGGCGACCTTCTTCGCCAACGAGACGACCGACGAGGGCGAATACTTTTCCGACAAGGTGGTCGGCGAACATCTCATCTTCCTGCTGCTGGCGGCACACGACACCACCACCAGCGCACTGACCATGGCCTGTTACTACCTGGCGCACGACCAGGCGTGGCAGGACCGGCTCAGGGAAGAGCTGCGTTCACTGGGCAAACCGGCACTGGAGTACGACGACCTGGGCAACAACGTCCCCGACCTGGATCATTGCTTCAAGGAAGTGCTGCGGATGAATCCCCCGGTTCCGATGCTGATGCGCCGCACCGTCAACGAGGTGGAGGTGGGCGGCTACCTGCTGCAGCCGCACACCATGGTGCAGATTTCGCCACTGTATGTGCAACGCATGGAACAGTGGTGGAGCAACCCTCACCAGTTCGACCCGGACCGCTTCGCGCGGGAAGAACACAAGCAGCACAATTTCCAGTGGGCCCCTTTCGGCGGGGGCGCGCACAAGTGCATCGGCCTGCATTTTGCCGACATGCTGTTCAAGAGTGCCCTGTCGACACTGCTGATGAACTACCGGATCCGCTTTGCCGACGAGCAGCAGTACCCGGGTCGTATCCAGCACTTCCCGTTCGCCAAGCCGATGGACGATCTACCGCTGTCGCTCGAGCGGCTGTGAGGGCAAAGGGGGGCGTTTCCGACGCTAGGACTGAATGGACGAAACCTGTGCCAGCCATTCAGTAACGACTTTCCGCTGCTGCAGATAGAGAGAGCGGCTCTCTGTCATTCTCAGGAATGTGCGAAAGCTGCGTTCGGCATCCCGCACGGCACCCAGGGCATATTCTGAATACCCCTGGTTCAGGTAGATCTCCGGCACGCTCGGGTGGCGGATCGCCACGCCCTTCAGAATCTGCAGGGCATTGGCATGATCACCTCTTTCCTGATACAGGATCGCCCTTTGCACGGCTATTTGGGCATTATCAGGCGCCAGCGCCTGTGCCGACTCGAATGCCGTCTCGGCCATATCGAGCTGGCCGATCCCGAGGTGGGTGCTCCCCTTGATAAGCCAGTAGTCGGCACGATTTTCGGGCACCGGTGCAAGCTGCTCCAGCGCGGACAGGGCCTGCGGGTACTGCCCACTGGCGAGGGCAAGGCGTGCCTGCTCAAGCCCCTCTTCAACGCCGGGCAGGCTCGACGTGTCGCCGGGGGTAATCTGTCTCTCTTCGCCCGCTTCGGCGGGCACCACGGCGGATTCCGCAACCGGCGCGCCGACTTCCTGGTTGCCTGCCTCGACGACGACAGCGGGCACTTCCTTTGCGTCAGGCCCGGGCGATTCGTACTTTCCAACGACACCCTGTCCGCCCGTTACGGCTGCCAACTCTGCCGGCGTTGGCACACCGGAAACCGCTTTCGGTTCTGTCGATGATTCACTGATCGACACGGCCGGTGCGAGAGGGGCGGTCGCCGGTTCTGCGATCGGCGCCCGCAAAGGCTGAGGTTCCGGTTTTGCGGAAGACAGACGCTCGCTGCTGGCGGTTAGCGCTACCGGATTGCGGCTCATACCTGCCCCGTCGAGCCGATACCAGAACATCAGGCCGGCTCCGAGCATAGCGACCAGGATTGCCGCGGCCAACATCTTTACCGATCCGCTTTTGGCATCGCCCGTCAGTTGCAGTGAACCCGCACTGTTCTCGTTGCCAGCCAGGGGAGGATTGTCAGTTTCCAGGCGTTCCAGGGTCGCGTAAATGACGCTCATAGAGCCTCCAGCGCTGTCACCTCACGGGCAGCTCGCTGCATGAGGCCGGCATGCACCCGGGTCCGGCGGGAGGAATACGCGGCCAGCAGGGCGCGGTCGCAAATCTGGTTGAGACGACGCGGGACGCCCCCTGCATGCCGATGGGCAAGCAGACAGGCCGGACCGGTGATCTCAAAGCCTTCCGCGATGCGCGCGACCTGCAGGCGATGACGGATGTAGTCAGCGCTTTCACGCCAGGTGAAGGGACGCAAGCGGTGCCATACACTGATGCGCTGGCGCAAAGCCCGCATCTCCGGCGCCTGCAGAGTCTGTTCCAGTTCATTCTGTCCAACCAGCAGGAGCGACAGCAGTTTGCGTTTACCGGTTTCCAGATTGGACAACAACCGCAGACCCTCCAGAAGTTCGGGGGGCAGGCAATGGGCCTCGTCGATAACCAGGGCCACCCGCCTGCCGCGCCCTGCCAGTTTCGCCAGTACAGTAAAAAGCGCGTCGTGCAGGAGCGCACTACTGGCGTCGTTGCGCGGCATTTTGCCGGTCAGGTCGTAGAGAATCGAGCACAGGAACTCGGCGTAGTTCTGCTGTGGATTGAAGATGTAGGCAGTGCGCACGTTGGCCGGCAGATGCTGCATCAGGTAACGGCACAGCAGGGTCTTACCCAGGCCGACATCGCCGGTCAGGAGGGTGAAACTGCCGGTCGCCAGGCCGAAACGCAGGTGACTGATCGCCTCGCGATACTGGTGTTGAGGCACGAGGAAGTCAGTATCCGGGGTGATGCGAAACGGGGCCGTGGCGAATCCCAGGGACCCGTAGCACGCTTCCAGGTGGTCCGAAAGATCGGCTGTCATTTCACATACGGCGTTCATCGAATAATGTGTGGGGTCAGAAAGATCACCAGCTCCCTGCTCACATCGCGGTCGTAGGTGGAGCTGAACAGCATCCCCAGCCCCGGAATGTCACCCAGCAGCGGCACAGAGCGCTTGGTCGCGCTCACCGCATTCTGGATCAGGCCGCCCACGACGATGGTCTCCCCGTCATACATCCGTACCAGGGTGGAGCTTTGCTTGATATCCAGGATCGGGGCATTACTCAAACCGTCGGGGGAAGTATCCGTCCCTGTGATGTTGGTCAGCACCGGCGAGACATCCATGGTTATCTCCCCCGTTTCTGAGATCTGTGGCGTCACCGTCAGCACCAGGCCTTCATTGATAGTGGACGGCGTGTTCGTCACAGTCTGGATCGGGGTGCCACCGGCAACGGGAACGATCGTCGTGGTGGTTGTAAAGAAGGTCCGCTCGGTACCTACTCTCACGATGGCCTGCTGGTTGTTGAGGGTACGGACCTTGGGCTGTGACACCACTTTGACATCTCCCTGCTCCTCCAGGGCTTCGATGGCTGCATCGATGCTATCGAGCGCCCCGTCGAAACTGCGGATGTAACTGCCTGCAACGGTTGGCGGCAAGGCGCCGAATCCGCCAGCCGGGTTATTGATGATCAGGTCAGTGCCGAGCGTCAGGGAGCCGAAGTCGAGCTCGTTCCAGTCGATACCCAGAGATCTTTCGTCATTCAGCTGGACCTCGACAACCTTGGCTTCTATGTAGACCTGACGATTGATACCACTCTTGATACTGGCCAGGAAATCCTCGACATTTTTCATGCGGGCCCGGGAAGTGGTTACCTGGATGGTACCCGACAGGCGATCGATAACCAGGCGGCCCGCCGATTCCCGCACCGGCTGCGTCAGGGTCGTCGTGATGTTCGTTTCCCGATCTGTCTGTACCGTGGTTTCCATGGGTCGCTCGAGACCCGTATAGTCATCGTCGCTGCGCTCCAGAATGGCATCCAGTTGTTCTTCCAGCTCGTTCCAGAAGTTGATCGTATCGTTCTGGGCGACGCTCGAACTGCTGTTACCGGTGCTGCCACCGCCGCCGCCACCGCCACCGGAAAGTGAAACGCTCGACGAACTGTTGCCATTACCGGTGCGCACCAGCCGCAGGTAATCGATACTGAAGGTCCGTGTCTCCTGTCGGCTTACACGCAACAGGCCGTCCTGCCAGTTCCAGGAGAGACCCAGAGGCTCAAGCACTGCCTCCAGCACCGTCTCCAGCGGGAGTTCTTTCAGGTCCACGGTGACCTGACCGTCGACATCCTGATCCACCACGATATTCAGTTTGTAGGCGGTGGCCAGCTGGGACAGCGCCAGGCGCACCGACTGTCCGGTCGCCCTGAAGCTGTAAAGCCTGATGTCCGCGACCGAGGCCGGCGTCGCGAACTGGGTCATGCGACTTTGCACATCCAGTGGGGCGGGACGGGGAGGAGCCGGCTTATAATCCAGCGCTCCGGACGGGACCTCCAGCGTCTCCGTCTCGGTGGTGGCACACCCGGCGGCCAGTAGAGCAGCAAGGACCAGTGGTATTGTTTTATGTAATGAGGCCATGGCAGTTTCCTAAAGCTCTGGTTGTGACGAATCGAAGGTCGCCCAGAAATGCTGGTTCAGCTCGTCTTTGTTATTCCCGACCGCGGCATTGCGCTTTACGGGATCGGTACCCCGCCGTTTCGGAGGCGGTAACTCATGCAGTGAACGCATGGGCAGTCGGCGGGTCTTGCCCCCCTTTGACAGGTCCACACCATCTGCTGTTATACGGTTTACCCGGTACCCCAGTATCCGGTCCCCTTCCCTGACTAACTGGCCGTTGATCGTCGCCAGGTGCACGTCGGTACCCGTCATCACACTGTGAAGAATCAGGGCAGGCGCGGGAGCAGGCGGTTTGGGGGGTACGTGCGGCAGGAAAGCTGCGACCCGTATATCCGGTTTAACCACAGACTCGATGCGCTTATCTGCCGGCACAGACGGATTTTCTATCTGCGCAACGGCCGGGATGTGGTAACGCCCGGGCTCGCCACTCGACCAGTGGGAAGCGGCGAACCAGGCGGCTGTCACTGCGATGGGTAAAGCTGCAAAGGGTAGGTAGGGATGCATGGTAATCCTCAGTGTTTCGCGACGGCGAGCGAAGCAGCGTCGACAACTTCGTTGGAAAACAACAGGACCTTCTGGCCTTCCAGATCCAGCGCTACCCGGGGCAGGAGGCCGCGCTGGTTACTGCCATTGCGCCACGCCAGCTGGAATCGCTGCAGGAAGAAGTGGCCGTCGCGCTGGTAAAGGGTATCCAGCAGGGGGCCGATCTGCTTGATCTCCTGCGGAGAAAATTCACTGACGACAGAAAAGGGTTCCTGACGATCCACATTCCTGTCGGCCATGTTTTCAAGCAGGTTGATGTATTTCTGTGCGCGTTGCCGGGCCGTCTCCAGCTGGGATTGGGCGGAGTCCACACTGCGCAGGGCCTGCCTGGCCTCGTCGACACGCCGTGAGGCGACACCTTCGTAATAAACCCCGGAACCGAGCACCAGCGCGCCGAGAGCAAGGGCCAGAATCGTGGTATTGGTAAAAGAGGACATAGGCTACCTCATCTCGCTGTGCAGGTGGTGGAAGTACAAACGACGTCTGTGCGGCCATCGCTGTTCACGTCCAGCGCCCCCACCGTGCCGCTGAATTGGAGTGAGCTGCAGCTGGTATTACCGTGTACCTCCAGGGGAGTGGCCTCGGCAAGGCAGCCCAAACTCGCGCTGGTACCGCGGTCCACGGTATAACAGGCCCCACTGAGGCTGACGCCCATGGCATTGTTGACCCCGTTAATGACCTGGACCAGCGTTTCACCGTCAAGGCAGTAACCGAAGCCACTGCCGCTGCCGCCTCCGACGGGGCAGCCCATGGTCTCCGCCAGTTCTGTCGGGGTAACGGTTAACACCAGATCCTCGTAATAACCGTCATCCTGGGTGCGGGAGTGAATGCGCGCAGGGTTTTCGAAAGTCCGGTTGGCCGCCACCGCTGTGGGACAGACGGCGTCGTTCGCGGCGCTGTCGTGGGTATTTTCCAGGTTGAAGCAGCGGTCGCTGCCACGACCAGCCAGCACCAGGGCCATCGGGTTGGCGGCTGCACAAGCCGTGCTGCCGGTATTGGTATTGGTACTGGCGCATACGCTGGGTTCCGGGGGTGTGGGCGGTGGAAAGGGCGGATCGACGATGTTCGCCAGCGCTGTACACAGGGAGTTTCCACTGGCGGCAATCTCAGCCAGCGTCAGCGTGTCGTTGACGTCGTAGGCGAAGGTCCTGCGCCGGCTGTCGGTAGCCCGCACGCCCAGGAGGTCGAGCGTCGTCGTGGGATCGCAACCGGTAGAAACCTGGTCTCCCGCGGCATCGACACAGGGAAACCCCTCGTTGATTCGTATATACCCCAACAGGGCATTCCTGGCGCTTTCCAGGCTCGCCTGATCCTGTTCGCGCATGGCGTCGTCATGGACCAGCTGGATCATGGGCATGAGCGCCACCGCCAGGATGCCGAGAACGATAAGCACCAGGGAAAGTTCGATAATGGTGAAACCGGCGCCACGGCTGAATTTACCGATCATCAGACACCTCCCACGTTGCTGATCATGTTGTAGAGCGGACCCATCAGCGCGACGATGAAGAAAGCGAAGCCGCCGCCGAGTACCAGCAACATGACCGGTTCCACGAATTTGGGCAGCACCTCCACGAGACCCTGCACGCGCTTGAAATGAATATCGGCAAGCTTATCCAGCTGCTCCTCCAGGTTACCGGTCTGCTCCCCGATGGACACCATACGCTGGTCCAGCAGCGGAAAGAGCTCACATTCCTTGAACGCATCCGCCAGCATTCTCCCCGAGCGCAAGTCACTCAGCAGGCCGCTCACGCGCAAGGCAAAATACTTGTTGCTGACGGTTTTTTGCATCGTATCCAGCGCATTGGTGATGACCACCCCCGCCCCATACATGAGGGACAGGTACTGGTAATAGAAGGCCATCTGGCTGCCCTGTACGATGCGCCCGACCACCGGCAGCCGCCACAGGGCATTATCACTGGCGATACGAAAGCGCTCATTGCGCCGCGCGAGAATCCAACCTATCGGGATAGCCACCACTATCGCCAGCATGAGCGGCCAGTAGGCATTGAAAAATTTGCTCATCGAAATCAGCATCAGGGTTGCCGATTCCAGTTCCACCTGCATGGCCTCGAACAGCTCCACGATCTTGGGCACCACGGCAGTCATCCAGAATCCCCCGGCGGCACCGACCACAAGGAGCGTAAACGTGGGATAGATCATCGCGCGTTTGGCAGCGCCCTTGATTTCCTCCACCCGCTCGAGGTGCTGGGCGGCATCCCGCAGCATCCGGGCGAGATTACCGCTCTCCTCACCGATCTTTGACATGCTGATCACAACATCCGGAAATCTCCCGGTCTTCTTCATCCCTTCGGATAAGGAGAAGCCACCCTTGAGGTGGCGACGAATATCGATGATGGCGGAGCGCATGCTGGACGTGCTGCTGGACTCCGCTGCATCGGCGAGCGCCCCCTGCAGCTCGATACCACCGGCGACGTAATGGGAGAGTGTCGTGCAGAATTCGGCGATCTCCAGGGGCTTCGGCTTGCCGCGCAGGGACTCGAGAAGACGGCCGATTCCATCTGACAGGTGTTGGTAATCCACCAGCTCCTCGCCGTGCAGAGAGAGCTCCTTGTCCAGGTCCTGCAACGCCGCATACTGCCCGAGGCGGCGGATACTCTGCCCTTCGCGGTTCAGTGCGGAATAAAGGAGATACGCCATCAAAGCACCCTCTCGTATTCCGCGATGTCGATAGCGCCCGACGCCACAAGATCCATACCCGCATCGCTCAGGGGGCGCATGCCTGCAGCGCGTGCAGCGCGCTCGATCTCACCGATGGTCCGTCGCTCGCCGATCATCGTGACGAGTTCCTTATCCATCTGCAGAACCTCGGCAATCGCGGTGCGCCCGATGTAACCGGTCTGGCGGCACAGCGGGCAGCCCACGTGTTCCAGAATATGTTCCGGTGCGATGCCGTTCCAGGCCTCCTCGCGGTTCGAGGGCCGCTTGCAGTGAGGGCACAGCAGACGCAGCAGACGCTGGGAAACCACGCCGCGGATGGTCGAGGCAATGATGTAGTCCTCGACACCGAGGTCGCGCAGGCGCACCACGGCACCGACCGCGTCATTGGTGTGCACGGTGGAAAAGACCAGGTGCCCGGTCAGCGAGGCCCGCATCGCCAGACCTGCCGTCTCCTCGTCGCGAACCTCGCCAATGAGCATCACGTCAGGATCCTGACGCAGGAAGCTGCGGATCGTGTTGGCAAAGTTGATGCCCGCTTTCTCGTTGACTTCCACCTGCTGGACCAGCGGCATGGTGTATTCCACCGGGTCCTCGATGGTAAGGATGTTCTTCTTCATGGCGTTGATGGTGCGCATCACGGCGTAGAGCGTCGTGGTCTTACCCGAACCGGTGGGGCCGGAAACCAGCACCATGCCATAGGGAGAATTGGCCATTTCCCTGATGCGCTCGATCTGCTCGGGGACGAGTCCGAGATCCTTCAGCGACAGGAACTCGTGGGAACCCGACAATATCCGGATCACCATATTCTCGCCGGTAACCGAGGGAATGGTCGCTATCCGCAGGTCATAGCGCTCCTGGAGGTAGGAAAAGGCCATGTGCCCGTCATGGGGCCGATTGGACTCGGCGATATCCATGCCCGCCGCCACCTTGAACACCGAGACCAGGCGACCGTGTGCGGACGCGGGCAGCGAATAGCAGAGCTGCATCACACCATCCAGACGGAATGAGACCAGCGTCGCCAGTTCGGTCGGGTTGATATGAACATCCGTTGCGTCGAACTCGATGGCGGAACTGATCAACAGCTCCATCAGCCGCTCGGCGACGAAATCACGCCCGGCCGCCGCGGCCTGGGCGATGCGTTCGATTTCCTGCTCGATATGACTCTCTACCAGGTGATACTGGCGCTGCACTTCACGGCGCAAACGGGCCTCGGGTGCCACCACCAGACGCAATGGATAAGAGGTGAAGCGAGTCAGTCGATCGAGGGAATTCTGTGCATAAGGGTCGATGCAGGCCACTACCAGATGGTCGTCGTCGATCGACAGCGGAAGCAGGCCATGTTTCTGGGCGAAGCTGGAGGGGATCTGCGCCAACGCCTCCTCGGAAGAACTGACCACCAACATGGGGTGGTATTCCAGTCCTGCCTGTTTTGCCACCACCCAGGCGACATCCCGGTCGGTAACCAGGCGCAGGCGCTGCATGATGTCGCCCAGGCGCTCCCGGGAAACCTGCTGGACCTTCAATGCGTACGAAAGCATTTCGTCATCGATGCGACCATCCTCCAGCAGGAGATGGCCGATGGACTTTTCTGCGCTCTCTTCTATGCAGGTCATGAGAAATTCACCGCACGGGCTTGCGCCCGGACTACCAGAACCACATTCCGACGCACACCGGGTTCCGGGGCTGGCACCTGCAAGCGGCTGTCGACCATGTGCAAACGCTGGCTAAGGCGCCTGACGACCTCAGCCGCGCTGGCTTCTGCGGCATCCAGTGCCGTTTCGGCCAACACGATTTCCATTTTCACGTCGAAGGGTTTCTCCCCCGGCGGATATTGCGTGGGTGCTGTCGCAGTCCGCTGTCGCGGCAGCGGCACGGGCGCCATTTCAAGGGCGCTTATCGCTACACCTTCCGGTACCAGGTGAGTCAGCCAGTCCAACATGCGATCCAGTCGCACTTCGCTGAGGCTCTGCGTTTGCACCTGCAGACGGCTGCGCACCGCGGCCATGGCGTCATCGCTGGGACGCATGCTCTCGAAATCGGCAAGGCTTGCATTCAACTGGGCACGGCGTTGATCAAAATCGGAAGCGATGGACATCGCCTGCAGGTGCTGCACGCCTCCATAAAGGCCAATCAAGAGTCCGGCTGCGCCTGCCAGGGCGGCCGCCGGTCTGGCGTAGCGCCACGACTGCACCTGAGCGCGATAGTCTGCCTCCAGGAAGTTCCAGTCCGGCGCCACAAAAGGCAGGCCGTATAACTCCGGATCGCGCAGAACCGCATCTTTGGGGGCCTTCTTGCCAACGCGATACAGGCGCGTCAGCTTTTTCTCCAACAGCTGCACCGGCTTTTCACGGGTCTCTTGCCCGTGGCCGGTCAGATCGCCCGTATATAGCGCGAGGACAATTTCCCTGCTCTCCCCGGCGCGGTTGGCGCTGGCCCTCAATCCGGCTTCGGCACGACTGATGATGACGTCGCGGTTATCCACCGTCACCCGCTCGCGCATACGCGTCTGTACCATACCGTCTGCCACCAGCAGGGAGATGAGCACGCCACCTTTTTCCCAGAAGACCATCACCGGCTCGGTCGTCGCTCTTCCCACCAGGGCAGCGATAGCCAGTTCCAGCGGCACCATCTGCAGGCAGGGTCGCTGCTGCATTGGCAACAACGAAGCCGCCGCATCCAGGTCGTGATCAGGCATGGCCGCAATATCGGCAGAGATAGTCCGCTCACGCCGGGACCTGCTGCGTGTGCGCAGGCGATAGGACGCATCATCGAACACCAGTTCCGCATCGACGTGGCGACGGGCCACGAGTGGAAGCAGTTTGACGGAGGCCGCCGACAGATCCACCTGCTCGAAATAGCTGTCCAGGGAGAAGACTGAGACCCGTGTCGGCTCTGCAATACGCGCAGGAACACCCTCGCCGACCGCCACAATGCGCCGTCCGCTTACACTGACGTGGCGCAGTACCGTTTCCCCATCCTCGCCGGGGATCGCGGCCAGCAGTACTTCCTTCTTCGATAACAGAGTCCCGGTCATTTTATCCCCTCACTCACGGAATGATTGCCTTTCTGAGGTCCTTGCCAGTGCATCCCAGGGGAGGCGAATGAACAGAGCGTCAAACGTTCCTGCCATCCGCCTCACCTGTGCCTCTGCTACTGCATCAAGGCTTCGGACGGGACATGCGGGTGTCGAACTGGTAGGTGATGGCAACGAACTGGTAATCGTGTGCCTCAGCCGGCCAATCGTCACCGTTGTCATGCAGGCCACCGGCATCGTCAAAGAGGAAACGCACGCGACCACGCTTGCCACCGGCCAGTTCTTCACCTACCGGCTGGGGTCCGTCGAGAGCGACGTCCACACCCTTGGCCAGCCACAGCGGCAGACCGTAGGCAACGATCGTATTCACCGGACCACCCGCGGGAGTGCCGGGCTCAAAGGAACCCACCGCGTAGAAATCGGTCAGGGTGTGCTTGGTCAGGTTGACGTTGGTGCGAGTGGGATCGACGATATTGGCCTTGCGCAGATCAGACCAGACCCGGTTGACTTCAGTTTCTGCCGTATTGGTCGGCGAGCAACGGTCCGTATCAGGATCGGGATCCAGCGAATAGACGTTTGCGCCCATGTTGTTCCACACGGCATCGGCCGTGAAAGCGTCAAACTCGATAATGCCGTTCTCATTGCAGTCTCCGGGGAGGCGGCCAGTGCGTTTTTCATGCTCCAGCAACATGCCCTGCAAACCCTTGAGGTCAGCGGTGACCCGCTCGATCTTCGCCTTGTTGATCATGTCGGTGCCCTTGAGCGCCCCGACAAGGATGATGCCGGCGATCACTAGCACAATGGCCAGTTCCACCATGGTAAATCCGGCCTGCCGCCGGCTGTTATTGAACGTAACTGAATTGCTCATAAGTCCTCCGATGCATTCGATGCAAACGCAATCTCCTGGCCTGCATGATCGGGGGACAAGACGAAACAAGGGCTTTGATATCCGAGCGCAAGACGCTCTCGATATGCAATCGCTCTATTCCGGCAATCCCGCTGCCATAGGGCTTATGCCCCTTAGACCGGTGACTTTGCGTCCCTACCTTTCGATAGGTTTGCCCTTTTACAGAATGCCGCTCCTGAGAATTGCCTGAACAGAGGCGACACTCCAAAGTCTATCGATACGGTGGTGTGATGCAAATCACATTTTCTTATGTCAGGAAATAGCCATTGGTTATAATTGTTTTAATTAATCATTCCAAAGGCCGCGGCCTGCAGGCGGCGGTTAACCGGAGGCAAAACATGGCGCGGAGCGCGACACCGCCACCGGCGTGCTCACCCTGCCATGTTATTATCCGGCACAAGTATCAGGAGTAGCTGGATTGTCTCAGGGAAAAGACGCGCTCATCGGGCGAGCCGGCTGGAGGCAAATGGGAGAGTTGATGAATAAGGGCCTTCGCATCGCACTGGTCATTGCCGCTGTAATAGCTGATGTGGTGTTCACGCTTGGAAACAGCAGCATTCAGGATGAGGAGTGGATCATCAATATAGATTTCTGGGGGCTTGTTGCGCTGCCGGTTATCGTGGTGCTCGGACTGGTTTTTATCCGCAAAGCCGACGCCACCTGACGGCTACTGTCGACCCCGCCAACCGAACGATGCCTCCCGCCGCATGGGGGATATCGTCGCTGTAGCCGATGCCGAACAACAGATCCACTCGCCGCACTTTCTGGGCGGTGACGTTCTTGATCACATCCCCCCAGATGTTGCTGTTGGGGACGACGAGGGTCTGGTTATCAAAGGTGGCGATGGTGGTCGACGCCAGGTTCATTTTCTTCACCAGGCCGGAGGCCCCGGCCAGGTCCTCCTTCAGCGCCTACCTTCGACTTCGACCATGACGGGGTCGTCGGGGGGCAGCTCCGCTGAGGCCTGCTCCAGATCGGCGAGCATGGCGCCGAGGTCCGCCCCCTCCTCCTGTGCGAGAGAAACCGATCCCGCAACCAGGAACATCAGTAACAGGCCCATCCGCAACAACGTGTTCGACTGTACCGCCAAACTCAGCTCCGTTTATGACGATGAATCAAAGGCTCGTGCTGCTAATCGTGCTATGGACGGGAATGGCTGGCGCGGAGAGTCTCCCTGGCCTCCAGCCAGGCCTGGCACTCGGGCAGATCATAGAAATAGGCGCCACCGGGAGCGCCGCTGGGCAGGCGCGATACATTGCCGTAGGTGCTGTAGTAGTTCTCGCAGTTGCTGCGGAGCTGCTGCTCGATACACGCCCGGGTTTTCTGGGCCCGGATCGGTGCCAGTTTCTCCTCGCGCAGCGCCTCGCACCTGTCCTGCAGCTTCCTGACATCGGCTTCAGTGACCTGCTGGTCCTGGCGGCCATGGGCTACACCGGCGAGGCCCACAGTGATCGCCAGCCCCAGTCCAAGGAATCTCGATCTCATTTACCTGCTCTCCTCAACTCAGGTAATACGTTAGCACAGTTAGCCGAAGAGCTCTGCGTCAGATAGAATTGTTGCACGGCACCGGATCACGGCGCTGGGCGACAATAACAGGAACAGCGCGGCCTATGCCAGCACCACAAGTGAGCCAGGAGACAGCCACAGCCACGCAAGTGCCCGCGCCCCCCGTCTCCAACCGTTTCAGGTACGCCGCAAAAACTTCCCTGAGCCTCACGCTCGCCTACCTGATTCCAATGGCGATGGGCTGGCCCCAGCCGCAGACCGCCGCGACAACCGTGATGCTGATCGCCGCCACCGGGATGGTGTCGGAGTCCCTGCAGAAGGGCATACATCGGGTGCTGGGTACTGTCGCAGGCGCCGTCATCGGACTGACCCTCATCGCCCTGTTCCCCCAGGAGCGCATGGTCTACCTGCTGGCGGTATCCACCGTGGTGGCGATCATTATCTACCTGTACAACGCCTATCAGGGCGACAGCACGATGTTCATGCTGGCTGCGGTGGTGACGCTCATGGTGTTCAATGGGGGCGATGCCGAGGGAGCCTTTCTGTACGGCGTGGACCGGGCCTTCATGACAGCCTTCGGTGTCATCGTCTACACCGTCGTGGCGGCCACGATCTGGCCCGTGCGGCTGGCGGACAATACACGGCGGCTCGCGTCCGACGTGGCCGGCCGCTACGCCGCGGGATTCTCCCGCCTGTTGCAACCGCTGGCCGGGGGTGACGACGATGAGCTGCTGGCCGGTGTGTTCGCCGCCCGGGAGACGTTCCAGACCCATTTTGCCGCGGTCAAACAGCACGCCGACGGCGTCGTGGACTACCGGGCCGAATGGAATGCCATCCTGGGATGCTACGAGGAAATGGAGGGTCTGCTGGTCCCCGGCCTGCGGGATCCGACCGCGCCATCAATCGACTTTTCGCGTCATATTGATAACTACGACGAGCTGACGGCCCACATCGGGAAACTGTTCGATCGGGTCCAGGGCGTATGGCGAGGCCAGCGCGCTGAAAACAGCATGCGTGTGCTACCCGTGACACCACGCGCCGGCAGTCTGGCCGCTGAGAGCCACCTGACCGTGGCCGCGGTTGCGGCCCGTGCAGAATTGCTGGACCGGCTTCAATCGCTGCTCATGGAGCTGATCACCGCCATGGAGAGCCTGCTGTTCGACCGGGGTGGCTTCGTGCCGGGAAGACAACCCGTCGGCAAACCGGCCTTTCGCTGGCTGGACCAGGAAAACCTCAAGACGGCTGTCAGGGCTTTCCTCACCTTCTGGATGGCGACTGCGATCTGGATAGAATTCAACCCGCCAGGTGGCTTTATGTTCGTCACCATGAGCACGGTGCTGATACCGCTGGTGTCCTTCACCCCGGTGACCCCCCGGCTGCTGATCATACTGCTCTCACTCGGGTTCTTCTTCGCCCTGCCGGCCTACGTGTTTCTACTGCCGCAGATGACTCACTGGCTGCAACTGGCCGCCTTCATCTTTGTCTACGCCTTCTTCGGCTTTTACGTTTTCAAGGGACCCGTGTCCATTTTCTTTCTTCTGGGCCTGTTCACCCTCGGCATCCAGAACACCATGAACTACCACGTCGACGGCATATTGCTGATCATCCTGATGTTCTACATGATCTGCGCGCTGCTGATCATATCCATCTACGTCCCTTTCAGCAGCCGACCGGAAGTGATCTATGCCAGTGTGCAGCGGCGCCTGTTCAGACACTGCGCCGCCTGCATCGCCCTGCACCCCGGTACGGGCCTGGTCAACGACCTGCGACTGCGCCTGCACCAGTCTGCGTCCGATGCCGCGCTGGCGAAAATGCACAGCTTCGGCCCCATGATCGACGCGAGTTATTTTGCCGACAACGAACCGCAGAAAATCGAGGCGCTGAACCGGGCCTGTGATCTGTTGCAGGGCCAGCTGCAGGTCCTCTGGCGTCGCCGGGAAGAGTTCCGCGGCAATCCCCTGATCGCCGCCGCACAGCGCCGCAACAATCCCAACCCGCTGGCGGAGTTGTGCGATACTCTCGCGGCCAATCGTGGAGCGGAGACGATCGATCGTGTGTTCCAGCAGTCCCGGGGTCGTTTGACGGGGATAGAGCAACGCCTGGATGACTTTCTGGGAGAGCGCCCGGCAGAGAAGCACGACAGGAGCGCATTGGCCCAGTTCTACGTCTACCTTAACCAGCAGGCGGCTATCCGCGCCGGCATCGAGGGCTGCCGCCAGGCACAGCAGGCGCTGGACTGGTCCCAGTTACAGGAAACGAGGTTTTAATTGCTGCAGTCACACTTCTCACGCCGATTCCTGCGAACCGCCGCCACCGCCGTCGCGGTCGCTGCGCTGGCCGGCTGTACCGTCGTGGGACCGGACTACACACCCCCGCCGGACCCGGCACTGCCCTCCTCCTGGGAGGCAACGGATACCGCCACCCATACCCGCGAGGTGACCGCCTGGTGGCAACAGTTCAACGACCCCGTGCTGAACCAGCTGATAAAACGGGGCGCACAGCAGAACCTCTCTATCGAGGCCGCCGGACTGCGTATCGTGCAGGCACGCGCTGCCCTCGGGATCAGCGACGCCCTGGTATTCCCGCAGCAACAACAGGTGAACGGCAACCTGTCGAAACTGTACCAGAACGAGCAGTCCTTCAACTCCGCCGCCATCAGCCTGGACGTAGGTTGGGAAATGGACATCTGGGGCAAATACGCCCGGGGCATCGAGTCGGCTGAGGCCTCCCTGTACGCGTCCATCGCCTCCTACCGCGACGTGCTGGTCACCGTCACCGCAGAGATCACCAGGAACTACATCAATTACCGCACGGCACAGGAGCGCATTCATCTGTCGCGGCAGAACATCGCGATCCAGCAGCGGGTGGTGGCGATGACCCAGGTGCAGTTCGAATCCGGCAACGTTTCCGAACTGGACGTACAGCAGGCCAAAACCCAGCTGTTCGCCACGCAGTCCTCCCTGCCCGGGCTCACCATACAACGCCTGCAGGCGCGCAATGCCCTGGCCGTACTGCTGGGCACCCTGCCGGAAGAGGTCGAACCAATGCTGGCCCCGGGCGGGGAGCGCGAAAACACGGATTTTGAAAGCCAGATCAGGGACACGAGCCGGGAGTTTGCAGACCCCGCAACATACAGCGCGGAGTCGGTCATTCCGGTCGCCCCCGAGCTGGATCCCCGCATCGACCCACAGCTGGTATTGCGTCGACCGGACTTGCAGGTTGCCGAGCTGCAGGCCAGGGCCCAGAGCGCCCGCATCGGACTGACGGAAGCGGATCTCTATCCCCAGTTTTTCCTCTTCGGCTCGATCGGACTCGCCGAAACGGTGCGCCCCGGCGACGGCTTCAGCGCTTCCAACGCGGTCACCGCCGCGATCGGGCCCGGGCTGAGCTGGAACATCTTCCAGTACGGCCGTATCGAGAACCGGGTACGCATCGAGGATGCCCTGTTCCAGCAGAGCCTGAACAACTACAACCAGCGTGTGCTGCAGGCTGTCCAGGAAGTCAGCGATGCCCTGGAGGGATACCGCTATACCCTGGAGAAAAGCCAGTATGACTTCAGCGCGGTGGAGGCCTCTATCCGCGCCTTCAATATTTCGGCGAATCAGTACAACAATGGCCTGGTGACCTACCAGCGACTACTCAGCACGGTGGAGAAGATGACCCTGCGGGAGGACATCTATGCCCAGACGCGCGGCAGTATCGCCAACCAGCTGGTGGCCCTTTACAAAGCCCTGGGCGGTGGCTGGGAGGCCCACACCGACCTGCCCATGGTCAAACCGGAAACGGCCGGACAGATGAAGTCGCGCACGGACTGGGGCGATTATCTGGAGCCGGAGACCATCGTCGGGGAGGATCGCCATGAATAGCGTACCCCATGAACTGGCCTGGGGGGACGTCTACCTGTCGCCCTGGGTTCCGGTATTTTCCCTGGCACTGATCGCCACGTGGGTGACCATCACCCTGCTCAACAAGGCGCGCCTGTCCCGCTACATCATGTTTCCGTCCACGACGTTCATCGCACTGATGATGCTCTACATCCTGCTGATGGATGCGTTCTGGATCAAAGTATAGAGGTTGCTGACTGTGAGTTTCTTGAAAAAACTGGGATTCGGGATCATCAACCTGGCCGTGGTTGCAGGCATTGCCTGGTATGCCTACCAGGCCCTGGGGGATTACATCAACAATCCCTGGACCCGTAACGGCCAGGTCCGCGGGCACGTCATCCAGGTATCGCCGAGGGTCTCGGGCATGGTGACGGGCATTGCGGTCATCGATAACCAGTTGGTGCGGGCCGGTGACCTTTTATTCGAGATCGACCCGGAGCCCTTCCAGATTGCTATCAGCCAGGCAGAGGCCCAACTGAATCGCGCCAGAATCGGCTCCCAGGCATCGAAAATAGAATACGAGCGCCTGCAGGATATCTATAAGAAGGACCCGGGCGCGGTATCCCAGAAGGACCTCAACCGACGGGAGGCCAACTACCTGCAGTCCCTGAGCCAGATCGACGTGGCCGAAGAGAGCCTGCGGGCCGCAAAACTGAACCTCGGTTACACGAAGGTACATGCATCGGTAGACGGTTACGTATCCAACGTGGACTTCCAGATCGGCACCCAGGCCGTGGCCAATCAACCCGTTCTGGCCCTGGTCGACAGCAACAGCTTCTGGGTTTTCGGCTATTTCCGCGAGAGCCAGATCGGTCGCTTCAAGATCGGTGACCCGGCGCGTGTTACCCTGATGGCTTACCCCGACCAGCCCCTGGATGGCTCGGTGGAGTCACTGGGCTGGGGCATCGCGCCGTCTGACGGTAACTCCGGCTATAACCTGCTGCCGAGCATAAAACCCGTATTCCAGTGGATCAGGCTGGCGCAACGGATACCGGTGCGTATCAGGCTCGAGGATGTGCCGGAGGGCGTGGAGCTGCGATTCGGACTGACCGCTTCCGTGATGGTCATGAGCGGTTCATAATCAGCGGGGTCTGGCGGAAAGGTTTTATGGTAGGCGTTAACGAAAAAAACAATTTCATTTATTTCACGGCAGCCCTGGTGCTGCTGTTACTGACTTCTGCCCTGGTGGATACCATGCCGGCAGGCGAGGGCCGATTGCTGCTGCGCCTCATCATTCTGGCTACAGAAGTCGTCGCCTTCATCAGCCTGGATTTCGGCACCCGGTGGCGCAGGTTCATCGGGCTTATGGTGCTGCTCATTATAGCCGCCAGTAGTCTCGATGAACTCACATCCGTGACCTGGGCCCCCACGTTCGGCCTGCTCTCCCTGCTGGTATTTTTCCTGGGCATCGCCTACGGCGTATCACGACGGGTTCTCTTCTCGGGAACAGTCGACTTCAACACGATCATCGGGGCACTGGCCGTCTACCTGTTGATCGGCCTGATATGGGCCACCCTGTACCTGCTGGCGCTGGAGTTTTTCCCGGCGGCCTTCAACGGTATGGAGCCCGAGATCTGGAGCGATAATTTTTCCAACGCAGCCTATTTCAGCTTCGTGACCATGACCTCCCTGGGCTATGGCGATATCAGCCCCGCCCTGCCGATTACGCGCGCACTGGCCTATCTGCAGGCCATCGTCGGGGCTTTTTATATGGCTATCGTGGTAGCCAGCCTGATCGGGGCGCGGACCACCCGGGTACATCCCTGACTCTCGGCGCACCTGACCCCCAAACAATCATATCCACTGACATAGCAACAGAGGCTACCAGACGATGAATACGACGGATTCCGAAGCGATCGAAACCACCTACGATCCCCAGTTCGTGCGCAATATGATCGAAGCGACCTTGCGGATCGGCCTGCTGCTGCTGTTACTGGTCTTATCCTATGACATCATCAGGCCCTTCGTGATCCCCATCACCTGGGGTGCAATCATCGCCATGGCGGTCTTTCCCCTGGTGAAATGGTTACAGCCCAAACTGGGCGACAAACGCGGCCTGACCTGCACCCTGATCACCATTGTCTTTATTCTACTGCTGGTCGTACCCACCTGGGCGGTCACCGAGGCGACCCTGGGCAGCCTGAAAAACCTCTCTGCAGCGGCAGAAGATGGCACTTTGAAGGTACCCCCGCCCCCTGCCGGTGTGGCGGACTGGCCGCTGATCGGCGAACGGCTTTTCGCTGGCTGGTCAGAGGCCAATACCGATCTCGAAGCTCTTTTGAGCGAAGCCGCACCACAGATCAAGGAACTGACAGGCAAACTGCTCAGGAAAGTCGGGGGCACCCTGGCCGGGGTACTGATGTTCGTGGTCTCGCTGATCATTGCGGGAGGGTTCATGGCCTACGCCGAGAGTTGCGCGGAGGCAGCGCACCGCTTCTTCGTTAGAATCGGGGGTCTGAAGCCCGGCGGCGAATGGGCGCCACTGACGGTGGCCACGGTGCGCAGCGTCCTGCAGGGCGTGGTCGGCGTCGCGGTGATTCAGACAATCCTGTGTACCATCGGCCTCGTGGTAATGGGTATACCGGGGGCGCCACTGTGGAGCGCGGTCATTCTCTTTTTCGCCATTGCCCAACTGCCAGCCCTTCTCATCGTGGGCCCGATCATCGCCTACGCCTTCAGCGCCTACGACACGATGCCGGCAGTCATCTTCACGGTGTGGATGCTGCTGGCCGGCCTCAGCGACAACATACTCAAGCCCATACTGATGGGGCGCGGCCTGGATATACCCATGCCGGTCATCCTGATCGGTGCCATCGGCGGGATGATCGCCTCCGGCATTATCGGCCTCTTCGCCGGGGCGGTGATTCTCTCCATCTGGTACAAGCTGTTCGGCGCCTGGCTGGCACAGGAGGCGCGTTGAATGCCCTGGACGCCGGCGTTACAGCTCGGGAATAAGCTTCGCGAACTCCTCGATCATCGGCATCACGACTTCGGGCTTGTCCCAGTTTTCCTCGCCGACGCCAATATTACAGCGGTGGATGCCCAGGTCGCGGTAGATCTTTAACTGGTCGGCCGTGACCTGTGCCATAACGCCCAGGGTGATCTCGATCTTGTCCGGGTCACGCCCCGCGTCCCGCACCAGCTGACGGAAATCCGCCAATCCCTGTTTCATGTCGGGCATGGCGATATCCACCGGGAACCATCCGTCGGCCCACTGCGCCGCATGCTTCACACCCAGTGGCCCCATCGCGCCGAAGGTGATCGGCGGGCCGCCAGCCCGGTGTGGCTTGGGCTCAAACCATACAGGATCGAAGTCGATCAGCTCCCCGTGAAATTCAGGCGCGGAATCACTGAACAGACTGCGCTGGGCAGCCACCACCTCCTTGAGGGCCAGGTAGCGGCGCTTCCAGGGCAGCGTGGTGGCGTTCTCGAACTCCTCCTCGTTCCAGCCCACGCCGCACCCGATGATAAGCCGGCCGCCGGAGAGCCGGTCCAGGGTGGCGATCGTCTTGGCCTGGGAAAACAGCTCCCGCTCCATCAGCAGGGCAATGCCCGTGCCCAGCTTCAGTCTGGTCGTCGCCGCAGCAGCTATTGCCAGGGAAATATAGGGGTCCATCATCTTCTTGTAGGGTTCCGGCAAATCGCCGCCCGCCGGATAAGGCGTTTTGCGCGACATGGGGATATGGCTGTGTTCCCCGTACCAGAGGGACTCGAACCCGGCCTCCTCCAGCGTTTTTGCCAGCAGGCCGGGATCGGGATCGTCCGCCGTGTTCATAGAGCTGAAACC
>JAHEEV010000029.1:29972-33273 GCA_024640505.1 Halieaceae bacterium
AGGCGGACCGCGGTGGCCAGCTCCTGCAACAGGGATTCCGTATCCTCCCAGGCGATGCAGGGGTCGGTAATGCTCTGGCCGTAGGTCAGGGCCTGACCGTCCACCACGTCCTGGCGGCCCGCCACGAGGTTGCTCTCCAGCATGATACCGAAAATGCTGCGGCTGCCGCGGGCCACCTGGGTCGCGATATCGCTGGCGACGTCCACCTGCCGGGCGGGTATCTTCCGGCTGTTGGCATGGCTCGCGTCGATCATGATGCGCGCGGGCAGACCCGCCTGCGCCAGCAGCGCGCTGGCATCCTCCACGGAGAACATGTCGTAGTTGGGGTGCTTGCCGCCGCGCAGGATGATATGGCAGTCCTCGTTACCGGTGGTCTGGAAAATCGCCGAGCTGCCCTCCTTCGTCACCGACAGGAAGTGGTGCGGCTGTGACGCGGAGCGGATGGCATCGATGGCCACCTGCATGTCACCGTCCGTGGCATTCTTGAACCCTACCGGGCACGACAGGCCGGAGGAGAGTTCCCGGTGAGTCTGGCTCTCGGTGGTGCGCGCACCGATGGCGCCCCAGGAAATCAGGTCGGCATAGTACTGGGGACTGATCAGGTCCAGGTACTCGGTACCGGCGGGCAGCCCCATCTCCGCCAGATCCGCGAGCAGTTGGCGCGCAAGGTGCAGTCCCTTGTTGATCTGGAAGGTGTTGTTCAGGTCCGGGTCATTGATCAGGCCTTTCCAGCCGACAGTGGTTCGGGGCTTCTCGAAATAGACCCGCATTACCACGAACACATCGTCGGCGACGGTGTCCGCCACCTGTTTCAGCTTAGCCGCGTAGTCCCGTGCGGCCGCGGGATCATGGATGGAACAGGGGCCTACGATCACCAGCATGCGGTCGTCTTCACCGGTGAGGATATTGTGAATCGTGCGCCGCGCTGTGGCCACGGTCTCCGCCGCCTGTTCACTGACGCCGATATCGGCGATCAACTGCCGTGGAGAGATCAGTTCGTTGGTCTTCTGGATGCGAAGATCATCGGTATTTGCCGTCATAGTGAAAATCCGCTTGTGATGGGTTGCCGGTTCGACCTGGTCATGACCGGGTGAATGCGGGGTCGCTCAACTGACCATGACAACCAGAACACGGGTCTCCCTGTCTGATAAAAAAGGTGGCTACTATAGCATTCGGCCGTGCCCATTGCATGAGTCGCACAAACCAGGCAACGAGTTTGCGCTCAGGCTATTATTAGTTCAGTAGCGCTATTCACAGGAGGCACCAGCCATGAACGAGAGCGATATCCCGCGTACGCTGGCGATCAGGTACGCCCGGTTCGTGGACGACCGGCAGTTCGAGCGTATGCGGGAAATCATGTCGGAGGATTTCACCCAGGAGGGCCCGGGCTTTCGTTCGGGGTCACTCGATGACTTCATCGCCAGCCTGGACATTCTCAGAGACTACAGCGCCACCTTTCACCTGGTGGGCAACCAGTGGGGCGACTGGCACAACAGCATCTACACCGGAGAGACCTGGAGCGTGGCGTCACACCTGTATGAAAAGGACGGCGTGAAGCGCAAACTGGATATGGGAATCCGCTACCAGGACGTCATCGAGGATGCCGGTGGGAACTACCGGTATCTTTCCCGCGACCTGCAGGTAGTCTGGACCCAGGACCTGCCTACTCAGGGCTGAGCCGCCCACCACTCATCCAGCATCGCACCGATGGTATTGGGCACCACCAGGTGGGCGGCGTACCAGGTGTGCAGGCAGCGGATCCGGCTGAAATCGCCGATACCGCCGATGCCCTTGCTGGCGAGCACGTCGCCGAACCCGAGGTTTTCGAGCCGCTCCCGGACCGTGGCGTCCATATACTGCTCTCGCAGCCGGATATAGGCCCGGTGATCCGCATCCATGCCGGCCTGCAGGCCCGGGTCTGCGTCCACGCGCTGCTGGAATACCCTGATCAGGCCGCCGGCCTCGGCCTGGTCGATCCGATAGGACAGCTGCTCATCCACCAGCCAGAACAGCGTGGGAAAAGGTTTGTCATCCACCAGCGGGGCGACCCGGATCACCATCGGCTCACCGGCGGGACCGGACACAGCCACATCTTCGAGACCCCGGGGCTCCCGGCCCAACAGGGTCGCTATACGGGCGCGTGTAGGTGCAGAGACAGGCAAACGGCTTACATCGATCACGTCAGTGGGGACAGGGTACCGGAACCGGGAGGACGCCGGTGCATTTTCCCCCTACAATATCGCTCTTGCCGGAGTGGATGCAAGCCGGGACGCCCCTCAGGAGATACGAAATGAGCGATGAGAAACGTGACGCGAAACACCGCGCAGCCATGGAAAAGCAGAAGGCCAGTGTCGACGCGAGCATCGCGGCGGCCAGCGTTGATCGCGGGGTGGCGATCCTGCTGACCGGCAACGGCAAGGGCAAATCCAGTTCCGCCTTCGGCATGGTGATGCGGGCGCTCGGATACGAACACAAGGTCGGTGTCGTGCAGTTCATCAAGGGCGAGCAGATGTCAGGCGAGGAGTTGTATCTCAGGGAGCACTGCCCCCGGGTCACCCTCTACCAGATGGGCACCGGCTTTACCTGGGATACCCAGGACCGCCAGGGTGACATAGCCGCGGCGCGGCGAACCTGGGCCGTGGCGGAGCCGATGCTGCAGGATCCGTCCTACGACCTGGTGGTGCTGGACGAACTCACTTACATGCTGGCCTATGACTACCTGCCGGAGGCCGAAGTCCTCGACGCCATCGCATCCCGCCCCGCGTCACAGAGCGTGGTCGTCACGGGGCGAGGTGGGGGCGCTGCGTTGCAGGAGGTCATGGATACGGTCTCCGAGGTCCGGGAGATCAAGCATGCATTCACCGCCGGCATCGCCGCGCGCAAGGGCGTCGATTATTAGCGTAGCGGTCCTAACCCGCAGGCGTGGAGCCCGCGCCCTGCTCCTGGCCCTGGCGCTGGCACTGCCATGCGGTATCGTGCTGGGACTGGCCAGCGGCGCAGTGCCACTCTCCCCTCGAGAGGTGCTGTCCGGACTGGCAGCGACATTCGGCCTTGCGGAGCCGTCCGGGGCCTCACTGATCATCGGCCAGATCCGTCTTCCCCGGGTACTGCTGGCGGCGCTGATGGGGGCCATTCTGGCCATGAGCGGTGCCGCCACCCAGGGCCTCTTCCGTAATCCGTTGGCCGACCCCTCGCTGATCGGCGTCACCGCCGGTGCTTCCCTCGGCGCAGCGCTGTTTATCGTACTGGGGGGTGGCGCCCTCCAGGGCTACACCGGCCTGACCCTGATCTCCGCCGGCGC
>JAHEEV010000131.1 GCA_024640505.1 Halieaceae bacterium
CGGGCCTGGTCATCCCCCATCTGGTACCGGGCGGAACGCTAGCGGGTAACGCCGCTCAGGCGGGATCCAGCACCACCACGGGAATCTGCCGCTCCGTCGCCGCCTGGTAGTCCGTGTAGGGGGCGTAGTAGTCGACCATCATCTGCCACAGGCGTTCACGTTCCTCGCCCTCCGCCACCCGGGCCACGGCGGCAAACTTGTCATTGACCACCTGTACCTCTACGTTCGGCTCGGCGCTCAGGTTCAGGAACCAGGCCGGGTGGCTCGGCGCGCCGCCCTTGGAGGCAATCACGCAATAACCGCCACTGTCCGTGGGTCGGTAGATGAGGGGCAAAGTCAGTGGTCTGCCGGATTTGCGCCCTTGTGTTTTCAGCAGCAGGGTGGTCAACATGCCTTCACCACCACCAAGGGATGCATCCCAGTAGTGACCCGCCTCCCCGTCCTTGAGATACAGTTCAAGGTGCTCCCTGATCCAGTCAGGCATTGAATCCGGTATTCTGTTCTCACTCATCGACAATTCTCCCGTTTGACTCCTTCAAGCATAGTCCAATCCAGCGGAACGTCAGGTACAGGTTGCCCCCGGGGCAAGGTCGCAGGCGGCCCGCTCGCCTTCCGAGAGTTCGATCTCGTACACCTGGCCGTCAGGCAGGGGCACGACGAACCCATCGTAATCGACCGGATCATCGCCCTCGGTATCGCAGGAAAAAGCCAGGACATAGTCGTCCGCCGGCAGGAAACCGAAGGCATACTGCCAGTTCCCCGTGAGTACGTCTTCCGCCAGCGCCGCGACGGAAAAAGGCGATCGTGTGTTATCCGGCACCTCGGTGCTGCTCCCGTCGGTATAAACGTCACCCAGCGTGGCCGTGCCCTGGCTCGAGAGGCGGTAGATGTAGACCCGGTTACCGACCTCCGGGTCGGTTTTGTCACGACAACCCTCTGCATTATCGAACAACTCGCGGTCAACCCGCCCCGAGACGCTGGCGGCGCGGGTACTATCAATCACTCTGACCCCTTCATCACTGAGCAGGTAGTCGTCCGTGGCCGCACGGTAGCGGATCGACTGGGCGAGGCTGAACACCACTGCGAACGACTCGTCACCCGGAGCGAGCTCGAACCCCGACAGCGACAGTGAGCCTGCATCCAGGTTGAGGGGCTTCAGGTCGTCACCGGATTCCTGCACGTAGGAGCGGTTGATATCCCCGTCCAGGATCTCTACCAGCATGTCCGAGTAGGTGCCAGGCTCCAGTTCGAGGTCTTCGATCACCCTGAGCTGGTTCCGGCCGCGATACTGCAGCAGGTCGACCTGGAAGCTATCCGCGGCAACCAGGTCCAGGTCCTCGATGGTGAAGGTGTCGATGATGACGTCGGCGGCGCCGGAGCGGCGCAGCGTGATGCGATCCACCTCGATAACCACCTGCTTCAGCTGTTCCACACTCTCATCGGTGAAACCCAGGTCGAGCAGCGCCGGGCCCCGGTCCTCATCGTCGCTGCCACAGTCAAAGCCGCAACTGCCGCAGCCCGCCGGTAACGCCAGTATCACCGCCAGTACCAGCCAGGCGGCTCTGTGTGCTCGGGAAAAGTGCTTCATTCGACGATACCAATCTGCATTTCAACCCCCACAGAGTCGCTGTCACCCCCACCCGGGGGAAGAAAGACCAGCCGCTGTTCGCCACTGAGTTCATAGCCGGCCTCCCGCAGAGATCCGGAAAATTCCAGCCATGCGCCGGCCAGTTCCCCGGCGCTTCCCTGCCGGATCCGGTAGGCAGCACGCGCCGGGCTGGTGCGGCGGGTACGGTATTGTCCCCCCGCCCGGGGGGAGCCGCGGCTGGGCATTGCCAGCTGTAACGCGCCCTCCTCACCGCCGGCGGGCACAATAATCTGCAGCGGCCCGTCTGCCGAGCCTCCGGATTTTACCAGGGAGACACCCAGTTTCACCGCGAGCGGTTTGAGCTGTGCCGCGAGCTCCGCCAGGGGCATGTCATATTCGGCGTAGAACAACCGCCGGGCAGGCAGCGTCTTGAACTGGAATTCCTCCCCTTCCGCTCCGGCGTCGGCGACAGTGGCATCCCGCCCTGCTCCCGCGCGGGTGGAGCGTGAGGCGACCTGGCGCTGCTTGCCTTCAGAGCCGTAGCAGGGTCCCACGACGCGCCGCGCTTCATCCTCCGTCGCGGGTTCCGCCCCCATGTATTCCAGCCACTGACCCGCCTGCGCACCGGCGCCGCCAACCAGGGTGGCGTTGATCAGGGACCGCCGGGCGCCCTCCTGGTCACCCAGCTTCAACTGGCTGACACCCAGGAACAGGTTCGCCCGGCTCACATAGCGGTCCTCCAGCTGGTTGGCACAGGCCGCCAGCATGGTCTGCTGCATGCCCTGCCAGTTCTCCTCCTCCATCTGGAGCTGTGCCAGGTAGAGATAGAGTTCGGTATCGCCACTCAACCGGGCGGCCTGCACCAGCGCCGCACTGGCCTGCCGGCTCTCCCTGGCCTGGAACCACAGTTCGAACAACTTGCGGTAATTGGCTGCATTAGCCGGGGTCTCCCCGGACTGCAGCGCCTGTCGCAGGGTATCGGCGGCTCCGTACGGATTGCCGTTGACCGCCATCAGGTCCACCAGCAGGACCAGATCGCTCGCCTGGAAGGGCACGGACTTCTCCCTGGCCAGGACCAGTTGGTCCAGTGCCTGGCGCCGCTTGTTCTGTTGCAGATAGACGGCAGCGAGCTGGTGCCAGTTATCCGGGTTGTTCGGCTCCAATTCCAGCAGGCGCAGCAACAGGGTTTCACACTGGCCCCAGGCACCTGCCCGGTAATACAGGGCCAGGGCCTGTCGCATCTGGGCGATATCCAGTGTCAGGCGCTTGCCCTGCATCGCATCCAGGGCAGCCACAACGGCCACATAATTCCCCAGTCGGTACTGAGCGGTGGCCAGCAGCAGATAATCCCCCGGAGCCGGCACCAGGTCGATACGCAGGGCACGCTCCAGTGTCGCAGCCGCCGCCGCGTAATTCTCGCTCAGCAGGTAGACCTGGGCCAGTTCCCGCAGCATCTCCCGATTGGCAATATCCGAGAGTCCCCTGGCCGCCAGCGCTGTGCGGTAATACTCGACGGCCTTGTCGTACTCTTTCTGCTCCACGTAGTGCCGCGCCAGGTGCCGACCTGCGCTGGATTTGGCATAGGGGTCGTCCAGGGCATTGATCTGCTGCTCCAGCTCCTCGACCGAGAGCACGCGACCCTGGCTTACCTCCCCGGGGGGCGTAATCTGCACACGGCTGCGATACTGGCCCTGCTCCGCCTGAACGGCTCCGCTGGCCAACAGGCAGGACACCGTGAGCACAGAGACTGCGCGCGCGGCGCGGCGTCGCGATCCGTCAATCCACATTGGGCAGGTTCTGGGGGTAGTTCTGCCACAATACGTCGACCTTCTGGGTCAGGGTGACGTCGTACTGGTTGCGGCTGGAAAAATTGAGTCGGTACTGCCAGTCTTCCACCGCGGATACCACTTTCTCCTCGAACACGCCCCGCGGACGCGCGTCCAGTACCCGCACGTCCCGGGTGCGGCCTTCCGGGGTAATGGTGAACGCCACCAGTACCCATCCGTCGATCTGGTTCTGCCAGGCCACTTCCGGCACGTTGGGGCGCCGGGTATTGAACGGCACGACCTCCACATAGCCCCGGGCATCCTGCCCGCCCCCGGCCATATTGACGACATCGGCGCCGCGACCCAGTGGCGCACGCCAGCGATCTCCCACCGCCTGTATGCTGATATCCCCCATGGCCAGGTCCAGCGCCGGGATCTCGAGTTCAGTGGCGGGCTCCGGTGTGGGCGGGCTGACCTGAATCACGTCCATGGCATCCATGGTCGGTTCTTCCGGCGGCTCTTCCGGTTGGTCCTCCTCCACGTCGGGTTCTTCCTCCGGCTCTTCCTGGCGCAGGATCTCGACGTTGTTATACACGACCAGCTCGACGCCCTCTTCCCGGCGATTCTCTATCAGGCCGCGCATGAACAGAAAAACCAGGACGGTGATCAGTAGGGCACCCGCGAGGGCGATCAGGAAACGCATGGGTCAATACCGGGCCAGCAGGCATGACCTGTAGCGCCTGCGTGGCAAAGAGCACGGTTTTTGGAGAGACCGGGACACTGGTTACTCCCCGCTCTTGTCCGCGGCGATGGCGATGCCCTCTACACCGGCCAGGCGTACCTGGTCCATGACCTCCACCAGCATGCGGGTGGAAGCCTCCGCGTCCGACTGGATGATCACCGAGCCCTCCGGGTTGTCTGCATGCAACCTGGCAACGATAGCGCGCACCGAACGCGGGTCTACGGGCCGGCGATCGATCCACACCTCCCCGGCTGCGGTGATAGCGATAAAAATATTGGCATTCTCCTGCTGCGAGGCGGTCTGTGCCTGGGGAGTGCTGACCGTGACGCCGGATTCCTTGACGAAAGAGGTGGTCACGATGAAGAAGATCAGCATGATAAACACGATGTCCAGCATCGGGGTCATGTCCAGCTCGGTATCATCCTCCACCGGCAGGTGGCGCTTTGCTGTCATCGACTGAACTCCTTGGAACCGGATTGGTGCAGGGTCAGGCTGCCTATCAGGCGGCTGGTGGCGCGGTCGGCCAGCCGGCGCAGGCGCACCGTGAAAAAGATACCGGTCAGGGCGACCACCAGACCGGACATGGTCGGGATCGTCGCCCGATAGACGCCCCGGGCCATGGCCTGGGCGTCGTCATTGCCCGAAACGGCGATCACTTCGAAGACACCGATCATGCCGAGCACCGTGCCCAGCAGTCCGAGCAGGGGACACAGGGCGACCAGCATCTGGATCAGCGGCAACAGCGCATGCAGTTCCATACTGGCCCTGGATACGGTGGCCTCGCGTATCTTCTTGGCCCGCCAGGACTGGCGGTCCTGCCGGTGTTCCCACTCGGCAATGAGCCTCCGCGCCCGTGGCGGCCAGGTGATGCGCACAAACCAGACGCGCTCGATGATCAACAGCCAGAGCAACAGGCAGGCCAGGAATATCACCCACAGTACGGGCCCGCCCAGCCCGATAAAATCACGGATGGCATTGACGATGGGCACCGCTAGCCCTCCCGCTCCTCGGCCGTGCGAGCCAGGACACCGGCGCACTGCTCATCCAGTCGCTGGATAAGCGCACGGGAGATATACGCGATGACGCTGTGACTGAACAGCAGCGGTATGGCCACCACCAGCCCCAGCACCGTGGTCACCAGCGCCTGGGATATCCCGCCCGCCATCAGTTTCGGGTCGCCGGTGCCGAACAGGCTGATGGCCTGGAAGGTGAGTATCATGCCGGTCACCGTACCCAGCAGGCCCAGCAGCGGCGAGGTTGCCGCCAGCAGCTTGATCACACCATTACCGCGCTCCAGCGCAGGCAGCTCCAGCAGGACCGCCTCGTCCAGGGCCAGTTGCAGTAATTCCTCCTCGTCAAGGGGCACGCCCTTCACGGCCAGCAGCACACGACCCAGGGGGTTGCTGGCCCGCGGATTGCCCACCTCGGCCATTTGCCTGCGGATACGAAGTGACGTCACGCTGAGATAGATCCCGCGCCAGAGGCTGAGCAGCAGGCCGATGGCGCCCAGGCCGAGGATGATGAGGGCGATCACACCGCCCTGTTCGATGCGCTCGCGCAGGCTGGGCGTGTAGCTGAGCATGCCCAGCAGGCTGCCCCGGGTGGGATCCACGGTGACGGGCGCCATGCCACCGGAGGCGGCGGCAAATTCGCGGGCGGCGCTGCGGTAGCGCGCCGCCGGCTGGCGGCTCAGCACCAGGAGTTCGCCGGTTTCCGGCACATAGCGCAGGAAATCGTCCTCGCGGTAGGCGGAAAAGGTACCGACGCGCAACACCCGTGCCTGCTGCGCCGTCCCGTCCGCCGTGATCACCGGCGCCTCGAACAGGCGCACCTTGCCGGCTTCGGTCATCTCCTCCTGCAGCAGCAGCCACAGCGACTGGATCTCTTCGATCGTCGGCTGGCCCTGGCCGGCCGCCAGGTCATGCAGTTGCTCCGCGCGCTCCGGCAGCTGGGCACTGATCATGGATTGTCCGAGCACGGCGGAGAAGTCGCCGGCGAACTCACGAAAGGTGCTGGCGAGATCGCCCATCTCGTCCACCACGTCTTCCAGCGCCTGCTCGAGCCGCGTGATTTCGGCCTTGTTGCGCTCCGTCACGACGAGCAGCGGCTGGTTCTCCCGCTGACGACGTTCGAAATCCCGCCGGGCCTCTGCCAGCAGTGATGCCTGGCGCTGCTTGTCCGCCAGAAACTGCTGCTCCCGGCGCCGGTTCAGTTCGCGCTGCTCGCGCTGCTGCTCCCGGACGGATTGCAGCAACTGGTCCAGGTCGGTGATCTGTGGCGGGGGAGCGGCCGTCTGGGCCGCGACCGTTGTTCCGGTCAACAGGAGCAGCAGGCCCAGGACAGGCAGCCCCCGCTTCATGACTCGCTCCCGGGTCCGGGCATGGGCAGCTGCAACAGCTGGGGCGCGGTCAGGTTCCTTGCCACCCGCATGGCCTGTGCCAGGGAGCGGTTGTAGTCCGGGTCCAGCGATTGCCACGCCTGGCCGGCAGCATCCCAGTAACCGCTGGACTCACCATCCAGGCTCTGAAAATAGAGCGCGGCGCGACCCACCCGCAGGTACTCCACGGAGAGCTGCTCGCCCTCGAACTGCAGTGGCCCCCGCCAGGCCTCCACTTTGTCCCCGTAAGCCTGTTCCAGTTGATAGGCCTCCAGCAACAACCGGAATTTGCCCGCCACCGACAGGCTCGGCTCGTTAAGGCGCTGCTTCAGCTGCAGCACGGCACCGATGCGCTCCTCATGGTGGAACGGCAGGTCAAGTACGACGAACTTCTCCAGGGCATCGGCCATGCTGCGCATCAGCGGTACGATGCGCTGGCGGGTAACCCTGGCCTGGGTGATCTGCCGCTGCAGATCCTCGATCTGTGCCTGCTGCGCCTGCTCCAGTTGCTCCAGTTCCCGGGTGTAAGCGGCCTGGTACTCGGAGCCATCTTTCAGCTTGCGGTACTCCTCCAGCAGGTCGCGGGTCTCCCGCGACAGCTGATCTATTTTCTCCTGGGTCTGGGCGGCGCTGCGGTTGGTCCCGGAGACCACCTCCAGGCTGTCCTTCACCTCCGCTGCCTCCAGGCCGGGGCAAGTACCCAGGACCACCAACAAGGTGCACAGACCTGCCCACGAACGGTCGCTATACCAGAAAGTCATCCCTGTTATTTCCTTGTTGCTGTTATGCCATAACGTTCTATCCAGAATAGCAGGAACCGCCTCCGTTGGGCACGATGCAGGGTCAGTACTCCAGATTGCGCAAGGCGCGCATCTCGGCCAGGGTCGGCAACCCGTGGCGCGCGCGAAACGCCTCGATCGTCGCGATAATTTCGCCATAGAGAAATTCATGGGCCGGCGAGTTCACGATGCGATCATGCCGGACCACTACATAGCGAACCACCACCTCCTCGCCGCCGGGCAATGGCAGGGAGATGATATCCCGCGCCAGGTCGTCCTGTTCCACGAACAGGGGCGGCGCGGCGAAGAGATAGTCCGATTTCCTCACCAGCTGGACAGCCGTGAACAGGTTGTCCGTTTCCAACTGCGGCACCACGCCCCGTTCGTGACGGAGGAATGGCGAGTCCTCCTCCGCGAGGATCTGGATCTCCGCAATCTCGGACAGGAGCAGCATCACCTGCGGGTACTGCAGTATGTCCTCCCAGCTCAGCTCCCGGCCCTCCAGCGGATGCCCCGCTCGCGCCAGCAGCGTCGGCGGCGCAAATCCGGCAGTAGTCAGTTGCAGGTCGGGAGGATACTGGTGTCGCTCTGCGTGCAGGACAAAGTCCAGCTGGCCGTCGGCGAGCTTTTCGTACAACTCGTCCGTATGGGAAACAGCCCGCAACCGGACGCCGGGAGCGATCGTATTGAGACGCGCGAGCAGTTCGGGGATAAACCAGACTCCCATATGGCCCTGCACCATTAAATTGAACTCCCCGCTGAAGGTCGCGGGATCGAATTCATCGGGCTGGAACATCGCCTGCACAGCCTGCAGCACCTGGGGCAGGTGCTGCGCCAGTTGTTCGGCCCTGGGAGTGGGAACCATGCCGGCGTGACGGCGCACAAAGAGCGGGTCGTCGAATACCTCCCGCAGCCTGCCCAGCGTCTTGCTCATGGCCGACTGGGTAATGAACAGGCGCTCTGCCGCCTTCGACACATTGCGCTCTTCCAGCAGCGCTTCCAACGCTACCAGCAGGTTGAGATCCAGTCGTCCGAGATCGCGTATGTCCATGGAATCACACCTGGCGAGCCATCTAATATGAATCTAGTTCATTATATTACTGAATATTGGCCATTTGAAGAATTTTAGTGTCGCCCATACATTGAATCCCAGGTCGGAACGCAAAAGAACCGACTGACAACTACAGAGGGATATATCATGGCAATTATTCTTGCGCTTTACACTGGCATTCTGGGCCTGGCCGTCTGGCAGGAAGACCACGGCAGGGATTCAGAGAAACCCACCGACCAATCCTGCTGTTGATGCGCTGCCCGCCGGATCGCGACATGTCGCGGCCGGCAGGCCACTGGCGTCACTTCGCTATCTGCCCGATACCCGGGTATGCAACAACGCCGCCCAGGAATCAAACACACTGACAATGCCCGCACCGGCAGTGCGAGACCACTGCTGGGCCGGGATAGAGCGGTCATCCCTGATCACGGCCAGCAATCGACCGCTGTCCTGGTCGTAGAGACGGAACTCCACGTAGATATCCGCGCTCGCCGAGGAGCCCCCGGGTGATCCTCCCGCTGCGGACCCGCCCGTAAAGGACGTCATGCCCTGGACCACACGGGTCAGCTCCGAGGTGATTCGCAGCACCTGCTCCCCGTCGGAGGACTGCTCGTAACCGGAAAATGCGCGCCCGGCCGCCGCGCCCCAGCGCTCCTGCAGGGCCTGCTCCCGCTCCGGGGTCATCTGCCAGTCCCGGCCAAGACCCCCGGAACCACCGGTGGTGACAATGCGCACGTCCCGGGCATTCATCGCTTCGATAGTCACCTTGCGATAGGAGGCCAGTTCGGCATCGCGGCGGGCATACACCTCCCGGAAACCGGTGGAGCGGACCGGATACAGTTCCTCCGCCGCAAATTCCGCGCTGGGCTCCTCCTTGAATGACGGGCC
>JAHEEV010000003.1 GCA_024640505.1 Halieaceae bacterium
GCATGCGGTCAGCCTGGGCCTCGAAGTCATCCAGGTGCACGGTCGCGCCTGTCTCATCGATGCTCGCGGTCCCGGAGACGAGGAGCGCGACCTTGTTCGTTTCAGCGACTCGCATACCGCGGGAAAAGTCAGAGCCATACTGCGGGGCTTCATTGAGCGTGGGGGTGGTCATGACGGTTCGCCTGGTCGGTGGAACTGACTTCACAGCATACACACCCAGGCAGATATCGTGCACTGCAGGCACCAGACCGGCACCTATGCCGGTGCTGGCCGGAATCGGATCTATACCCCGTGCCTCGAAGAACTCGCGTCGCGCCCGGTTCAGGTCCGGGTAATCACGTTCCATCTCCGGCAGATAGATCCAGGTGCGCATGACGTCGCTGAATTCCATTCCCGCCTGCTGCAGCAGGTTTTCGGCCACACCGAACATGGCGTGAGTCTGCTCGTAGGCACACTCACCACCCCCGTAGAGACCACCCGCATAAAAACGGACCTCGTCGCCCACGTGGACCCGCAGGCCGTGAGAACGGGTGCACTCGGTGCAGTCGCAGTTGGAACTGGCCTCAATGACCTCGGCCCGAAGTGGATGATCGGGGAGGACCGCCTGGATCAAAACCTCCAGGTTGGTCCCGTCGTTCAGGGGGGGTTGCTGGATCTCAGCCCTGGCGGGTCGATGAGACATCGCTTCGCGTTGATTGAGCACTCGCTCGCGTGCCGCGCGTGTGGAATCAATATCGGCCCGGGCATTTCGCAGGAAAACCGTCTCAGAAACGATTGATTCGTAACTGCCGCCCTCGGTTTCGAGGGTGTCGAGTATCGCGCGGTAGATGGCTTCTGCCTGAGAACCCGCATCCACCACTTCGGCGGGGGGCTGGCAGCTGAAGAACAGCTCACGGGCCGCAGGGCCCGCTACTCGACGCAGGTTGATCGAGCAGCCATGGGACTGGATCGTTTCGGCAGGGGAATCCTCAGACACTAAGATCATCTAGCCTGGGGTCGGACTCGGGGTTCCCGGGCCGCTCACGCGGCCTCGGGTCTCAGGTCGGCTGGCGAGGACAGCTAGCAGCCGTCCGTGGGCAGCTCGCCGTCGGGCTCGGTGGAGAAATAAGTGAAACCCTCGGGCTTGTTTTTCTTGAAGCAGTTGCCCGACGACGACTCGCCGGCGAGCGCGCCGGCGGAGGCGTAGGTGAGGTCCGCGGCCAGGTCTTCGAGGGGAGGGCCTAAAGGCGGCGGGTTAGTGCCGTTGCCTCTCACCTTGTTCTGCGAGACCAGATTGTTGTTCACGGAAGGATCGTAAAAAACATTGTCGATGAACGGAGGCTTTTCGACGCAATTGTATTCGGGGATGGTGCTGGTCGCGGTGCACCATCCGAGGACCCCGATTCCGACGAAGTCGTTGTTCTCGACCGTGTTCTTCGCGATCACGTTGTCGGACACGCCCATCACCAGGATCCCGATGCCTGGCGGCAGGGCGCCCTGGAAGCTGGTCGGAGGCGCGGGATTCGGCAGATTGTTGCTATAGACGTTGTTGTGCTCGACCACCCAGTTCCCCATGTCCGGACGCGGCAGGTTGCCGGCCGAGTTCGGATGGAACAGGGCGATGCCGACGGTGTTGTCGTAGACGTCGTTGTGCATGACCTCGATATCAACCGATACGTTGACCTCGAGGCCTATCGGGCTGTTGGAAAGGTCATTGCCGATGACCCGGACGTTCTGGGAGGCCGCCACCCACATCGCGGTGTCCAGCGCGCCGTAGGAGACGTTGTTCTGGACCAGCCCGTTCGCGGAGATGGTCGGATAGATGCCGTTATGGCGATTGTTCGACGATTCGTTGCGGATGATCTTGAAACCGTTCACGAAGCGGGTCTGGATTCCGTTGCCCGGAAAGTCCTGCACCGTGAAGCCGCGAATGTAGAAGCCCTGGAGCTCGTCCGCACACCCTCCCACCGGGACCTCGGGCCCACAAGCGGCAGGAGCCGCGTAGACCCCGGTTTCCTGAGCCCCGGAGTGGCTGAGGATGACCTTGCCCGCGTCGCCCCGGCCCTTCTTCACCTTGCCGATCAGGCGGAGGTTGTCGGTGGAGATCCGGAGGCCGAAATACTCGTTCTCGGTTGTATACTCCCCGGGCTCCACGAGGATGGTGTCGCCCGGCGCGGCCGTATCAATGGCTGCCTGGATTGAATCGCCCGGATAAACCCGATGGACGGCCGCCTGGGCGGCGGTGGCGGTTGCGAATACCACGACGGCAAATAAGGTACTTAAACAGCGCTTTTTCATTCTGATTCTCCGAGCTCTGTTGCGGCCATATCCAGCTTTGTCAGATGCAATACACCGCTGCGAGAAGACAATACTTCCCCGACTAGATTGGTATAGACGGTCTCTCTCGGCCTGTCAAATTCGATGGCGATCGAGAGACCGCAAGCATCGTGGGGCTATTGGCGGGGCGTCGGCAGCGGGTCGCTACATTGACTTGGAATATCCTATCCACCACACTCGCCGGATAGTCTCCAGACAAGAGGCCGGGCAGGCCGCCCGGTGAAATTCCTGCTGATTTCCCTAATGAATAAATGAATAAAGGACAATAATCCGAAGTGATGGGCCCGCGACAAAAAAAACGAGGCGGCGTACGTGCACGTCTCTGGGGGGCCTCGACGAGGGCCATACTGTATTTTACCGCGGCGCTCGCCCTGGGCGCCTGCCAGCGGGATCCCGCCCCGATAGCGCCACTCACATTTCCAACCGGGCCTTCCGGCTCTATCGAAATCACCTATCCCCTGGATGAGACCCTGTTTCCTCCGGAGATCGTCGCCCCGACTTTCAAATGGAACGACACAACCGGGGGTGTAGGGCAGTGGGAGGTCCTGCTGAGATTCGATGGTGAGGACGAGATGCTGCGCTTCCCCACGACAGAGCCGAGCTGGCGCCCCTCCCGGGAGGACTGGGCGGAAATAAAACGACAATCCACGCAGCAGGATGCCGAGGTGGCGGTCATCGGCGTGGGACCGGCGGGTAATGCCGCCTCCGCCGCAAGCGTTCGCATCCGCACATCGACGGACCCGGTCGGGGATTCGATTTTTTATCGCGAAGTCCCCCTTCCTTTCATTTCCGCCGTCCAGGACCCCTCGCGCATCCGCTGGCGTTTCGGCTCGGTTGACTCCGAAGAGCAGCCGCCGATCGTTCTGGACGATCTGCCCGTCTGCGGGAACTGCCACTCCTTCTCTGGCGACGGCGGTGTCCTGGGCCTCGACGTGGACTACGGCAACGATAAGGGAGGTTATGCCATTCTTCCTGTATCCGAGCAGATGGTGCTGAATGACGAGAAGATCATCACCTGGAGCGACTACAGGAAAGATGATGGTGAGGCGACCTTCGGGCTCCTCTCCCAGGTCTCGCCCGATGGCCGCTATGTGATCAGCACCGTGAAAGACCGGGCGGTGTTCGTGGCGACCCCGGGGATTGAATTCTCCCAGCTCTTTTTCCCGATCAAGGGCATCCTCGTGGTCTACGACACGGTAAACGGTACCTATACACCGCTGCCCGGTGCAGACGACCCCGAATACGTCCAGAGCAACCCCACCTGGAGCCCCGATGGCCAGTCGATCGTCTTCGCCCGTACAAAAGTCTACCAGAAGCAGTCGATTGCCAACGCCAGCAGCATTTTGCTGAACGAGAACGATGTCCCCGAGTTCATCGAAGACAAGGAACCGTTCAAGTTCGATCTTTATCGCGTGCCGTTCAACGATGGGCGAGGGGGTATTGCCGCACCCATAGAGGGCGCCTCGCACAACGGCATGAGCAATTTCTTCGCCAAATTCTCGCCCGACGGCAAGTGGATTGTCTTTACCAAGGCGGAAAACTACATGCTGCTCATGCCGGACAGCGAGCTCTACATCATCCCTGCAGACGGGGGCGAGGCCCGACGCCTGCGCGCCAACACGTCGCGCATGAACTCCTGGCACAGCTTCTCGTCGAACGGCCGCTGGCTGGTCTTCTCATCCAAGGCCAATACACCCTACACCCAGCTGTTCCTGACCCACATTGACGAGGAAGGCAACTCCACGCCGCCCGTGGTACTCGATCGCTTCACGGGTGAATACGGTGCCGCTAACATCCCTGAGTTCGTCCCGCTGCCCGCCGACTCGATCGCGCAGATCAAGGAGCAGTTCCTGGATGCCTACTCCTTCCTGCGCGCGGGCATAGCCAACGAGCGGACCGGCAACTACCCGGCAGCCGTGCGGGCGTACGACCGCGGTCTCGACGTCGAACCCGAAAACGTGGAGTTGCTGAACGCCAAGGGGTTCGCGTTGTTTCAGCAGGGCAAAAGCGAGGAAGCAGTAGTCGCATTGGAGAAGGCCCTGGAGGTTGACCCGAAGCACTGGAAATCCCACAACAACATGGCTCTCGCGTCGATCGATATCGGCGAGCTTGAGTTGGCCGAAGCCCACTATCGTGAGTCTCTGACGATCGAGCCGCAACCTGCTATCTACAACGACCTGGGGTTCGTGCTGGAACGGCAGGGGTTGTCCTACGAGGCGGTAGAGATGTATCGCAAGTCGCTGGAGCTGGATCCTGAGTCTGAAACTGCCCAATTCAACCTTGCGGCATCCCTGGCGCGAAGCGGCGAGTTCGCCGAGGCCGAAACCTATTTCCGCAAAGTCCTTGCGAATGACCCAAGCAGCAAGGCTTACAGCGGGCTGGGGATCGTGCTGCTGCAGCAGGGTCGCGTGGATGAGGCCATCGCCAGTCTGCGTAAAGCGATCGAGGTGGACCCCGGGAATGCGGTTCCCTACGACCAGTTGGGTAGCATTCTTGTCCAGCAGGGCAAGCTTGAAGAGGCCGCTTCCACCTACCGTTCCCTTATCCGCAACCAGCCCAGCGCCGCCGCCCACCAGGAGCTGGCCCAGGTCCTGACGCTTCTCGGGCGCACGGAGGAAGCTCTAAAGGAGCTGGAGATGGCAAAGGCGTTTGAGGGAAGTCCTCGCGCAGCGCTGTAAGGCACAGGGTGCCTCCGCCACGAATGATGTCACCTCGTCATGGCTGATCAGGCCTTTGCATGATGCGTTCCCTTTACCGGCAGTGGGATCCCGGGCGCGGATATTGACGTAGAGTAAGCCGGTGCCCGGCAGGTGTGACAAACCTTCCTTGATGCCGCTCTGGCCTCGGTTATAATAGGCGCGCTTTTCGCCGGGTTCATAGCGCGCATGCTATTCAATTCTTTCGAATACCTGTTTCTCTTCCTGCCCGTTGCCTTCATCGCCTTTCAGTTCCTCGCGCGATCAGCGACCACCGAGAAACAGATCATCTGGCTGGCCTTTGCCTCACTGGTTTTCTACGCCAGCTGGGAAGCGGTCTACTTGCTGCTGATCGCCGCGTCGATCGCGGGTAATTTTGCCTTCGGCAAAGTGCTGGCGCGGGGTGCTCCACAGCGCAATCGCGCCTGGTTGTTCGCGGGGGTCAGTTTCAATCTCGGGCTGCTCGGATACTTCAAGTACACGGGCTTTTTCCTTGAGGGACTGAATGCGCTCGGTCAATGGCTGATACCGATACCCGAGATTACCCTGCCTCTGGCGATCTCGTTTTTCACGTTCCAGCAGATAGCCTACCTGGTGGATGTCTCTCGTGGTGAATGCCGGGAGTACCAGTTCCACCACTATGCCCTGTTCGTCCTGTTCTTCCCCCAGCTCATCGCGGGGCCGATCGTGCATCACAAGGAGATGATGCCGCAGTTTGAACAAGTGCGGGACCGGGCGAGGTTGCCCACGGACCTCGTGGTGGGGCTCAGTTTCATCGGCTTTGGACTGTTCAAGAAAGTGATAATGGCCGATTCGCTGGCCCTCATCGTTGACCCGGTGTTCGATGCGGCGGCCCGCGGAGAACAGATCAGAACCGTGGACGCCCTGCTGGGCACGTTCGGTTTCAGTTTCCAGATTTATTTCGATTTCTCCGGCTACAGCGATATGGCCATCGGCAGCGCGCGACTGTTCGGCATCAGGTTGCCGGAAAATTTCCGCTCGCCCTACAAGTCCCGGAGTATGATCGAGATGTGGCGTCGCTGGCATATGACCCTGTCCCGGTTTCTCAGGGACTACCTGTATATCGGGCTTGGCGGCAATCGACACGGCGTATTCAGGCGCTATCGCAACCTGATGCTCACCATGCTGCTCGGCGGTCTGTGGCATGGAGCCGCCTGGACGTTCGTGCTCTGGGGCGGGCTTCACGGTATGTATCTCTGCCTCAATCACGGCTGGCGCACCCTGGTGGTTCGCGCAGGATTACAGACGCTGGCCTCGGCGCCCGTACTTCAGCCGCTGTTCCTGTTGGTGACTTTCACCGCCTGGGCGATTGCCTTCGTACTGTTCAGGGCCACCGATGTGGGGGTGGCCTGGTCCATCATACATTCTGGATTTCTCGATTTCTCGACGCAGGGAGGCGCGCTGTTGAACGGCGTACTGGCAGACAGCCTGGTGCGCGAGGCGTCCCTATGGGCAGGGGTGAGTCTGCCGGGCTACGCCGAGATATACCTGCTGGTCGCTGCCTCGGCGGCCATATGCTGGCTGTTGCCCTGCACTCAGGAACTGATGGCTGACTACAGCCCGGTATTGGTGGCGGATAATGCACCGCTGCGACCCGGATCTTTTCGCTGGAAGCCCGGGTTTCGCTATGCGGCTTTAACTGCGGGCCTGATCACCGTCTCGATACTCAATCTCTCCGCCATCTCCCGCTTCATCTACTTTCAGTTCTAGCGATGCGACGGCACCTCTTTCTCATCATTATCGCCACGCTGGGTCTGACCGTGTCGGTGGGCCTGGTGAATTACTGGGTCGATCCGCTGTTGCTGTATCGTCTCAGGGACGGTGGCGGCAACCTGCTCAGTCGGATCGATCAGTTTCCGAATATGCGCCTGTACAAGCCCTATCATGTCACCAGGCTGAAGCCGGACACACTGGTCATCGGGACGTCCCGGTCGGGCTCCCTGCGCCTTTCTTCGGGTGGGGATGATAGATATCCAGCTTACAATGCCTCCATGCCCGGCCTGACCGTGCACGAGCTCGACGCCATGGTAAGGCATACCCATGCCGGAAGCCCGCTGAGCCGGCTGGTCATCGGGTTGGATTTTCTCGCCCTCGTGACCACTGAACCCTTGTCGCGCCCCGGTTTCGACGACCGGCGGTTGGTCAGATCTGATGACGGATTCCATTCGGCGGACTTTCTGCTTCAGCGGATGAGTGACGTGAGAGCGACACTGTTCTCGTGGGACATGTTGCGGCAGAGTGTGAGGGCGGTCAGGCGCCCGGAAAACCTCCCGAGGAGATATTATTCCGATGGTGCCTGGTCTCAGGTAGGCATGCGACTCTCGGGTACTGCCGGGTATCTCTACAATGCCAGGTTCGGGCTTAACGTAAAAAACCTGGGTAGCTTTCGCCTCCCGGAAAATATTGAACTGCTCGCCGATCTACTGGATTTCTGCCATCGTAATGGCATTGAAACCACGCTTTTCTTCACCCCGGTACACGCCTTCTTCGTAGATTTCTGGTACCGCCTGGGACAGGGAGATCTCTGGCGGGATGCCCACGCAGAGGTGCTCAGGGTGAACCGGGCTGTGGCCGAGGCCCATGACAGTAGTCCGTTCGATGTTCTGGGTTTCCAGGCGGAGGAGCAGGTGGTTGCGGAGCCGATTTATCCCAGAGGCCAGGCCGAAAAGGCGTGGTTTGGGGACGGGCTTCACTACGGTGACAAACTGGCCGGAAAAATCGGGAGGGCAATCGAGCATTCCCCCCACGGCTTCGGTCTGGTGCTCTCGGAACATAATCTTGACGTATACCTGGATCAGGTTGAGTCCATCAGTCAGAATTTCGTCAGTAGCAATAAGGGGCAGGTCGCAAAGCTGCACCGGAAACTGGCGGATGTCGTGAAACTGCAGCCGATACGCTGATTGCGCCGGACGGCGCTCCTGTCCCATCGCGGAGCTTGTAAGGACCTGTCGCCGCCGCCTCCCGCACGAGGCCCAGCGCAGGCCCGGATCCTGGTCTATGCCTATTCAGTATCGTCCCGGGTGACTCGGATGCGTCCATCATGACCTACCGCATGGATTCTAACGAGCCGGATGTGCGTATGCCGGAGATCGGTCGCACCCTGATCCACGAAGAGGGCGTCGCCCTATAAAAAAACGGCAGGCCAGCCCTCACGAGAGCCCTAGAAAGTCCGCTTGATGGTGAAAGTCACATTGTCGCGGTCCTTTAACAGGCCACCGGTGCCGGCCAGTACCGGACCGAAGCGGATATTGTAGGCTCCGCCCACAAGCCATTTCTGGTTGATATCGAACTGTACCCCGATACTGGCGCTGCCTCCTTCCTCGTCGCCCCCGGCGCTTATGAGCGCCTTTTCTCCGTCGATGGTGTAGTTCACGCTCATCGGGACGCTCATATCCCAGCCCGGGCGCACCTGAAACCAGGTCGGTTTGAAAAGGGCGAATATCTGGCTAACCACGCGGTCCTCGCTGACTCTGCGGTCCAATAACTGGCAGTTTTCATTACAGCTGTCCAACATGGAAAAAGTCGCCTCGACCAGAGCGGTGCCACCATCCCACAGGCCCCAGTCGGCGTTGAGGAAGGTCAGGCCGTTGATATTTACATGCCACGAATCGCCGACAGCACCGGGGTAATTATCGGAGTCGGCGCCCTTGAAGTCGACGCCCCCTTGCAACAGAGAAGCAGTGAACTCAGGTGCCAGCCCTGTATCCTTGCGATAAACAACGTCCAGGCCCACGCTGACGCCGGCGATCTCCTTGGCCAGGGCAAAACCGAACAACTCGATATCATTCTTGAATACCCATTTGAACTCCCCCAGGTAAACAACACCCGCGTCCAGATCGGGGGCGGGCGTATTGCTGCTACCCGGAACACCCACCAAACCGTGCAGATTCTTGTCTGTATGGTTGATATAAACCAGGCTGGTTTCCAGCCCCCAAGGCTGGATGTAGTACTGCAGATTAATACCGTAGTCCCCTGTGTCCTCGGAAAAACCCCGGCCTTTCAATCCGGCGCGAACCGGGTCGCCGGGCTGAAGAGTTATGAATTCGGAATTTTCAGTCAGGCCTTCAATTGGACTCCAGTAGGCGCCATCTTCCGGATAGCGATAGGCCTGGAACTCGTAACTGTAATAGGCATTGAGAGTCAGGTTGTCAGTGAGCTGCCATACGCTCGAAATTTTACCGGTTGGCATATACAACTCTTTGGCCTCGGAGCCGGGTACCGACAGGGCCTTGTTAAAATCGACCGGTGCCATGCCCCCACCAATGCCGTGCAGGGCGCCGTTGGTAGCCAGGGCCTGGCCCCAGTAGATCGTGTGACGGCCCGCCCTCACTCCAAGGGTTGTATCACCAAGATTGAAGTTGGCGAAGGCGAACGCATCCAGCAATTCACCACCGGCGTAATGCATGTCTTCCGTCTCATGGTTGTACTCGCCCACCGGCGTACTCGGTGAACCCCAGGTAAGACGCCTGTTGCCGGGGTGGTCATTGTTGTCGTCGTCATACTGGGGGTCATACCAGCCGGCAGCGCTTATACGAAAACCGAAATCCTCTTTCCAGACAACATCTAACTCCGTCAACAGATCGAGGCGGGTGCTGACCAACCCGGCACCGGAGCGATCCACTGACAGGTCGGCGTCGTCCGCCAGGAACCAGCCGGCTCCTGCCCGGTCGGTGTAGACGTCCTTATCCTGTTTCGCCACCCTTGACATGACATTAAACTTGAACGTGTTATCCCAACGAATGATCCAGTCTTTCGATGTGTCAAACTTGAAAGCGTAGGCTTGCATGCTAATCGCGGAGAAGGCGGCAGCTGCAAAAAATCTCTTGTTCATCAGTTGATCCATCCTGTTATTATTGAATATGTGTCTTGGCCAACCTACACCAATACAGACCAAAAAGTGTGTTGTGTCGTGACATTAAATTATAGGTGAATTAAGCCGGTTTTGAAGGGGATGATAACTACGGTATCTGCAAGCCACCTGTCGCAGCAGGCGCAGGTTCCGGCGGCCTCGACTTCAGTATCGTGCAAGGTGACTCGGAAGCTTCCTTTGCAAAAGGACAGGAAAAAAGCCATGCCAGTGAACTTCATCCTCCGGTTAATTTCGGTCGCGCTCCTGCTTACAGCCCCGTCCGGTATCGCTTCTGAGCGCGATGTGCGCAACAGCATCGCCCTGGGCGCGCTGGCCTTTGCGGACAATTGCGGGAAATGTCATCAAGCGGACGGCTATGGAGAGGAGGGGCTTTACCCCTCGCTTCACAACACGGCTTTACTGGCCGACAAGGACTTGCTGATAAAAACGGTGCTCAGTGGCAGGATGGGTCACGTGGAAAAAGGCGATGACGGTACAGAGCGATTGATGCCTTCAATGGACTTTCTCACCAACGGTGAGATTGCAGCCATTATTGCCTTTATCAGTAATAGTTGGGGCGACGATGTGCTGATTGTCACCCCCGAAGAAGTGCAGGATGCCCGATGAGAGCAAGGCTTCTGCCTTGTTGCTCTGTGCTTAGGGGTCCTCTCTGCTCAGGCCCAATCAGATTCCCTGCGCCCGCGTTTTCTCTCGCGCCGGTTGGGCTCACCCGTCGTCGTTGAATAAAGGTCTGCCATGAGCACAGATGGATGCCTCCTGTCCTCGTGGAAATCTCTTCGATCTTCGAGGTGACGGTATTTGCATGTGCACATAGCCGGATCGCAGCCCGGTAGAGGCAATCTGGGCGCCTCGCCGATCAGATACCGCCTTGCTCCGGCGGCTTTGACAGATTCACAGGCACTCTCTCCTGCCATGAGAGCTACAGCCTTGTAAGGGTTGTGCGCCGGTGCGGGCTTTTTTCTCTTTGCAGGTTGCGCGGTAGAGCCGTCGAGATTTCTGCCGCGGCTGCTGCCGCCATCGTTCTTTTTATTGAAAATCACCGCTGACAGACTGAAAAAAATAAACGAAAAAAAGCCAAGAACTGCAGTTTCCATGACGCCCCCCTGTATCATCCCGGCTACACTTTATTTAGCGATACCTTCAGCACCCTAGCCAAGGAATACCAGGCGTACAAGTATCCTGCTGCTCTTGAATGCCGGTTTGTGACCTGGAACACAAACTGGCACCGCTGACCCTTATCGAGTCAACACAAGCTGGCAGGGGGTACCTTCAAAAGGGAGTTTACGCCGGGCCCCGATTTTGAAACTATTTCCCAGGCATTTGAGATCGGAAGATGATCGGGAACCGAACGGACCACAATATGAAGAAGCCAAGCAAATCATCACCAGAGAAGGAAATGCTGAAGTCATTCGAAGCGGCGGGACTGATTGAATACCTGGAGTACCTGCAGTCTGGCAAACGCATCATGATGACCAACTTCAAGGCAGGGGTCGCAAAAGGCCTGGGCCTGACCCTGGGCATGTCAGTCGTGCTCGCTATCATGGCATGGGTCCTCACACTGCTGGTTGACCTGCCCGTTATCGGTGAGTATGCAAGCCAGGTAGAGGATTACATGAATGAATACCGCGAGAGTACCAATTACACCGACGAATTTTACGAAATGAATGAACTGCTGCGGAACATCGACGAGAATACCAGCCTGCCGGAAACGGCGGATATGATAGATGGCAGCACGTCAGAAACAGAGGAAACAGAAGAAAAGCCTCAGGAAGCATCAATGCCGGAGCTTCCGGAATAGCGGGTAAGATCACGCCACATGATTTGTGCTGAGACCGTGTCCGGCTCCATAGTGGGCCTTGAGGTTTACCGGGGTGATGGCACCGGGCATTCGGAATCAACCGGTTGGACTTTTTCGCTCGTTCCACTGCTTTGTAAACCCTTACCCTGCGCGATCAGTGCAGCCACCAACTGGCATCCGGTGCAGCACATGCCCTGTCTTTCACCGCCGAGTGTGATGCTATAGGCCAGGCCAGCTCTGTGAGGCTGGCCGCAGTGGAAACAGGACCGGTAATCGGTGCTTCTCATCTTCCGCCTGCTTTGTCGATGGCTTCGGCAAGGGCTTCCCATGACAACAGCACACATTTTTTTCGCGCCGGATGCTCTCGCACCGCCGCAAGCGCCTGCAGATCTGCCGGCAGGCCTGCTTCCGTTGCCGTCTCGGCAGCGCCAAACCAGGCGCCTATCTGATCGCACAGTCGCCTTGTCGTGTCAGTACTCGAAGCGGTGACTGCTTCCGTCATCATGGATGCCGAGGCGATGCAGATGGCGCAACCGCGGCCTCGGAACATCACATCCCGGATCAGGTCACCTTGCATGAAAATGCCGATCTCGACCTCATCGCCACACCTGGGGTTGGCGCCGCGCGCGACCGCATCTGCCCCGGCAATGGGTCCATCACTGCGGTTTCTGGGGTGCCGGTAGTGGTCCAGTAATGTCTCCTTGTACAGATCCTGGGCGATCATTCACAGAATACCTTTTGAGCTGTGAGAATGGCGTCTATGAGGGCCTCGACGTCCGACGCATCGTTATAGATGGAAAAGCTGGCGCGGGTCGTGGCCGCAAGCCCCAGGTGATTGAGCAGCGGCTGCGCACAATGATGCCCCGCACGAATGGCGACGCCCGCTTCACCCGCAACTTGCGCCAGGTCGTGTGGATGCAGGCTACGGTGCGTAAACGAGACGATTCCCGAGGAGGGAAGCTCGGGATGGGGCAGCAGGCTGATATCGGGAATTGTCCTTAACTGCTCTGCGGCAAATTGTGTCAGCGAGGCGATATGCCTGCGCACTCCCTCGCGGCCGAGCCCGGCAAGATATTCAGCCGCGGCCGCAAAGCCGGCTGCGCCAGGCATATCGGGCGAACCCGCCTCGAAGCGCGCGGGGATTTCAGCCCAGCAGCTCTCCCTGGTAGCATCTCCCACGATGTCGACCATGCCGCCGCCAACCTGCAGGGGCTCCATATCAGCCAACCTGTCCTCCCGGCCGTAGAGCAAACCGATGCCGGTCGGTCCAAACATCTTGTGAGCGGAAAATACGAGAAAATCGCAGCCCATTGCGGAGACATCGATTTCCAGGTGTGACACGGACTGGGCTGCATCCACCAGAACAGGAATCCCGTGTTCATTTGCCTCGGCACACAGCGCCGCAACGGGGTTTTCAATGCCCAGGACATTGGAGACGTGGCAGAGCGCGATGAATTTGGAGCGCTCTGCAAACAGCTCCCGGGAACTGTCCAGATCCAGTTGGCCCTCCCTGGTCAGTTCAATGAATCTGAGTTCAGCGCCGCTTTCGCGACAAACCCGCTGCCAGGGCAAATAGTTTGAATGGTGTTCCATGCGGCTGACCCACACCACATCGCCACTGCACAAGCGCGGTTTCAGCCAGCCACTGGCGACCATGTTGATGGCCTCGGTGGCAGATGCGGTAAAAACCAGCGCTTCAGGGGAGGAGGCGCCAATGAAGTGTTGTAGCGTCCGCCGTGCACGCTCGTATTGGCTGGTGGCCTGCTCCGCCAGGGGATAAAGTCCGCGGTGAATGGGTGCGTAGCACTGCGTATAGCTGCTCGTGATGGCATCTACGACCGCGCCGGGCTTATGTGTGGTTGCAGCGTTGTCCAGATAATGCAGACGTTGCGGGTCAGTGGCGTGTTCGAAAATCGGAAAATCGCGCTTTACACGCTCCGGGTCGAACGACTCGGGCTCACGGATGGAATGTACTGCCGGTGACATTCCTCAGCTCCGGTTGATCGACTTCAGTTGCGGCTCGGTATCGGGCTTCTCCAGCAGCCGGTCGCGCATCAGCCCGCCGCTGCCGCCGCGACGTAGCATCACGATTTCGCTGATGATGCAAAGCGCAATTTCTTCCGGTGAGCGCGGTGCCAGGTCGATCCCGGAAGGGGTGACCACCCGCTGGATATCCTGGTCAGAAAAGCCCTGCCTCTCAAGGTAGTCAAGCACCAGGCGGGACCGTTTTCGACTTGCAATCAGTGCGATATATCTGGCGTCGGAGTGTAGCGCGCGACTGATCGATTCGTGATCGCCCTTGTGTTGCGTGGCGATGACCACGTAGTCATCCGGCTTGGGTTGCAGCTGCGCATAATCCAGGTCATCTGTAATCAGGCGACTCGCCTGCGGGTATTTTTCCCAGTCGACCCCCGGATCATTGACGATGACCCGCAGGCCCATCAGGTCGCCGATGATGCACAGGCTCTCGGCGACACGGCCGTGACCCATGATCCAGAGCCCCGGTTTGGGCAGTACCGGCTCGATGTACACGCGCATACTGCCTCCGCAGGGCATGCCCGCTCCCAGTATCTCGTCGTCCAGGTCGATGTCGAGCATAGCGGTTTCATTCTGGCTGATGCACGCCAGCGCCTGCTCGCAGGTACTGGATTCCGCGCAACCGCCGCCGACCCAGCCGGCCACAACACGACCCTCGCTATCGATCACCGCCTTCGACGAGGTTTTCGCTGAGACCGACCCCCTGGTCTCAACGACCGTGGCGATTGCGAATGGATCTCCGGCACTCTGCAGCGCCTGGATGACATCAAATATTTCCTTGGCCATGGTCTTCCTTATCCCGTCATATTCAGCACTTCAGGTGCATCAACGCTTGCGGACAGTCGCTGCTGTGCACTGGCGTAGGCCTCCGGCGTGTCGAGGTCTATCAGCACGTGGTCATTCGGCATCTCCATGACAGTGACCAGTTCCGGATTCTTCTCTATCAGCCGTTTGCATCCAAGATTCCTGCGATCAGCCAGGATCGCCTGGCGGTGCTGATAGTCCAGCACGACAGGGTTTCCCCGCTGCCCCTTGTAGACGGGGACCATTATCGAGGTGGGACAGCGGGCAAAGCCACGGGCGATGGCCCCGATATCGTCCACATCGAGCAGGTACTGATCTGACAGACATATCATGACGCCTTTGCAGGGCCTCTTCAGGGCGGCGAGGCCGCGATACACGGAGGTCATCTGACCCTCGCGATAATCTTCGTTGTAGACGATACGAGCCGGTATGCCCTGGAGCAGTTCACGTGTGGCCGCCTGCTCATGCCCGACGACCACCACCAGTTCTGCCAGCCCGGATCGGGCAAGGGTCTCGGCGGTACGCCTGACCAGGGGGGTGCCTCCAATGGGCAGCGTGAGCTTGTTGATAGCGCCCATACGGCGCGACTCACCCGCCGCCAGCAGTATGGCAGACAGATTTTTGTTATCCGATCGGCTCATGTGGCTGCCTTGCTCCCGCAGCAACCGGACTCCGTCGGGTTAGGGCGTGGCGCAGTGGGGCGTTGGGGCCTCGGGGCAGTGGTTGCATCAGCCGATGTTGCGTTACCGTCCGGCGAGAGTGGTTCTGCCGGTGCCGCCAGCTCAGCATGGCGCGCGGCAACCAATCCGGCCAGCACCGAAACGGCTATTTCTTCCGGGGAAGTTGCGCCGATAGCCAGGCCTGCCGGCGCGATAATGGCGTCTACAGCCTGCGGGTCATGACCCTTGTCTTTCAACAGCTGTTTCAGCTTGTCCGCTTTCCGTTTGCTGGCGATGAAGGCGCGGTAGTAAGTCTCAACCCCGAGCGCTGCCTGCAGCGCCGCCTGGTCACCCTTGCCCTGGGTCGCCACCACGACCAGCGGTGCACCCGAACATCGGGCGTCATCGGTATCGAAACCTGCGATGATCTGGTCGGCCCAGGGGAAACTGGCCTCCTCCGCTGCCGGTGAGGCGACCGTCACGGCGAATCCTGCGAAGTGCGCGAGGGTAGCCAGTGATTTGGCAACTTCGGAGGAGCCAAATAACAGTAATGCGGGCCGCGACAGCATAGGTTCGATAAAAATATCGAGTGAGCCGCCGCTGTAGCAGGCCGACTTGAAGCCTGCGACATCGTCATCCGGGTGTTCGTCCTCCACGGGGCTGACGCGGATCAGCTGCGGCTGACCATCGCGCAGTGCCTGTTTGGCGGTTTTGATCACCGCCGGCTGGACACACCCGCCACCGATCCAACCGTGAATATCGCCTGATGCAGTCACCAGCGCCTTGTAGCCGGGTTGCGCCGAGGTGGGCGGTTTGCAGCGGACCACGGTCGCCAGCGCATAGGGCGTGTGGTCCGCTTCAAGCTGCCGGGCTTTATCGGCGAGTGCTCTGTCTTTGAACATGGTCATTAACCTCTGTCGATCACAGTCGGGTCAGGGCAGGCTCCAGTGCCTGCAGACTGTCCAGGTTGTGTGCCGGCGCAAACAGGTCCAGATAAGGGAGCGCTGCCTGCATCCCCTGGCTGACCGGCTCGTACCCACCGCGCCCGAGTAAAGGATTCAGCCAGACCAGCTTGCGACAACGCGGCTTGATTCTCGCAAGCTGTGAGGCCAGATCTTCGGGATTCCCCGTGTCCAGCCCATCGCTGACGATAACGGCAATAGTTCGACTGTTCAGTATCTGACCGTATTTGTCATTGAAAGTGGCAAGGCTTTCACCGATGCGCGTACCCCCCGACCAGCCCTGTGAGACCATGGCCAGGCTGTTGCGGACACGCATCAAATCGGTTTGTTTCAGTGCCTCGGTGATGGGCAGCAGGTGGGTGTGGAAGGCAAAAACTGACACGTCACGAAAAATCGATACCAGGCCCCGGGCGAAGCGCAGAAAGAAAAAGCTGTACATCGACATCGAGCGACTGACGTCGACGATAAGCACCAGCCGTGGTTGCCGTTTGACCCGTTCCGTGTAATTGAGTACCAGGGGTGTACCGCCAAAGCGCAGGCTGCCACGCAGGGTCTGGCGCAGGTTGATCCTGTTGCCTGTTTTGCTGATGCGCTGTCTGCGGATGGCGCGTTTGCGCATCTGTCTGGCCAGGCGATCGACCAGCGCTTCGACAGCCCGCATCTCATCGGGATCGATCAGCGCCTGGAAATCTGTCTGCGCCAGAGAGGCCTTGAAGCTGGCGCCTTCGCGGGTGCCGCTGCCATCGAGCGCCTCGTCTCCGTCGTCTGCGCACTGACTGTCGGCATCGCTGTTGCGCACTGACTCCTGCTGCGCACCTGCCGCCTGACTTCGGGCGGCGGGTCGCTTCTTCGCCACGCCACCGGTCGCAGTGCTATAGCGGCTTTTAACGTTACCCGGGAGCCAGAAGGCATCGAAAAGCTCGTCAAAGCGCTGCCAGTCATCCTGATCGGAGCACAGCAGGGCTCGCAAGCCCCACCTGAGGCGCTTGCTGTCTCCCAGCCCGCACTTCAGGGCCACATTCTGGGCGTCGAGCTCCTCTGCCACGCCTACCCGAAAGTTGTTGCTGCGGGCGAGACGGACGAATTCCACCAGCCGCATCTGCAGAAAATCGGCGAGTTGCCGGTCATCCAGCGCTGTCAGGCTCTGTCCACTCACAAGGCACGCGCCACCAGTCGCTCAACTTCGAAGGGCTCCAACCTGACGCTGTCTTCACGTGTTTTCAGCAGGCAGACCAGGGTATCGAGCAGTAGCTGGGGCTCGGTATCCAGGCTGTTGATGCCCAGTTTGAACAAAGCCGCCGCCCAATCAAGGGTTTCAGCAACCCCGGGCTTCTTGCGCAAATCGAGTTTCCGCAGGTCCTGCACAAAGGCCACGACCTGGCGGGCCAGCTGAGGTCCAATCTCCGGTAGACGGGCGTTGACGATGCGCAGCTCCTTGTCGAACTCGGGATAGTCGACATAGTGATAGAAGCAGCGCCGGCGCAGGGCGTCGCTGAGCTCACGCGTGCCATTGGATGTTATGACGACATAGGGCTTGCTGGTCGCGGGTATCGTTCCGAGTTCCGGAATGCTCACCTGGAAATCAGACAGCAGTTCCAGCAGGTAGGCTTCGAATTCCTCATCCGCCCGATCAATTTCATCAATCAACAGCACCGGGGACTGGGGCTGGGTAATGGCCGCGAGCAGCGGCCGTTCCAGCAGAAAGCGTTTACTGAAGATGGCCCGCTCGGCACTCTCTGCGGAGACGTGGTCCTGCTCCAGTAATTTGATGGAGAGCAGCTGGTGCTGGTAGTTCCACTCGTAGACCGCCGAATTGACATCGAGCCCCTCATAGCACTGCAGCCTGATGAGGGGGCAGTCAAATATACGGGCGATGACGTGGGCAATTTCAGTTTTACCAACGCCGGCGTCCCCTTCGAGCAACAGCGGTCGCTGCATTTCGGTGAACAGCAGCAGGCTGGCGCTCAGGCTGCGTTCAGCGATGTACCCCGCATCAGCCAGTCTGGCCTGCAAGGTGGTAATGCGGTCTTCTCCCTCCATTGCCCGATGGTCCGTCAAATGAGTCCCAGTGCAGAGTCCTGATCACTTGCCACCAAATAGACTCCGCAGCCAGCCGATGAATACGGTCCAGGCGAATTTCAGGCCGTTGATCTCCTGGGGTTGCTCCGCGATGTGTTCGCGCGCTTCCTCCGCCTCACGCCCTTCACCCATGGCCGCGATGTGATCGGCGAAATTTGAACCGAACTGATTCAGTATCTGGTCTGCAACCTGCATCATCATGCGGCCACCCATGCTGGCGGCCTTGCCTGTGACTGTCACCGACGCATTCCCTTTCAGGGCACTCATGCCCCCGTCGGTCTCGATGATGCTGGCAGTCAGATCCATCGAAGCAGAGGAACTGCCCTTGCTATCCTGGCCTTTCCCGATCAGGTTTATCTCGCGCTTCACCGCGTCGACGCTGTTAATCACAATATCGCCGTTGAAGGCCATGGCGGCGGGCCCGATTTTCATCTTCACCTTGCCCTTGTAATTGTTGTCATCGATCTTGTCAGTGATTTCGGCGCCCGGCATGCAGCTGGCCACGCCAGGTATATCCTGCAAAAACTCCCATCCCTGGGTGGTCGACCCGGGTAGGTCAAACTGTTTATCTAAATCGACTTGCATTCACATATCTCCAATGAGGGGAAGGTCAGGTCCCGAATTATCTGCGGTCGTTGTTCCAACGGTTTTTCAGGCATGCTGATCCAGTCCCAGTTCATGCACCTTCTGCCACACGCGATAGGCACTGTGTGGCATATTCATATGGGTCACGTCGAGATGCGCGAAGGCATCCACGACCGCAGAGGTAAAGCAGGGAATGCTCCCCACGTGGGGAGACTCCGCGACGCCCTTGGCCCCCAATGGGTGGTGCGGTGAAGGGGTCACGGTGTAGTCGGTCTCCCAGTGCGGCGTCTCTACGAAGGTCGGGACGAAGTAATCCATCAGGGTATTGCCCAACAGATTGCCCTGCTCGTCGAAAGGCATCTCCTGCCCCATGGCAACGGCGAAGCCCTCGGTCAGGCCACCGTGTATCTGGCCCTCGATAATCATCGGGTTGATCCGCGTGCCGCAGTCATCGAGTGCGTAAAATCTGCGCACCGACGTTTCGCCAGTGGCCTTGTCGATGTCCACGACGCACAGATAGATGCCAAAGGGGTAGGTGAAGTTGGGCGGATCATAGTAATCGACCGCTTCGAGGCCGGGCTCCATGCCTTCCGGCACATTGTTGTAGGCTGCCCAGGCGACTTCCTTCATGGTTTTTTCCTGGCCGGGAACACCTTTTACCTTGAAACGGTCCACTTCCCACTCCAGGTCGTTCTCACTGACCTCGAGCAGGTGAGCCGCGATTTTTTGCGCCTTCGCGCGAATTTTACGCGCGGCAACTGCAGTGGCTGCTCCCCCCACCGGGGTCGATCTCGAGCCGTAGGTGCCCAGGCCGTAAGGTGCGGTATCGGTATCGCCCTCTTCGATGGAAATCTCATCGGAAGAGATACCCAGTTCGGTGGCGATGATCTGGGCGTAGGTGGTCTGGTGGCCCTGACCCTGGGTGATGGTGCCCATTCTCGCCATGACGCTGCCCGTCGGGTGCACGCGAATCTCAGCGCTGTCGAACATGCCGACACCCAGGATGTCGCAGTTGCGTGACGGACCTGCGCCCACGATCTCTGTGAAAGTGCACAGGCCGATACCCATCAGTTCACCCTGCGCTCGCTTCTCCTGCTGCTCCTTGCGCAGTGCTTCGTAGTCCACGGCATCGAGCACCTTCTCCAGCGCGGTATGGTAATCGCCGCTGTCGAGTTCCCAGCCCAGGCAGGTCTGGTAGGGGAACTGCTCCGCCTTGACGAAATTGCGCCGCCGGATTTCGGCTTTATCGATACCGAGCTTCTGCGCCAGGACATCGATGGTCCGCTCAATCACATAGACGGCTTCTGTTACCCGGAAGGAGCAGCGGTAGGCCACGCCGCCGGGCGCTTTGTTGGTGTAGACCCCATCGACATTGAGATGTGCCACCGGTATGTCGTAGGAGCCGGTGCAAATGTGCATGAGCCCCGCCGGGAATTTGGACGGGTCGGCACAGGCATCAAAGGCCCCGTGGTCAGCCAGCACATTGACACGCAGGGCCTTGATGCGACCTTCGCTGTCGGCCGCAAGCTCGCCGGTCATGTGGTAGTCCCGGGCGAAAGCGGTGGTGGATATATTCTCCATCCGGTCTTCCACCCACTTGACCGGCACGCCCAGCACGATGGAAGCCACGATAGACACCACATAGCCGGGGTAGATGCCGACCTTGTTACCGAAACCGCCGCCAATATCCGGCGAGACGATGCGAATCTTGCTTTCGGGTATCCCGGACAGCATCGATACCACGGTGCGCACCACATGCGGCGCCTGGGAGGTGAGATGGACGGTAAGGTGCTCGTTGATTTTGTCGAAGGAGGCGACACAGCCGCAGGTTTCCATGGGGCAGGGGTGTACGCGCGGGTAGTACATCTCCTGTTTGACCGTTATCTCTGCCTGCTCGAAGACCCGGTCAGTCGCCTCTTTTTCCCCGGCCTGCCAGTTGAAGATGTGATTGTCATGCACGCGTTTACTGTGCGCCCCGTCCATTTTGCCTACCAGGTCCTCGCGCAGGATGGGGGCGTCGTCATCCATTGAACGGTGTGGGTCGACCAGGACATCAAGCTCTTCGTACTCGACCTCGACCAACTCAATGGCATCGGCCGCAATGTAGCGGTCGTCGGCAATGACCACGGCCACTTCCTGGTACTGGAAATGAACCTTCTCGTCTGCCAGCACGGCCTGCACGTCGCCGGCCAGGGTGGGCATCCAGTGCAAATTCAGCGGTTTCAGGTCGTCCGCAGTGAGCACTGCGTGCACGCCGGGCAGGGCCAGTGCTTTTTCCTTGTTGATGCTCTTGATACGGGCGTGGGCGTAGGGGCTCCGGACCATGTCCGCAAACAGCATTCCCGGTAACTTGAGGTCATCGGTGTATCTGCCCGTGCCCTGCACGAAACGGGCGTCTTCCTTGCGCTTGCGCGAACATCCGACGCCCTTGATGGAATCTTCGCGTTCCTGTACTTCAGCTGCATTATCCATGTCCAGTCACCTCAGGCTTGTTGTAGCGTTTGCGCGGCGGTTTGTACCGCCTTGACGATGTTCTGATAGCCGGTACAGCGGCACAGGTTGCCGGACATACCCCAGCGGATCTCCTCTTCTGTAGGATTCGGGTTCTCCTGCAGAAAGCGATAGGCCCTGATCAGCATGCCTGGGGTGCAGAAGCCGCACTGCAGTCCGTGCTCTTCTATAAAAGCCTGCTGTACGGCATGCAGCCCGTCGGCGTCCGCCAGCCCTTCTACCGTTTTGAGCTCCGCACCATCGGCCTGCACGGCAAGCACGGTGCAGGATTTGACGGACTTGCCATCCAGGTCGACCGTGCAGGCACCGCAGTGCGAGCTCTCGCAGCCGATATGGGTGCCGGTCAGGCTGAGTGTCTCCCGGATCGTATGAACCAGTAACTCCCTGGGCTCCACCAGGGCGTCGACGTGCTTACCGTTCAGGTTGAATGAAACATGCTGCTTCGCCATGGTGTTATCCTCTTGCCTGTTGCAGTGCTGCTCGAATGGAGCGGCGGGCCATTTCAGCCGCCATGTGGGATTTGTACTGGATGTCTCCTCTCAGGTCCTCTGCGGGGTCACAGGCCGCGATGACCTCGGCCGCGGCCTGTTCGATCAGTGCGTCATCGATGACCTTGCCGCGCAGTACGTTCTCCGCAGCTTCTGCCCGTATCGCCATGGGTGCCACGTTGGTCAAAGCGATTCTTATGTCGCGACAGACGTCGCCGTCCAGTTCGACGACGACGGGCGAGCCGGCTACGGCATAATCACCCGTTTTTCGTTTCAGTTTGCTGTAGCCGTGGCCGACACCCTGCCTGATCACGGGTACGCGCAACTCCACCAGAATTTCGTGCTCCTGGAGATCATTCCAGTAGGTCCCAAGGAAGAAGCCATTCGCCGGCTGCTGGCGCTCACCGCCCGGACCCTGCAGGACCAGGGTTGCATCCAGCGCCAGCATGACCGCCGGGTGGTCGTTGCCCGGGTCGCCGTGGACGACATCCCCGCCGATGGTGCCGCGGTTCCTCACCTGTGGATCGGCCACCAACCTGGCCGCCTCCACCAGAAGCGGGCAGTGCTGCTGCAGAATCTCGGATTCGATCAGCTCGTTTTCCGTGGTCATGGCGCCGATACAGATAGTATCGCCCTCGAGGCGGATGCCCCTGAGCTCTTCTATCCCATTGATATCTATGAGGGTTGGCGGCTCCGCGAAGCGCAATTTCATCATTGGCAGGAGGCTGTGCCCTCCCGCCAGCAACTTCGAGTCTTCATGTGCGCCGAGCTGGTTGATGGCATCCTGGATGCTGGTGGCTTTGTGATATTCAAATTCCGCTGGAATCATGGTGACCTCGCGTCTAGCAGTGAGCCTGGGGTTGTGAGCTTATATATTTATAGTCCATAAACTGGCAAAGCCAAGAGTCGATACGTGGGTTTTGGTCAATCAGATGAAAATAACGGGCGATCCCCTTACCGGCACACGATTGACACAGTTAAATCAGCGTTGCGAGAAGGTCTCGCGCAACTCCCGCGCGGCCGCAACCATCGCCTGGAGTTTGCCAAAGGCCGCTTCGCGGGAAAGGTATTTCATCCCGCAGTCCGGCGCCAGGATGATACGGCGTTCGTCGACGTGAGTGAGCGCCCTCAGGACGCGGTTCTTGATCACCTCCACGCTTTCGACTTCCTCGGTCGACAGATCGAGAACCCCCAGCAGAATATCCTTTCCCTGAAGGGCGTCGAGCACCTCGCAGTCGAGGTTGCTTTGTGCTGTCTCCACCGACACCTGGCTGCAGCAGGCGCTCGCAAGTTCGGGGAGGTAGGAGTAACCCTCCGGGCGCTCGTGAATCAGCGCCGCGTAGCCAAAACAGATATGTACACAGGTCTTGCCGTCGACCCCATCGAGAGCCCGGTTCAGCGCTTCCAGGCCATATTCACGGGCCTGGTCGGGCCTGGCCTGCATATAAGGCTCATCCAGTTGCACGACGTCGGCACCCGCGGCGAAGAGGTCGCGGATTTCTTCATTGACCGCGGCAGCATAGCCCAGCGCTGCGTCCCGGCGCGAGGGGTAGTAATCGTTCTGCGCCTGTTGTGACATGGTGAAGGGCCCGGGAACGGTGATTTTCACCTTGCGATCGGTATTTGCGCGGAGGAATGTCAGATCCTCGACGGTGACGGGGTGACGACGCTCGATGGGCCCAACGATGCGCGGCACGTATACCGGCTCGCCGCTCCGATCCAGCGCCTCGCCAGGATTGTCCAGGTCGATTCCGGAGAGCGCCGTCGCGAAATGGTTCGAGTAACTTTCGCGACAGATCTCGCCGTCGCTGATGATATCCAGGCCGGCACGCTCCTGGTCGAGAATGGCCAGCCGGGTCGCGTCACGCTGGGCGCTTTCCAGCAGATCCGGCGCCACGCGCCAGAGTTCGCGGGCTCTTGTTCTGGGGGGGAAACGTCCGGACAGCTTTTTGCGATCTATCAGCCATTCCGGCTGTGGATAGCTACCGACGATCGTGCAGGGGAAGAGTGGTAACTCAGACATGGGCTATTCCTCGAGTTTGGCGACGGCGGGATTCTCACTATCAGAATAATCAACCAGCTTTGACTTGTAGGTCTCGCGAGGCAGTGTGCCATGGGGCGCGAAGCTCACGTCTGTGGTGACCAGGAGTCTGGACCTGATTTCGTCGATCATGCGGGATCGCAGCCCCTCCGGGGCGCGCGGGGTATCCTTTCCGAGTTCGATGACGACCGGTAACGGCGGCGTTTGCAGCACACCGCGCGACCGCGGCCGCACCTGAAACATGCCGGAGACAGCCGGCGTGAACTGCTCGAGAATACTGCGAATCGCCGTCGGGAAGAGATTGACCCCCCGTACAATCAGCATGTCATCGGTGCGTCCCACGCAGCGAATTCTCGGCCCGGTTCTGCCGGTGGGGTTCTCCGCCATCGTGACGATTACGTGATCCCTGCTGCGGAAGCGCAGCAGCGGCATGGCCTCACGCTGTAACGCGGTGTACACGAGCTCGCCTTCAGCGCCGTCCTGCCAGTCAATGGGCTCGCCGCTGACGGGGTCGATGAGCTCGACGTGAACAAATCCGCGCGGCATGAAGTGCATGCCCTTGCCATCATCATCCTCCGCCCAGGCGGAGAGCGTAATGTCTCCAATGCCCATGGACTCCCGGACGACGCAGCCAAAAGCCTCCTGTATCTTGCCCCGCACGAGAGGGTCACCGCCCCCGGGTTCACCCGCCGTGATCATATTCTGCAGGCCCAGGGAGTGTGTCTCGACACCGTGCTGATGGCACCAGTCGATGAGATAGAGGCCGTAGGAAGGTGTGCAACTGATGCCGGTGGCCCCGAGCTTCTGGATGGCGGTGACCATGCGTTCCGTGTTGCCGGTTCCCACGGGGATGACAGAACAGCCGATCTTGTCGAAACCGTAGTAGACCGCTCCGGCAACGAAGGGGCCGGCGTTGAACCCCACCACCACTTTCTGGCCGCGCGAAAATCCTGCTGCCGTGTAACCCCGTGCCACGTTGGTTGCATACATCTCCAGGTCATGAGCGGTCAAACCCAGGTAACAGGGGGTGCCGGTTGTACCGCTGGTGCTGAATACCCGTCGCAAATCCGTCTCACTCGCGGCAAGGTGCGCGCCAAACGGCGGCGAAGAGGCCTGGGTGGCCCTGATTTCATCCTTTTCGGTAAAGGGCAATCTGGCAATGTCTTCAAGCCCGCCAACGTCATCCGCCGAGTGGAAACCGGCCTCCCCGAGTTTCTGCTGGTAGAACGACGAGTTCTGCAGCAGGTAGGTGATCTGTTCGAGGTACCGCCCCTTGTCGAGCTCGTACTGTTCCGCGACAGGTCGTCTCTCTACTTCCGGATCATAAATCATGGTATCTCAGCTCGATCGTTAACGGGCGTGGCAGGCCATCCCAGGGAAGGCTGCCGGCCTCAATTCCAGCGCAGGGCGCAGCGCGCCACCCTCTCTCCGAAGACCCGGGCCGTATCGAGGTCCGCCCTGGTCGGTGCGACCTCCGGACCCTCGTCGACGTTGGACTGCGCCATGGCGCCCAGTGATGCGCCCAGGCGGTTCTGGTCATCCACGGATCCGCCGGAGTTGTTGTTCCCCGGCAACTGATTGAGATTGACCCAGAGCATGCCGTGCTGGGCCGCGAAGGTGGCCATTTGTATCAGCGTGTTCTGTTTATCGCCGTTCTGGGACCCGGAGTTGGTGAAGCCCGCCGCCAGCTTGTCTGCCCAGCGCTGCTCCATCCATCGGGCCGATGACAGCTCCATGAATTTCTTGAAATCGGCCGACGCACTGCCCATGTAGGTGGGGGAGCCCATGATGATTGCGGCTGCTCCGTCGAGGGTTTTCCACTCGGTGGCCTCCGGGTCGTGCAGCAGGTCCACGGCCATGGCGTGACACTCAACGCCCTCCACGGCAGATACGCCCGCGGCGACAGCCTCTGCCTGCTTCTGTGTGTGGCCGTAGCCACTGTGATAGACCACGCATATCGATGTGCTCATAATCCTGGGATCCCTGTGATTGACTCAGCGATGGAACTGTTCGTTGTTGGGTGTGTGGTCGCCTGCGAGCCATTTTGCCAGGTCCTCGTGAGCGCTCTTCTTCTTTTCGGCGTTGATCTGTGCGACGTTCTCGTGATCGACAGTGAACTCCACCAGCAGACCGGAGGGGTCGAACACATACAGCGAATAGCAGTAGCCATGGTTGAGTATGTAGGCCTGTGGCTCCGAGATACCCGCGGCCGCCAGTCGATCCTTTATCCCGTCCTGCGTCGCCTGGTCAACCTTCATCGCCAGGTGGCGAAAGCCCGAAGGCTGAAGTTCAGGGCCGAACTCCTCGTGGTCCGCCCTGTCAGCGAACTGGAAGAATGCGAGGCAGGAGCCGTCACCGATATCGAAAAAGCAGTGCATATAGGTGCGTTCCTTGCCGAAGAGTTCGGTTTTCTCCGCCCATGTCGCAACCAGGGGATAGCCGATAATCTCCTCGTAAAAATGGCGCACGGCCTCCATGTCCTCGGTGACGTAGGCATTGTGGTGCAAGCTCGTTTTGGCCCGGGGTAGCGCGTTCATGTGAATCTCCGTGGGGTTGTTATCAGTCAGAACTTCTTGGTAAAGGTCGCGCCCCAGCGCAGCGGCTGCCCGGGCCACAGGAAACTGCCGTTGGCGCCATCAAACGGGCCCGGGGAGAACTCCGCGTTGTACTCCTCGTCAAACAGGTTCTTGGCCCACAGCGTGAAGGACCAGTCGTCCACTGACTCGATTCCGACCCTCATGTCTACCAGATCGACCGGGCTGCGCTTGGAGAGGTTGCCCGGATCCCACCAGGTATCGCCCATGCGCTGGTAGTCCACCCTCACAAAGGTCTCGGTATCGGCGCCGAAAAAGTCCACAGGAATGCGCCACTCGCCACCCAGATTGACCGTGTATTCCGTCACCAGGGGCGCCTGGTTGCCCTCGTCCGCCGGATCGGCCGCGTCCTTGATTTCACCGTCCGTGTACCCGAACCCATAGTAGCCAGTCAGGTTATCGGTAATACTGGCCTTGCCCTCCAGTTCGAACCCGATGTACTCGACGTTGGGAACCGTGCCGAGGTTCTGGGTGCTGGTACCGGGGTCGAAGAAGAAAAAGTAGGCGTTGTCGAAATCGGTGTAATAGACCGAGAGCGAGGTGGCAAAACGACCATCGCCATAGATCGACTTGACGCCCATCTCATAGGTGTCTGCCACCTGGGCATCGAACAGCTCGTCGACGCCCGGCTCGCTGATGGCTTCCCCCACCCCGCTCTGGTTGAAGCCGCCGCTGCGGAAGCCGCGGCTGTAGCCGCCATAGACGGTCAGGTCGTCATTGGGCTTGTAGCGCACGGTGAGCTTGGGCTGCCACTCGTCCCAGGTCTCCTTCCGCGTCGAACCGTAGTCGATGAGACCCAGGGTGGGGTCGTAGAGCGGTTCTGTCAGCGTCTTGTTCTCTCGCTCATCCTCGTCGTAGCGGAGAGAGAATGAGGCCTCCAGGGCATCGGTGAAGTCATAGGCGATCTCGCCAAAGACAGCCCAGGCGAAGTTATCCTGTTCGTCGACGAGCAGACTCAACTGCGGGCTGGGATCGGTGGGATCGACATACAGCGATGCCCGCGGCGTCTTGCGCACATCGAACACGCCAAAGCCCCGGTCCACCTGGTTGCCGGTGGAGATGTAGCGGTCCGTGCTGATGGCGTAGGCGCCGGCGATCCAGCGCAGTCGATTCTCCGTCGGCGAGATGAAGCGGATTTCCTGGCTCCAGGCGTCGGATTCCAGGTATTGAGTCTGGCTGAGGTCTGCCACCGGGTCGCCGGTCAGATTTCTGATGTCATCGGCGACAGGGAAAAAATTGATGACCGACTCTTCCCGGGGAAGGAAATTGAACTGGTCGCCGGTCAGTAATTCCTCCAGATCGTCGTACGCCGTGATCGCGGTCACCGTACCCCAGTCACCATTCCACTCCAGTTTCAGGCTGTAGTTATAGATTTCCCGCTCATTCTTGCCCGGGTTGTTGACGCGCACGTCCAGGTCGGTATCGTCGGCTTCCTGGTCGATGGTGAAGTACAGCGCCTGGGTGTCCAGCTGCGACGTACTCAGCCGCAGATCGGCCGAGAAGTTGTCCGACGGTTCCCAGATCAGGCGCGCCCGGGCCGTGAAGTCCTCGTAGGGATCTGCCTCCTCGTCGAGATACTCGTTGTCGATGTAACCGTCGGTGTCGACATAGGACGCGGCGACGCGGCCCGTGAGAGTACCGGATTGATTGAGCGGCCCGCTTATCATTCCCCGGAGGGTATAGCCCGGCCCGGAGTCTCCCCCCACCTCGACGCTCCCCTCTACTTCATCGCCCGGTTTCTTGGTCACGATCGTGATCGCCCCACCGATCGCGTTGCGCCCGTAGAGTGCGCCCTGGGGACCCCGCAGGACCTCGATCTGCTGTACGTCGATCAGCTGCTGGGTAAATTGCGCGGGGTTGGGCATGAGCACGCCGTCGACCAGCACGGCCACCGACATCTCGCTGTTCCGCGCCTGGGAGATGCCCCGCACGTTGATGAACGCATTGCCCGCGTTCTGGGTTTCGACCAGGGTGACATTGGGCGTGAGGTTCACAAAGTCACGGGGCGTCTCGATACCGGCAGAGGCGATCTCGTCGGACGTGAAAGCCCTGACGGACACCGGGCTCTCCTCGAGCGTCTCCGCGCGCTTACGCGCCGTGACCACCACTTCCTCGAGGGCCTGGCTGTAGGCGAGGGGGGAGGCGACGGCTGCCGCCAGAAGCGCGACGGTTGGTTTTGCGACTGTTTTCATAGAGCTCTCCGGGCTTGATATCGATCTTATTGTCCAGTAGCTTAATGACTTCGATATACGAAATCAACTTCGCATATCGAAAATATTAATAGCATTTGGGTTTAAAAAATGAAAATCTTAGAACTTTTCGCCACTATGCTTGTGCGGGCAGCGTCAATCCTCGCATGATCAGCCACTTATCAATGGATGACTTCCATAAGCCAGGCTGCGGCAGCTGGTGAAGCCAACGATCGAACAGGTGAACACATGAGTGCAAACAGGAGCGGTGGAGCTACAACGGCGATATGCGGGTATGACGCGGATGATATTTCGGTGCGAGGCAGGAATCTCGTCAATGACCTGATAGGACAGCGAAGCTTTACCCAGGCTTTCCTGCTGCAGGCGTTGGGCACCGAGCCGAGCGAGATGCAGGTCAAGATCGTCGACGCTGTCCTGGTCACGATCATGGAGCATGGCCTGGTACCCTCGGCCATTGTGACAAGGCTGACCCATTACGGCGCTCCCGAGTCGTTTCAGGGCGCCATCGCCGCGGGGCTGCTCGGGGTCGGTGATCGTTACGCAGGGACCGCCAGTGAATGCGGGGAAATCCTGGAGCGCATCGCCGCCGCAAAGGACGGGGCCCGACAGGCCCTGGATGAAGTGCGTGCCTACCGGGCCAGAAAACGTCCGGTTCCCGGCTTCGGTCACCCGATCCACCACAGCCTCGACCCCCGTGTGGCGCGGCTGCTCGCGGTCTGTGAGGAGGCCGGTGCGGAGGGGTCCCACATTGCCGCGATGAAACTCCTGGAGACCACGCTGAGCCAGGAACTGGGCAAGCAGCTCGTGACCAATATCAGCGCCGCGATAGGGGCAGTGCTTGCCGAGGCGGGCGTGCCGTCGAAAATGATGCGCGGCGTCGTGTTGACAGCCCGCTGTGCCGGGCTGGTGGGTCACCTGTTTGAGGAGATACAGAACCCCGTGGCGCACTCCATGTGGGAAGGAGCCCAGGAGAGCGTTTCCTATGAGCCCTGACGGGCCCGGCCTGACGCCATCGAGGCGACATCTGCGCTGCCCGGAAGGCACCCCTGTCGACATTTACCTCGCGGGCGCCGGGCCGCCGCTGGTACTTCTGCACGGGTGGTCCCTCGACCACCGGTCGTTTGCGCCGCAGATAGAGCCTTTCAGCCGGGAACTGACGGTGGTCACCTACGACCGGCGGGGATTCGGCAGGTCGACAGCGGCTCCCGACCTGGATTCAGAACTTGACGACATCGACTGCATCGTGGACTCACTTGGCTTGTCCCGAGTGCACCTGCTGGGCGTTTCGCAGGGTGGCCGTCTCGCCCTGCGATATGCTGTGACGCGCCCCGAACGCCTGGCCTCACTGATCCTGCAGGGTGCGGTGCTCGATGGCTATGCCGTCGAGGAAATGCCGGAGGAGCAGATTCCCCTCGATCGTTACCGGGAACTTGCACGGCAGGGGCGCATGGATGAGGTGCGTCGGCTCTGGCTCGATCATCCGATGATGTCGGCGGGCGTGGACGATCCGGCTCTAAAGGGTAAGCTGCGCTCGCTGGTTGCAGATTACAGTGGCGCGGATCTCACTGCGGCTGCCCCGGCGGGCGGGTCTTTCCGTGTTGATGTCATGGCCGCCCTGGAGCAGCTCGATCTCCCGACCCTCGTTATTACCGGAGCACTCGAGACAGCCGGGCGCAAGGCGCACGCCAGGAAAATCGGTGAACTGTTACGGGGATCGCGGGAAGTCGAGATGCCTCACAGTGGCCACCTCAGCAACCTGACCGAAGCCGGGAGATACAATGCTGCTGTGCTGGAATTCTGCCGTGCTGTGGGGAAGGCGGGCTAGTTGCTCTGGGCCAGAATCGAGTTGACCAGGGCGGGGTAGCGCCGCAGTTCGATCTCGATCTCCTTGGCTGCCTCCCTGAGGCAGGGCAGGCGGGTATGCAGCATTTCTCCAGGCTCCACCCGCGAGGTCGCGGTGGAACAGTTGATGGCCGCGATCACCTCCGGTGAGCCCGCCCGAATAGGCACGGCGACGGAGACGATGCCGTAGTCCAGCTCATCCTGTATCGTCGCGTAATCGTTCTGGCGGGCCTGCAGTATGATTTTTTTCAGTCGATCCCTGTCCGTGATGGTCTTGTCGGTAAACTTCTGGAACTCCGTCTTCGCGAAATAGTCTTCGAGCTTCTCATCGGGAAGGTGGGCGAGGAGGATGCGTCCAAGGGAGGTGGCATAGGCGGGAAATCGCGTTCCGACGCCTGCGGCAAGTCGCACCATGCGGTTGGTGGAGACATGGATGAGGTAGAGAATATCGGGATTTGAGAAGACGGCCAGCGAGGAGCTGTCACCGGTTCGGTCCCGGACGACCTGCAGGTGGGGCCGCACGACCTCTTCGATGTTCATCGACTCCAGAAATGCGGAGGCAAAACTCATGACTTCCGGCGTCAACAGGAAGGTCTTGCCTTTCTTGCCGACATAGCCGAGTTGCACCAGGGTGTTGAGACAACGTCTGGCGACCGCGGGACTCAACGAGGTATAGGTGGCCACTTCGGTCAGGGTCATGGCGGGGCGCTCTTTTGAAAAGGCGCGCAGTACGGACAGGCCCCGGGCGAGCGTATTCAGAAATTCACTGTCCTTTTGCGGCTTTTCCAGCGACATGCCAATGTATCCAATGGATTCGCGGCGATTGGCCTGCCGCTGTAGAGTGATGGGATTATACCGTTGAGCGACGGCGGTGCTGCAATCTGTTTCTGTGATTTCCGGGATGGCTGCCTTACCGCCCACAGTCCAGGCATTCTGCTTCAGCTGTGCGATGACAGCCAGGCAATCGCCGGGCGGTGGAAGTCGCCGGCAACGGCCGATTGTGAGCGGACTACTGTGTGACTTCCGGGTCTTCGCCGTCGTCCATGGGGACTTTCTCCACATTTCCGCACTTTTTTGTCGCACTTCGTCCTGATTGCTCCCTAGACTCCAGCAAGTAAAGCACATAAAGCAGTGGCGGCGGGTGTGTCCCCGCAGGTCGCAGCAAGGAGATGCAGGCATGCGGTTTATCAGGACACTCCAGGGAGGCGGGTCCCTGCTTCTGGCTATTCTCCATAGCACTCAGTCTGCTGCCATGCCGGCTCTCGACAAGCCGGTTCGATTGCAGCAGCCCGACGGCCAGGTTTTCGAGGCGCAGCCGGTCGGTGATGAATGGAACAACCGGATGGAAACGCCGCCCGGTTTTACGATCGCCCGCGACGCCGGGGGTACGTGGCGCTACGTGAAGGGCTTCAGGCCGGACAGGGCACCCGTGCTGGCCAACACGCCGGCGGAACGGCCTGCACCACCGGGACTGAGCAAACATCTGTCAGCCGGTCGCAGCCGCCCACAGCTTGCACCGGGGCAGGGGGTGGATAGCTCCGGCGGGGATGGCCCGGCCCAGGCGGGCACCGTCGCCACCAGCAGCCCGGTATTGTTCATTCTCACCGAATTCAACGATCAGAAGGGCGGCACCGTCGAAGCCGACTGGACCGACTTCGTCAGCAACAAGGTAGTGGACTACTACGCCAGAACCTCCCACGGCAATGCCGCGCTGGCGCCCGCTGCCGACACCTCCGGTACCCCGGGCAACGGGGTGATCGACTGGGTCAACGTGGGTTACAACCACCCTGATACCCGGGGCAATACGGGAGAAATCAACCGCACCCTGTCGGCACACGCGATTGCGGCTGCCGACCCCCACGTCGATTTTGCTGCCTATGACCGCGACGGGAATGGCATGGTCGATGGCGACGAGCTTTCCGTCGTGGTGATCGTGGCCGGTTACGAGACCGCCTACGGTGGCACCGGCGGTGCGCTCTCACCCAGCGTCTGGGGACACAAGTGGGGTTGGTGGAACAATCTCCCCGCGGTGGACGGCGTGCGCATTACCGAATACGCCCAGTTCGGCGAGTACCACGCGACCAGCCTGAGCAACCGCCACCAGGCTACCATGGGTATCATGGTGCATGAGCTCGGGCATCTCACCTACGGTCTGCCCGACCTGTACGATACGGACGGCTCTTCCAGCGGCATCGGCGCATTCGGCCTGATGGCGGGCGGCAGTTGGGGGCGTGCCAGCGGGGAGAACTGGTCAGGTATGACGCCGGTCAATGCCAGCGCCTGGTCCAAGTATGTGATGAACTGGGTGGAGGGTCCGGAGGGAGGCGGTGTTCACTCGATCACCGCTTCAGGGGACAGCAGCGCGGGCACGGCCGGCACCGCGGTAATCCGTGCATCTTCGCCAGACAGTAACCAGTATTTTCTGGTAGAGAACCGCCAGCCCGTCGGCTACGACCGTGGCCTCGAGCGTTATCTGGGAGGCGGTTTCACAGGCGGCCTGGCCATCTGGCACATCGACGACTCCCGCACCAGCAATGCCGGCGACAACCATCGCTGGGTCGATCTCGAGGAAGCGGACGACAGCAGCATGACCGGTTCCAGCGGGAACGTTGCCGACCTGTGGCGGGCAGTCAGTGGCACCGCCTTCGGCGCAACGACCAGCCCGGACAGCTCCCTTTATGACGGCAGTGACAGTGGTGTGCAGGTCGCGGACATCTCTGCCTCCGGGGCGGTCATGACCGTCTCCTTTGGCGGCGCCAGCGAGCCACCACCGCCGCCGCCCGAGCCCCCCATGGAGCCGAGTGCGCCCTCCGCCGTCACCGCGACCGATGGTGCCGACGGCACGGCGACGGTCGCCTGGGGACATGACGGCGCGGACGTTACCCATTTCGAGATTGTGCGGCAGAAAGAACACAAAAAGCGGGCGGGCAACTGGACCGAGACCGTCACGCTGTCACCTTTCACATACATACAAGGCACTGAATTCAGTATCAGCGACGCCAGCGGCACCGGTCGATTCCGCTACGGCATCCGGGCCGTCAACGACAGCACACCCTCGGCGACCTGGACCTATTCAGGCACCGTCGAGGTGACCGACAGCAGCGGTGGGGGCGGTGGCGGCAATCCCAAGCCCTGTCGCGGCAAAAATTGTGGCGGGTAAAGTGCGATGTTGACGAACTACCGGCGCGCCTGCAGCGGACCAGGCATCGAGCCCGCCTGTCCCTGCGGGCGGGGGTTCAGATAGTCGGGGCGCTCTCCCCTGCGAGTGGATCCGGCCCGTATTGATTGTCCCCGGGGGTGCCTCGCAGCACATAGAAGACCAGCAGCACAATCGGGCCGACCAGGGGAATGAGGCTCAGGAGCAACCACCAGCCGGAACGCCCGGTGTCGTGCAGTCGCCGCATTGCCACGGCGATGGAGGGGAGCAGGGTGGCCAGCAGATAGATGCTGCTGAGCACACCCACGCTGGCCTCTGGAGTCTCCGCCACGCGCAGGCCCAGCAAAGTGTCCAGGGTGTCGAGCACCATAATCACGATCACGTGGAACAGCACGAAGAACCAGTACTCCTTGCGCCGTGCACGCCCGCTGAATGTGGTGTAGTTCTTCAGGACGTGCAGATACCAGTTCATGGCGTAAACCTCCTTGGGTGTATTTTTCGTGCTTCCTGCCAGTTTAACCTTACCCTGCGACCGTGCAAGCTCGCAGGAACGGCAAGAGAATCCGCAAACCGTGCGCGGCGCCTGCGGCCACTGCGGTAAGCGGTGGCGGATTGGCCGCGGGCGTCTGCGGCACCGGGCATTTTTACTGGTCCTTCGCCTTATTCATGAGAGATTGCATCAGCGGAGCGATTTTGTCGCGGACGACAAACTGGTTCATATACTCCCCCACGAAGGCAATCCGGCCGTCCCGGATCCGGAATATAAACACGTGGTCATTCTGGAATGGCTCCCCGTTGGTCAGCGTGCCCTCGGAGCGAACCTCGGCGACCACCCGGTCTTCTTCAGTGGTCAGCATATCGACGTGGTAGGTCAGCGTGCCATCGAAGATTGCCGCCAGGGCTTTAACGCCGGCGTGAAACCGCTCTTTTTCGGACTGTCCTGAATTCACTGACCAGAAGGTCATGTCGGGCGCAACGAGATCATCCGGCAGATTTCCGCCGGAGATCTCCCGCAGGAAATCCCGAGCCAGTTGCTGGTGGGTTCGCGTCATGATGTTCTCCTCTCAACGCGATCAACGCCGCGTTCTTTCAAGCCCTCATCGGCGTTGATGCTGATGCCGTCGATGACGAAATCGATAACGGCTTTCGTGATCTCGTCCTGATCTGCCAGGTCGGCGGGAAAAATCCAGTCCTTGAACAGGACGCATCCCAGAACCGCCGCGAACGAGACCCTGACCAGTAAATCGGGATCGACCCGGGGGTCCTTGCCGACCCGGTGGCTCATCATCTCGGCGCCGCGCTGGAAGTAGTGGCGCAGGCTTTCGATCTCACCGACGTCCCCCACGCTGTCGGACGAAAAGCGCCGGGCGACCTCGAGCGACATCAGCAACTTCGCATGCTGGTCGAGAAAATCCTGCAATTCGGCAATATAGAGCGTAGCTTGATCGCGAACACCCACGGCCCCGGCAGTGTCGGTCGGATGGCGCGCGTTGAATTCGGAGAAATGCCTGTTCAGGGGTTCGAATACCGCCTCGCGAAAAAGCGCGGCTTTCGAGTCAAAGTAGCGGAACAGCTGTGCTTCCGTGACCTCCGCGTTGCGGGCGATCGCCGCCGTTGTGGCGCCCCCGAAGCCGCAGCGCTTGAACTCCTCACTGGCTGCGCTGATCAAGCGCTCCATAATTTCTTCTGACGAGCGTCGTTTTCGTTTGGCAGCTGCGCTGCGGGTTGCAGGCTCTATTTTCTTCTGCTGCATACGCTGTCCTGCAAATCCTCAGCTTTGTTGAACTGCCTGCGCTGGCCTTTTGCGTTGACGGGTTATGCGCCGGCTTGCCAAACCTATTGATAGCAAATACTATCATGCGTATGGCGTCGCTTAAAGCGCAATCGAATAGGCCCATGAAAAGACCTGCTGCCGTATACAACCCCGCCGCTGGATTGTTGCGTACCGAGCAATTCCAGATAGCTTATGCCACCAATGATATGGATCGTGCCCGGGGGCTTTTCGAGCAGCGCTACGGCATCGGGGCCTTCAAGCGGCTGGAAGGTCCCCTGCCGTCGGGCGGGCACATTCACGTAGAACTGGCGTGGGTCGGCAACACCCTGTACGAGCTGCTCACCGCCGAGGGCCCCGGTTCGGACCTGTATGTCGGGCGCCTGCCAGCGGGCGAGTTCTCGGTTCGCCATCATCACCTGGGCTTTCTGGTCCACAGTGACGAGGAGTGGAGTTCACTGCTGTCGGAGATTGAGCGCAGAGACTGGGAACTGCTCTCGAAGAGCAGCAATCCCGGTTTTATGCAGAGTTGTTTTGTCGATGCCCCCGAGCTCGGGCATTACCTTGAGTACCTGTTCCCGGAGCCCGCGGGGCTGGCCTTTTTTGAAAGTGTGCCCTGCAATTGAACCGGTGCGCTCCCGTTTAACCTGACCGGCGAGGTGTCCGGCATGAACTCACAGATCGACTCGACCATTCTCGGATACCTCGGCGAGTTGGAAGGTGCGGTAAGGGAACTGGCCAACACGTGGCATCCCGAGGATCCTCGTTACCGCGCCGATGTCTACCGCCAGGCCATGATGAGCCTGTCCTACGCCTATTTTGCCTATTTCCATGCCTCGCCCGAGCATCCGGACTGGGCGCCGCTGTGGAATCCGGTTTTCACGCTGCAACCCAATCCGGACGACATCTATCTTTACAGCCCGATCCGCGGCGACCTGCACTACAAGGTCAGCGGTAATCGCGGCACCGTGAAAATACTGAGCTTCACGACCCAGCGGTATATGTCGGGCATGATCGATGACATCTCTCAGATCGGGGGCCACAACGAGATCGATGACCAGGATTTTTCGGTTGACGCAAATGGCGATTTCGAGCTGGTGTTCAGCGTCGAGCGACCCGCGGGCCATACCGGCAACTGGGCCCCGATCCACCCTGAAGCCACCGGCATGATGGTGCGGCTGCGCAGCTATGACTGGGAGAACGAGATCGACCCGAGGCTCTCGATCGAGTGCCTCGATCCGGTTCCGCCCAAACCTCGTCTGGGCCCCGACGAGATCGTCGAACGCATCCAGGAGATGGCCAGGTTTCCCGCGCGCAAAACCCGCAGTTATTACCGTCTGCAGAATGGGGTAAAGGAGCGGGTGGGCTTCAACGTGTTCGAGCCCGTGCGCATGAAGGGTGCGTTGGCGAAGCAGGTCTATTGGCCGGCCTGCTTTCAGCTCGAGGACGGCGAGGCGCTGATTATCGAAACCGAACTGCCCGCGCGACGCCCCTACTGGAACATCCAGCTCAACGACCCCTATTTCAACGCGCTGGAATATGTCTATCGCTTCTCCAGCCTCAATGGTCACACGGCGAGGGTCAGCCCGGATGGCAGGTTTCGCGCAGTCATAGCACTGGACGATCCCGGCGTTCCCAACTGGCTCGATCCCGCGGGGTATCAGGAAGGCGGCATCTACGGTCGCTGGTATGACTGCGATACCAATCCGACCCCGATCATCAAACGCGTTCCCCTGGCAGATCTGCGCAGGCACCTGCCTGCGGACACGCCGGTGGTGACACCCGGGGAACGGGCCGAACAACTGCGTCGGCGCGTGCGCGCGTGCCAGCGGCGCAGGAGGTGGTAAGTACTGTGAATCCTGAACTTCTTGATTTCACCGGCCGTGTGGCCATCGTCACCGGGGGCGGTACCGGCATAGGCTTCGCGACGGCGCGACAGCTGGTAACGCGGGGCGCCTCTGTCGTCATCGCCAGTCGTACCGCAGACGAGTTGGAGCGCGCGGCCACGAGTTTGCGCGAGGAAAGCGGCGGGATCTGTGTGGCCGTGCCAACCGATGTCAAGGACGAGGAGCAGGTCGTCGGCCTGGTCGAGCGCACTATCGAGGAATTCGGCCAGATCGATATTCTGATCAATAATGCCGGCGGCTCACGTATGGGACCCCTGGCGAAGCTGGCGACCAGGGCCTGGGACTCGAGTTTCAACCTCAATGTCCGCTCCGCCTATCTCTGCACACGGGAGGTGGGTCAACATATGCTTGCGCGGAGCGCGGGCGCGATCGTCAACGTGTCCTCCAATGCCGGCATCGGCGGTGTGAAAGGCGGGGCGCATTATGCCTCCGCCAAGGCGGCCCTGCAGATGTTCACCACGGTAACGGCTGCCGAATGGGGCCCCCGCGGTATCCGCGCCAATTGCGTCGCTGCGGGAATGATTGCATCGGAGCGGGCGGTGGAGGCCTGGAAAGTAGCCGGGCTGGATACCCGTAACATGACGGCCATACCGCTGCGCCGCACCGGCACACCGGAGGAGGTCGCCAACATGATCGTGTTCCTCGCCAGCGACGCGGCCTCTTACGTTACCGGCCAGACCATCGCAGTGAACGGTGGACCAACCATGGGCGGCATTCCCGATGACTGAGCCGGTTACGCCAGGACAAGAACAACGCCATGGATGACCGTTACGATCCCCCGCAGCAGTTCGCGACGGCGTTAGACCAGTTGCACGAGCTTGTCGCCGGGGAAGTCGGGACTACTGACTTTGGCGACGACGATTACCTGCCCGGTCTAGGGGTGCTCCTGCAGTCGATGGATTACGACCCGCACTTTTCCGAACGGGGACGGCGGTATGCCTGGGGTACCGTCATCAATGTGCTGAGAGGCAGGGCGCAGGCGATCAGGTCCATGGCGGAGAACCCCGGTTTCGACGCGCGGTCGATCACCAGCCCGGTGGTGATTACCGGGATTCCAAGGACGGGCACTACGGCGCTGCATAAGCTGATGGCGGTGGACGCGCGCTTCCAGGGCCTGCAGACCTGGCTGCTCGATACCCCCATGCCGCGTCCGCCGCTCGAGACATGGCCTGACTATCCCGCCTATCAACGGACCGCGGCTGCGCTCGAAGCCCGCTACAAGGCCGCCCCGACAAAACGGGCTGCCCACAACATCGTGGCCGAGGAGGTGGATGAATGCTGTCTCCTGCTGCGCCAGGGCTTTGTTTCGAATCTCTGGACCTGTGGCTGGTCTGCAGCGACCTACGATGCCTGGTGGCAGTGCCAGGACGAGGCGGCGTCCTACCGCCATTACTACCGTTGCATGCAGTTGATCGGTAGCAACGAGCCGGAAAAGCGCTGGCTGCTGAAAAATCCCGGGCACCTCGACAACCTGGACCTGCTCTTCGCCGTTTTCCCCGATGCGCGGGTAATCCAGACCCATCGCGACCCTGCCCGGGCGGTGCCGTCGCTTTGCGCACTGCTGATGCAGCTGCATCCCGTCGTTGAACAGGGCCGCTATGAACAGCGGGCACACAACATGCTGGCGCGCGAGGTGGCGAAATGGGCGCAGGCGGTGCGCAGGGCCCAGGGCGTGCGTCGGGCGCATCCCGCACAGGTGCTGGACGTGATCCACGGCGATTTCCACCACAACCCGATGGCCGTGATAGAGCGCATCTACCGTTTCATCGGGATGGAGCTGACGCCGCAGGCTTCCACCGCCATGGCGCAACGTGTCGAGGAGAAGCCGGAACTCAGCCATGGCGTACACCAGTACAGCGTCGCCGATTTCGGCCTCACCGAGGATGAGATACGCGAGCGTTTCGGCGACTATATCGACCGGTTCGATCTGGCGCCCCGAACCTCTTCTACCGCAGGTGCCGTGAGATGAAAGCCGCTGTTTATCGTGAAGCGGGCAAACCGCTTGTCCTGGAAAACCTGCCCGATCCCGAACCCGGTCCCGACGAGGTCATTATCAAGGTACACCGCTGTGGGATCTGCGGCACCGACCTGCACATGACGGAAGGTCACGCCTGGCAGTTTTCGACCGGAACCGTGCCCGGGCACGAATACGCCGGCGAAGTGGTGGAGGTCGGCTCCAGCGTCACCGGATTGAGGAAGGGCGACCTGATCACTGCGCTTCCCTCCACGGGTTGCGGCCACTGTGAAGCCTGCTACAGCGGCAATCTGGCCCTGTGTCACAACGCCCCCGGCGTGATGGGCGGTTATGCGGAACTGATGCGGATTCCCGTCAGCGTGGCCGTCAGACTGCCCGGCACATTGTCTGCCGCGGACGGGGCGTTGATCGAGCCTCTCGCTGTGGGCCTTTACGGTGTCAGGGTGTCGCAAATCCAGCCGGGGGATCGCGTCCTGGTGCTGGGTGCGGGGTCGGTCGCGCTGTGCACCATCTACTGGGCAAAACGCCTGGGGGCCGGACGCATCGTCGCCATGTCCCGCTCGGCGCGACGCGGGGCCGGTGTGCTGGATATGGGGGGAGATGGCTTTGTGCAGTATGGCGAGAATGAAATCGGTGAGGTGGTCGAGGCGCTTGGCGGCCAGCCCGACATCGTGTTCGAGTGTGTCGGCAATCCCGGCTTCATCATGAAAGGAATCGAGCATGTGCGCCCCCTTGGCCGGGTGATCTCCATGGGCTTTTGCACCTCGCCCGACCCGTTGGTCCCGGCACTGGCGGGTTTCAAGGGCGTCTCGCTGCAGTTCCCGGTCGGTTATTCCCTGAAGGATTTTCACCATGTGGCGGATGTCATGGATGCAGGCCATGTGGACCCCAAGATACTGATCAGCTCGGTGGTTGCGCTCGATGACCTGCCGGCAGTATTCGAGGGGCTGCGCGGCCCCAATAACGAAACGAAGGTACAGGTTGCGCCCGGACCCGCGTCCACCCCGGCGGGCAAAAGCGTCTGACCGCTGCTGAATGCCCGGCACTGTGTGCCGGCAATGCTCATGATGTGAGCGTTCTACCGGACCACTGACCGGATAGGGCTTAATCCGTTTCCTGCAGGTCACTCCACAGCTTTTGGAGCGGCGCGACGGGATCGCGGTCGAGGTGGAGCTCCGCCAGCACGAAGCGGTCGGGTCGCAACAGGATGATGCGGCCGCTTGCACGGCCCAGGAAATCGTCCAGACCCGCCGCGTCCAGTTTCGGCCCGTCGCCGGATGCCTGCCCGCCGTCGACGTAGTACACGGCCGGTGCCAGCGTCTGCCACAGCGGGTGAGTGAGCAGGGCGTCCGGTAGCCGGGCATCACCGATTGCGAGGGCGGTAAAGCCTGGACCGATAACGTCGTCCAGCAGGACTTCGCCCCCAGGCTGGTTGATCAACGGCTGGGGGAGCATCCGACCGCCGAGCTCATCCCCGACGAACCAGCCGCATGGCAGTCGGACATCACTCAATGGCGCGATGACGTCGCGGCTGAAGTCCGCAGCCGCCGCGGGATCCCGGTTGATCTCGGCGAACATGGCATCGCGTTCCGCAGCTGCCTGCGGGTCGGTGGGTTGTATCTGGTCACCCAGCATGACAGCCAGGTCCACCACGGCTTTGGCCGCATCACGTCGCTCCAGGTTGTAGCTTTCCAGCAGAGATGCCGGCAGGGAGCCGTCGAGCACCCGAGCCAGCTTCCAGGCGAGATTCTGCACGTCGCGCACGCCGGCATTCAGGCCCTGGCCGGCAAACGGCGGGGTCATGTGGGCCGCATCACCGGCGAGGAATACACGGCCCTCGCTGAACCGCTCGGCGACCACGGCGCTGAAACCGTAGACACATTTGCGATAGACGTCCACCTTGTCCGGGTCGGTATGTTCCGCCAGCAGCGCGTCAATGCGCTCATCCCGCAGCAGATCTTCGTCCGCCTCTCCCTCGAGCAACATCCACTCCCAGCGACGTTCCCCGCCGGGGCGCAAAATGGTCATGGCCGGGCGCGCGGGATCGCAGAAAAAGCGGCATTCGGGCTCACCCGCCAGATGACGATCGACGGTGTCCACCACCAGCCATTTTTGCGGCAGGCGGTCGCCGCACATGGATATGCCCAGGCTCTGGCGGACGGTGGAACGACCCCCGTCACAGCCGATCATATACTGCGCCTGCAGCGACTGTTCCCGGTCACCGGGGAATCGCAGGTTTGCCCTTACCCCGTGTTCATCCTGCTCAAAGCCCAGCAATTCCGTGCTGTGGTGAACCGAGACGCAGTCGAACCGGTCCAGACCGGCGAGTAACTGCTGTTCCAGTATCGGCTGGTCAAAGGTGTTCTGCAGGCAGAATCCGTAGGGCCGCGACCTCATGTCGGTACTGAACAGGCGGGTGCCCTCGCCGTTGATATAGTCTGCGACGAAGCCCTGCTTGATGGTCTGTGAGATCGTCTCGACCAGGCCGGTGGCCTGCAGTGTGCGCATGGATTCGCCGTCCAGTGCCACGGCCCTGGGTTCGGGGACGCAGCCCGGATTGCGCTCCACCAGGACCGTGTCCACACCGGCCGTGCCCAGTAGATTGGCCAGGGTGAGGCCGGCGGGCCCTGCGCCGACAATGAGGATACTGGCGTTATCGGGAAGGCTCATGTGGCCTCCCGGGGCACGATGCGGTTGTGGTGGGAGCCGAGATCGATGCGCCCGTCGGGGGTTTTCCCGGAGGCCGTCATCAGGTCGCCGTCTTTGAGGTAATCCGGGTCCTGCAGGGCGCCCTTGATGAAGAGCTGCCACCGCTTGCTGTCCGGCAGCAGTCGCGCTATCAGCATTTTCAGGGCCCCGGGGGATTTGACCGCGGTTCCACCGGGTGTGCCGGTGACTACCAGGTCGCCGGGACCCAGGTCCTGCAACTCGGAGAGTTCGGTCAGCGTTTCTGCCGGTTTGAAGGAGATATCCGCCGCAAGGGACTGCTGGCGCACTTCCCCGTTCACCTCCAGGCGGATGGCAATCTCGTCAAAATGGGCCAGGTCTTCCGCATCCACCAGCGTCAGCCAGGGCCCCGTTGGTCCAAAGGTGCGATAGCTCTTGCCTTTGTAGAATTGCACCTGTGGCAGTTGCACATCCCGCGCGGAGACGTCGTTGTGCAATACCAGGGCGCCGATGTAGTCCGCCAGGTTTTCCCGGGTCACGGTTACCGGGCCGGTGATGGCACGCTTCATGACGATGCCGATTTCCACCTCGTAATCCAGCAGTCGCACGTGCGGGGGGCGGATGACATCGGTGTCCGCCGGCGCCAGGCAGGATGAGGCTTTGCGGAACAGGGTATTGAAGGGCAGCTTACCCGAGGGTATGCCGATCTCGCGCAGGTGTGAGCTGTAGTTGAGTCCCTGGGCGATGAGCTGGCGATCGCTGGTGATGGGGCAGAGCAGGCGTGTATCCGCCAGGTCGCGGTCCGGGGACGGCTGCGCCGCCGCAGCCCTTGCGAGCGCTATACCATGTTCCATAAAGTCTGCGGTGGAGCCGGCATCCATGTCCAGGGTGTGGATGCGGGAATCGACCAGCAGCCCCCAGCGTGGGGTGCCGGCGTCGTCAAATCGAACAACGTTCAAAGCCATATCAGTTCTCCAGTAACAAAAACGGGGTATGAGGGGATTACGTAGCTAGTCCGGTAAGCTCGCGCTGCGCATGGCGTTGGCCATCAGTTTGATCTCCCGGAAGCCGAAGCTGGATTTGCCCAGCAGGTTGCGCAACAGCTGGAGCACTTCGTGCCAGCCGAGTTTAGGGCGCAGGAAGGCGGAGGGTACCGGCGGCCCCCATTGGGAGAGGCCGGCGACCGACATGGCGTGATACCTGGTCGGGCGCGCGGCATCGAACAGGTCGCCATCGGCGAAGTGCTCAAACTTGCGGCCGTCCGGTCCGAACCAGTAATCGAAGATCTGGCTGCCGAGGATATGGCGACCGATGCCCCAGGCGCGTCGGAATCCCCCTTCGCGCAGCATCTGCCCGCCCATGCCGACCTCGTCGAGATCCGGCACCTCGAAGGCGGCGTGCTCGAAGTCCATGACCGGCAGGCGGGCGACCACGAAGGTGTGATGATCGGTGGGCTCATCGCCGCGATCGCAGCGCAGAAACGCGACAGCCGGTCTGCCGTCAGGCAGGGCCTGCACATCGGAGGGGATCAGACCGAGCGTCTCGATATAGAAGCGGGCGGTTGCCTCCCACTCGGGCGTTCCCAGCACCATGTGGCCCAGGCGCAGCACCCGCGAAGGCGAGCGCTGCGGGCGGCGCGGTGCATTGATGCGCGGCTTGTCGTCTCCGCGATTGACGAGCGCTGCCTCGCCGCAGGCGGGGAGGGTGCGCCACGCCTCGAAATGTGCCACTTTGACCGAGACACCGTTGGGGTCGGTGAGGATGACACCCGGGGGGTGACCGGGCAGCTGCAGGGGTGCTGGAGCTGCCGCCCCGGTCCGGGCCGCCAGCTGTTCCAGCTCAGCCACTGTGGTGACCGCAAAGGTGGGGCCCACAAACGACGCCTTTGCGGCCTGCCGGTAGATCACGGCTACCGGTGCACCCGCTTCGGCCGAGAATTCCAGGCTGCCATCATCTCCCTGCCGGTGCTGCAGACCGAATCCGGTAAAGAATCTTTTTGCTACTTCGGCATCCGGCCCCGCGAACTCAAGCAGGGCGAGGTCATGGACTTTCACGTGGGGATCCGCAGCCCTGGCAACCGGGATATAGGGGACACCGGAATCCGGGTGGGCGCCTGAATCGATCATGTCTTCATTCCTAAACTTGTCATATGACAAAAAATATAGTTGATAATTTGTCATATTGCAAGTATTTTATTGGTCGATGAATAACGCCAGGTAAATCGACTATGGATAATGAGGGTGCTCCCGCCCACCGTCGGCAACAGCAGCGTGCGATCGAGACCCGCACCGCGCTGCTCGACACCGCCACCGCCGCTTTCAGTGCCAAAGGATTCGATGGCATCTCCATACGCCAGCTGGAGGAACTGGCCGGGGTAAAACGGGGCCTCGTTGCGTATCACTTCAGTGATAAGGACCATTTGTGGCGCGCGGTGGTTGATCGGCTGTTCGGCGAGCTCGCCCAGGAGTTCGTGGCACGGATAGAAGCGCTGGTCGATATTGCGCCGGAGGAGGCGGCCCGGGGAATGGTGCGTGCCTTTGTGCGCTACAGCGCTGCCCATCCGGAACTTAATCGCCTGATGATGCAGGAATCCATGAGCGACTCCTGGCGGGTGGGCTACATCGTGGACCAGCACATCCGGCCGCTGCTGGATAACCTGGCCGGCATCATGCCGGAGGCGGCCGATCGCATCTGGGGCAGTGCGGACCCGCACCGGTACTACACGTTTATCGGTGCCAGCGCTTTTGTTTTTACCGCGGAGCAGGAATGTCGACGCCTGTTCGGGCGCTCGCCGCTGGAGGATGACTTCGTCGAGCGCCACGCCGACTTCGTGGTGGCGTTGCTGCTTGGGAATTGATGCTCGCGGAATGACCGGCGGGCGCGAAGGTGTACCTTGCGGCGCGTGCTGAGGCTCTGCGTTCAAGGGTCTTTGCTGCGTCGCGGCTTTCCCGAAAGCAGGGTTTTCCCGCCTGACTGTTCGTCCGGTGCGAGGGCGGCTACACTGGTCCATCTGAACGGGACGGGCGGCGGGTGAAGGACATTCCCGGCGGCACCGCCTGGTGCGATGGAGGTAGCAGATGGCCGAAAAATTCCCCGCGTTGACCGACGATCACGTGGACTTTATCCAGCGACAGCACCTCTTTTTCGTGGGTACGGCGGGCGCCGAGGGCCACGTGAATGTCTCCCCCAAGGGCATGGATACTTTCCGTGTGACCGGCCCCACGGAAGTCATCTGGCTGAACCTGACCGGCAGCGGCAACGAAACCGCCGCCCATGTGCTGGAGAACGGCCGGATGACGGTCATGTTCTGCTCCTTCGACAAGCAGCCCCTGATCATGCGCCTGTATGGCCGGGCCAGTGTCACCCATCCCCGCGACGATGACTGGTCGCCGCTGATCGAGCTGTTCCCCGGCCATGCGGGGGCCCGGCAGATCTTTCGCCTGGCGCTCGACCTGGTCCAGACTTCCTGTGGCTACGCGGTGCCCCGGTATCGACTGGTGGACGAACGCCCCACCCTGGCAAAGTGGGCCGAAAAGCGTGGCCGTGCCGGTATCGAGGAGTACTGGCGGGAGAAAAATACCCGCAGCCTCGACGACCAGGATACGGGCATACTGCCGCCTTCCGGGTAGCGTGACCCGGTCCGGGATGGGATCCCCAGTCGTTGAGAGGAGCGTGATATGAGTATCGAGCAGGCCTACAATTTCCGCCGGGTGAGCGATAGTGTGGCGACGTCGGGACGGGTGGAGCCGGAACAGCTGGCAGAACTGCGGGCCGAAGGTATCGAGGTGGTCATCAACCTGCTACCGGATTCCAGCACCTATGCGGTGGCGGGTGAACGGCAGATCGTCGAGGGCCAGGGAATAGAGTACCTCTACCTGCCAGTGGATTTCGCCGCTCCAGGGGTGGAGGATTACGAGCAGTTCGGTAACCTGATGGCGCAGGCGGGCGAGCGTAACCTGCTGATTCACTGTGCGGCCAACTACCGCGTCAGCGCATTCTATTCCCGCTACGCGATTGCAACAGGGCGATGGTCGGCTGCAGAGGCGGATGACTTCATGCTCTCGATCTGGCAACCGGCAGAGTATGAACCCTGGCCGCAGTGGCTCGCAGCGGTTATGTCACAGCCTTCCCCCTGAGGAGGTGCGGCGCGTTCTCCGGCCGACCCGGTTACCGGCCCCGGGGTATGGCATCTGCGATGCGGGCGGGATCAGGCACGAGTGGCTGCTCCAGCACGTCGAGAACAAGCCTGTCGCGATCGTAGGGGTCATGCTTGAAGTGCACCTCACCGTCGTCAAGCACCTGCACGGTCCAGTAGACGAGATAGATAGGCACAGGCTGACGCAGGGAAACGCGTTGGGTCTGGCGGCTGTCGATGGTCGCTTCGATGGCGGCCAGGTCCCATTGCTGGGGATCGTCCAGCAGCAACACCGCCAGTGGCTCAATCTGCTCGACGCGGATACACCCTGAGCTGAAGGTACGTTCACTGCGCTGGAACAGTCCGCGATTGGGGGTGTCGTGCAGGTAGACCAGGTGCTCATTGGGGAACATGATCTTGAGCTGGCCGAGCGCATTACGGGTGCCGGGCATCTGGCGGATCATGTAGGGGAAGCCCTGTCGGGGATAGAGCTCCCAGTTCACGGTGCCCGGGTCCACCTCCGCTCCACTCATGGTCAGCACGCGCATATCGTTTCTGGCCAGGTAACCCGGGTCCCTTTTGATGGCGGGCAGGACGTCCTCGGCGAAGATCGTGGGCGGCACGGTCCAGGTGGGGTTGAATTCGATGTAGGTGATACTGTCGCTGAATACCGGTGTACTGCGGTAGGGGCGTCCTACCTGCGCCCGGCTCCGCAGCAGGCGATGGCCATCCCGCCACAGGGAAACCTCGAAGCCGGCGATATCCACCACGACCGCGGTTGCGGGAATATCCCGCAGCACCCTGGCGCGTTCCAGGTTGACCCGGATCTGGCCGACCCGCTGTGCAACCGGCACATTCATTGCGGCCAGCGTCTGGCGCCCGGCGAGGCCATCCGCGTCCAGTCTGTAACGATTCTGGAAGCGCACCAGCGCCCGTTCCAGTTCGGCGTCAAAGAAGTCCGGGTCAACGCTGGAACCAGCAAACTGCTCGCCCTCGGCCTGCAGACGCCGCCGTAACTGGGCCACCCTGACATCCCGGTCTCCCGCCCGCAGTGTCGGGCCTTCCGCAACGCTGTTCCATCCGCCTTGCGCCGCGATCTTGCGGTAGCGGGCGAGCGCCTGCACCAGCTCCTGATAGATGGGATTCCGGGGTTTCAATTGAGCGAGGCCCGCACCGATACCGCCAGTTGCCAGGACATCGCTCATCCAGCTGACGGGGTCGATGGTGGGCAGTTCCCTGTCGAAGTTCCATGAGGGAACATACTTTTTCGGATCGACCTTGCCCAGGGCGTAATGATAGGTCAGACGCACCAGGGCATCGGTCAGCAACAGGTCCCGCTCGGGGATGTCGAGATCGAGAGAGCCGTCCAGCAAGCCCTGCACCTGCCGCTGGTGGTAGTCCTGGCCATTCATTCCCTCGCGCCAGGCCTGGTCGATAGCCCTCACCAGTTCCTCGATGGCCCGGGGCCTGGTCCAGGCGGGTGTATGATTGTTGTGCGCATAAAATGTCTGTGTGACGGGCAAGTCATAGATCTGCGCGTCGGCTACCTGAAGCTGGCCCCGGTTGGCGAGTTGCTGCAGCAGTGGTTGCAGCGACTCCTGCGCGCCCAGGACGTACTGGGGGGCCAGCATGAGGGTGCACAGCCACAACAGGCGGATCAGCGTAAATCTGGGGAAAGGATAAAAATTCGCTTTATATCGCACGAAAAGCCTTGTAAATTAGAGGCTTGGAAACTCCAGCCTCTTAAATTGTTTTAATCATATGTCCCCTGACGATACCCCAGCCGATCTGGTCGACCCCACCCGCCGCCTGCTCCTGCGGGCATCCGTGGCGGGCTCTGTACTGGCGGTTACGCCCCTCTCCAGGGTGTGGGCAACCAGTGAGCGGAGTCTCACGCTGCACAATCTGCATACGGGGGAGCGAGTCAGCCAACCTTACTGGATGAATGGCAACTATCTCCCGGACGGCCTGTCCGCGATCAATACCGTGCTGCGGGATCACCGCAGCGGCGAAGTATACCCCATCGACCCCGGCCTGCTCGATATGCTCTCGGCGCTGCAGGATGGGGTGGCTTCACAGCGCGAATTTGAAGTGATATCCGGTTATCGCTCCCCGGCAACCAACGCCAAATTGCAGGCTAACAGTTCAGGCGTCGCGAAGCGCAGCCTGCACATGCAGGGCCGCGCCATTGATATACGCCTGCCGGGAACCCGATTGAAGCATTTGCACCGCGCTGCCCGGGAGATGAAGGCGGGGGGCGTGGGTCTCTACACCGGCTCCAACTTCATACACGTGGACACGGGGCGGGTGCGCTACTGGTAACTTTCTCCTCACCTGTATCGGGCCAGCCCGCGCAGGTGCCCCATGCCTGTTATCACACAGGCTCCTGACAGAGGCTGAAAGGACCATGAGCCCGACGCCTTTCGAGATCGATATCTCCCGGATGATCTGGGACAGCCGGTATCGTTACCGCGGTGAAGGGGGGGCAGGGGACCGCACTATCCAGGACAGCTGGCGGCGGGTGGCGAGAGCTCTGGCCGGCGCAGAAGCCCGGGAGCAGTCCCGGTGGGAACAGCGATTTTTTGAGTTGCTGGATGGTTTCAGTTTCCTCCCTGGCGGGCGCATTCTGGCGGGCGCCGGCACCGGTTTCGATGTCACCCTGTTCAACTGTTTTGTCATGGGAGCCATCGAGGATTCCATGGAGGGCATATTCGATGCCCTGAAAGAAGGCGCCCTGACCATGCAGCAGGGGGGTGGCGTGGGCTACGACTTTTCTACCCTGCGCCCCGCTGGCACACCGGCGTGGCGTGTGGGGGGGGTGGCCTCCGGTCCTGTCTCGTTCATGCGCATCTGGGACGGCATGTGTCAGACGCTGCTATCAACGGCCACGCGGCGGGGTGCGATGATGGCGACCCTTCGCTGCGACCACCCGGATATCCAGGCCTTTATCGATGCCAAGCGGGAGCCCGGGGAGCTGACCAACTTCAACCTCTCGGTCCTGGTGAGTGACACCTTCATGCAGGCGGTGGAAGAGGATGACGATTGGCCCCTGGTGTTCCCGGTTGCGGGCCTGGGTGGAACGGAGCATCCTGCCGGAGGCGAGGTGGTGGGTCGGGAGTGGCCGGGCCAGGCGGGGGCTGTACCGTGCCGGGTGCTGCACAGGTTGCGTGCCCGGGACCTGTGGCAGCGGATCATGCGTGCCAACTACGAAACCTCGGAGCCGGGCGTGCTTTTCATCGATCGCATCAACCGTGAGAACAACCTCGGCTACCGCGAGCATATCAGCGCCACCAACCCGTGCGGCGAAATTCCACTGCCTCCCTACGGCGCCTGTAACCTGGGTTCACTCAACCTCACACGTTTCGTGCGACATCCTTTCAGTGCAAAGGCGATGCTTGACCTGGACGCACTGGCTGCTGCGGCGGGGGACGCCGTGCGCCTGCTGGACAATGTCACCGACCTGTCGCACTTCCCTTTGCGGCGACAGCGGGAGCAGGCCCGCGCCAGCCGCCGGGTCGGCCTGGGGGTGACCGGCCTGGCCGATGCCCTGATCATGCTGGGTCTGCACTACAGTAGCGAAACGGCGCGGGAGCTGGCGGGGCGGGTCATGCGGGCAGTCAGCCACAGCGCTTACAGCGCATCCATTGATCTGGCGGCCGAGAAGGGCAGCTATCCCCTCTTTGATCCGGATGAATGCCTTGCACGCCCCTTCATCAAACGCCTGCCCGAGGAGCTGCGAGCGGGCATCGCCGATAAGGGCCTGCGCAACAGCCATCTGGTCGCCATCGCCCCGACGGGTACCATCAGCCTGTTGGCCAACAATATCTCCAGTGGTATCGAACCGGTGTTCGATTTTGAGTACCGTCGCCGTATCCGGGGGCCGGATGGGCTCTATTCATGGTATCAGTTGCAGGATTACAGCCTGCGCCAGTGGCGCCAGATCAACGGGAACCGCCCCCTGCCGGAATATTTTGTCAACGCACATGCCCTGTCCCCGGAGGATCACCTGGCCATGCAGTCGGCGCTCCAGCCTTTTGTCGACAATGCCATCTCCAAGACGATCAACCTGCCCCCGGATTATGATTTCGAGGCCATGCGATCACTGTACCAGAGCGCCTACCAGGCGGGTCTCAAGGGCTGTACGATTTTCCGTTCCAGCCCAGCGGGCGACGGGGTATTGCAGGAAAGTGACAGCCGTGAGCAACCCCCCGGTCCCCACTGTTGCGGACTGGACCGGGAGAGTGATTGAGTCGCGGGGACCGTGACAGGGCGCTACGTTATTTCCACACCTGGTTGGGGGAATCCCCGCAAGCGTCCGTCACCACGTTGGGTCCCGGCTTCTTGGGATCGCCGACAGCCTGCAGGCATTTCTTGAGCCCGTTGACCAGTCGCTTCTTGCCGTCGTGTTTCCACTGCTGGGACTTGCTCCCTGAGCACTTCTGCAGCACTGCATTGGCGCCGGGTTTGTCGGCCTCGCCGCTCACGCCTACGCAGGTGCCGCCGTGGCTGACCAGGCGGCCCTTGTCGTCGAAGCGCCACTTCTGGCTGTCCGATTTGGCATTGCAGCTTTTGACCACCAGGTTCGCGCCGCTCTTGCCGGGCTCCCCGCTGGCCTCCAGGCACCGACCGCCGGACAAGCTGAACGTGCGCAGGCCTTTTTCCTCCTCCACGATCTTGTGGCCTTCTTCCTGCATCGACTTGAGCGCATCCGTATTGAAATCCACTGCACCCGCGGCAGGCAGGTAGGCGGCCAGCAGGGCACCCCAGAGATATCTTTGTTTCATTGCCTTCGTCCTTTCAATAGTATTGGCTTGACCCAATGCAACTTAACCCCTGTTTGCCGACCTGACAAGCGTCGGGAAGAGTTTGCCAATAGACCACGGACCCTGAGATAAGTGCCTTCCAGGTTGAAAAAGGTTCTGCTATCCCTGCTGCTGGGCGTGACTGGCCTGCTGTTGGTGTCGGTGTTGTTGCTGGTACTGGCCGGCACCGAGGCCGGTACCCAATGGCTTGGAGGTCAGGCCCGGCGCTGGTCAGGTGATGACCTGGCGTGGGAGGCCCTACAGGGGTCGCTGTTTGGCCCCCTGCAACTGCAGGGACTGCGTTTCCGCCAACAGGAACTGGCCGTGGACGCGCAGACCTTGACGCTGGACTGGAAGCCGGGCGCGCTGCTGGCGGGTCGCCTGCAGATCGATACGGTTGTGGCCGAAGGCCTCCGCATCGCCATTCCGGAATCCACGGAACCGCCCCCGCCTGCCGAGCCCTTCCGGCCCGCTGACCTGCAGCCCCCACTCGACGTCCGGCTGCGGGAGCTAACCGTACGGGATATGCAGCTGAGCCTGGGTGGTGCCCCCCCCCGGCAGATAGACGAGATCGGGCTGGCCGCCCGCCTGGAAGACGGTACCCTGCAGCTGGAGCGGCTCGAGGTGCGCGCTCCGGAGGGCGGCCTGGCGGCCAGCGGCACGATCGAACTGAGCGAGGCCCTGCCCCTGCGCCTGGACCTGGTATGGGATTGGCGCCTTCCGGACCAGCGCGGGGTGGGGGGGCAGTTGCAGGCCCGCGGCGATGCCCGGTCCCTGGCGGTAGAGCATGCGGGTAGCGGCGATCTGCCGATCAGCCTGCAGGGGGAAATCAGGGATATTCTGGATAGCCCCGGCTGGGAGGTGGAAGTGGACTGGCCGGCGCTGGACCTGGCGAACGGCGAAGCTCCCTTGCGGGTGGGCCCGGGCCTGCTGCGGAGCAGCGGGAACACGGAGAGTTACCAGATCTTCAGTGAGGGACGTATCGAGGGCGCCGGCCTGGAGCCCAGCCAGTGGTCCCTGCAGGCCGAGGGTAACAGCAGTGGACTGCAGCTTGCTCCGCTGACCCTGGTGAGTCCTCCCGGGGAACTGGCGCTGTCCGGCAGCCTGGACTGGAGCGGCCCCCTCGCCGTTGACCTCGAGTACCGGGCCCGGGGCGATCAGCTGAACGACCTGTACCCGGACCTGCCTCCGGGCCTTGAGGCCAGGGGCAGATTGCAGGGCCAATACCAGGGTGAGGACCTGATCCTGGAGCGCCTCACCGTGGCCCTGGAGCAGTCGGGGCCTGCAGTGGCGCCGTTGCACCTCGACCTGCACGGTACCCTGCGACTGCCAGCCGGGGGCGAACCCGCCTTCGAGGGGCAGCTCCAGTGGAGCGGCCTGCAGTGGCCGCTCGCCGCTGCCAGCCCGGAGCTGGCCAGCCCCGAGGGGAGCCTTGATCTGGCAGGCACCGCGGAAGCCTACGGGTTCACTCTGGCCGCTGCCCTGGCCGGCAGCCAGGTGCCTTCCGGCGACTGGCGGGGCCAGGGCAGCGGCAACCGCAGCGGCCTGCAATTGCAGCGCCTGGAAGGTGTTCTGCTGGGTGGCGAGCTGGTGCTGAGCGGCCCGCTGGCCTGGTCCCCGGCTCCCGACTGGACCTTGCGGCTCGAGGGTCGTGACCTCGACCCGGGCCAGTGGCTGCCGGAGCTTCCCGGCCGGCTGGCCCTGGCACTGCAAAGTTCCGGCCGGATCGACCCGGATCAGGGAATCCAGGCGGATATCGAACTGGAGCGCCTGGCCGGACAGCTGGCCGGCCGGGAGCTCAGGCTTGCTGCCACGGCTGTGCTGGCGGGAGAACAGATCGCGGTGAAGGCGTTGCAGCTGGATAGCGGTGGCAACCAGCTTACCGCCGGGGGCCGTCTGGCACCCGCCCTGGCCCTGGACTGGCGGCTCGAGGCCCCGGCACCCGACGCCCTGGTGCCGGGCGTGGATGGCCGGCTGGCGGCCCGTGGTCGTCTGGAGGGTACGCTGGAGCAGCCGCGCCTGCAGGCCCGGCTGCGGGGTGAAAACCTGCGCCTGGAAACCCGCTCCCTGGCGCTGCTGGAGGTCGAGTTGCAGGCCGGGCCGGGCGCGGACGACCCGCTGCAACTGGATCTGGAGTCGGGTCCATTGTCCGAGGGCGACCAGGTGTTATTGCAATCGGCCCGCCTGCGGGCTCGCGGCCGAACCTCGGACCACTGGCTGGACCTGGACCTGCAGGGACCGGGTGAACAGCTGACCGCACGCCTGGAGGGAGGGCTGGATGGTTCGCTGGCAGCCTGGAACGGGCGCCTCGCGACGCTGGGCGTCGAGAGCGACGCCTTCGGCGTGTGGCAGTTGGCCCAGCCCGCGAGCCTGGCCCTTGCCGCCACGAACTTGCGCCTGGGCGAAGCCTGTCTGCAGTCGGTGGCAGACGCCGCGCAGCTCTGTGCCCAGGGAGACTGGGGAGAGGCCGAGGGGGCCAGCCTGGTGGCCAGACTCGAGGGGCTGCCGCTGGAGCGCCTGCTGTCGAATGTGACCGGGGAGCTCAGTGGTCAACTGGACGCCGGCCTGGCCGCTGATGGCGCCCTGCGTGCGCGGGCAGACCTCGATATGAGCCCCGGCCAGGTGCGGGTGGAACAACAGCAGGGGGTGCGACAACTGGCCCACGGCGGCGGACAGCTGGACCTGACCATAGACTCTGGCGGGCTCGACGCCGTCCTGCAGTTCAGGCCACTGGAGCAGGGGCAGCTGCAGGCCGGGCTGCAGCTGCCGGAACTCCACCATCTGCCCCTGCCCGAGCGGCAGCCACTGAAGGGCCGCATCCAGGCGCAGCTGCCAGACCTCAGCGGCCTGCAGGCCTGGGTTCCCGAACTGGCGGCGACGGCCGGGCGGCTGGACGCGGATCTGCAGCTGGCGGGTAGTCTCGACCAGCCCCTGATCCTGGGTGACCTGGCGCTGGTGGACGGGGCTGCGGACATACCTCTGGCCGGGCTGCAACTGCGCCAGGTAGAACTGCGGGCCAGTGGTGATCCTGATCACCCCGGGCAAATGGCCCTGGCCGGCGGCCTGGTATCCGGCCCTGGCCGGGTCGACGTCGAGGGCCGTCTCGACCTGCCCGGCAATGCCTTCCAGTTGAGTCTGCGCGGCGATCGCCTGCAGGTCTACGACACGCCGGATGGGAGCGCGCTGGCCTCACCCGACCTGCAGGTTGCCTGGAGCGACGATGTGCTCAAGCTGCGCGGCCGGGTCTTTATTCCCGAGGCCACTATCACTCCGAGGCTGGGACTCCGTCCCGGCCTGGCCACCGAGGAGCCGGCGGCCGCCGAGGTCCCGGGTCGCATCATTTTACCGTCCGCCGATGTGGTGGTGCTGGGGGGGGAGGGCGAACCTCCGGAGCCTCCGGCCCCGCCTGCGCCATTTCGCCTGGATAACCAGGTAGAGCTGATCCTGGGCGATCGGGTGTCGGTCAACGCCCTCGGTTTCATCAGCCGTATCGCCGGTGCGGTGACTTTCACCAACCGCCCCGACCAGGCGGACCTGATCCCCACCGCGCAAGGCAAACTGTCCATCGAGGACGGCACTTTCCGCGCTTTCGGCCAGGACCTGGAGATCGAGACGGGGCAGGTCATCTTCGCCGGGGACCCGGTCACCGAGCCAAAGCTGAATCTGCGCGCCGTGCGCTGGATCGACAACGACACACAGGTCAGCGCCGCCGGGGTACTCATCTCCGGGCCTGCCACCGAGCCACTGCTGGAGCTGTTCTCCCGGCCACAGCTCGAACCGAACGAGATCCAGTCCTATTTGCTCACCGGGCGTTCGGCCAGCGGCCAGGACAGCGTGCTCAGCATCGGCACCTACCTGACCCCCAAAACCTATGTGGGCTACGGCTACAACCTGCTGGAGAGCACCAGCCAGTTCAACACCCTCTATACCATCACCCCGCGCTACGGGGTGGAGGCCAGTGTGGGCGAGGCAGACAATACCGTGGGACTGACGTTTACCTATGAGCGCTAGCCTGACCCTGCGCATCACCCTCCTGATGCTGGCCCTGCTGTCCGGTCTGGCGCGGCCGGCGCTGGGAGACGAACAGGTGGAGGTGCAGATCAGCGGTCTGGAGGGCGAGTTGCTGGAGAATGTGCGCGCCTCCCTGACGCTGGAGCAACGTCGCCGGCACCCCGGCCTCACCGCCGAGACCATCCGCAGCCTGCACGATCAGGCACCGGGGGAGATCGCCCGCGCCCTCGAGCCCTTCGGTCACTATCGCCCCGAGATCCAGGCCGATCTGCAGGAGCCGGCGCGGCCGGGGGTGCCCTGGCAGGCAGTCTACCGAATCCAGGCGGGCCCCCCCCTGCCGGTCACCGCCCTGGAGATCCTGTTCGACGGCCCCGGGGCGAGCGATCCCGAGCTGAGCGCACTGGCCGCCGACCTGCCGCTGCAACGCGACCACACACTTGACCATCGCGAGTACGAGGCGGCGAAGCGGGACCTGGTCAGGCAGTTGCACGAGCGCGGCTACCTCGATGCGGGGCTGGAGGAGCATCGGGTAGAGGTTGACCTGGTCAGCTACGAGGCGCGCATTAGGCTGCGGGCCGGCACCGGGCCACACTATGTGTTCGGCCCCGTCGAGTTCGAGCAGGACCCCTTCGACCCCGAGTACCTGGCCCGTTACCTGATTCTGCAGCCGGGGGAACCCTACGATAGCCGCCAACTGGCCCGCCAGCGCCAGGTGCTGAGCAGAAGCGGCCACTTCCGGGAGGTGGAAATCCAACCCCTGCCGGCCACGGGGGAGCAGCCGCCCGCCATACCCCTGCGCATCCTGCTGGAACCCTACAAGGCGAACCGTTACCGGGGGCGCGTAGGCTGGGGTACCGATACCGGGGTGGGCGTCGAGCTGGATTGGACGCGGCGCCATGTCGGCAGCCGTGGCCAGCGTTTCACGCTGGGTGGCGCGGTGGCCGAGGAGCGGAACAGGCTGGCTGGCAACCTGAGCTACCTGATCCCGCTGGAGCCCCTCGCCAGCAGCTATATCGAACTGGTGGCCCGTCACGAGAGCAAGGACCTCACCTACGACGACGTGGAACTGGACGAGGGCGGCGAAACCCGCATCGCCACCAACCTGCTATCCGGATTCTGGCACCTGCCGCGTACCCTGTGGGGCGGCTTCGAAGCGGATCCGGTGGCGGGCGTCAGCCTGGTCACCGAAAGCTACGACGTGTTCGAGGTACTGTTCGGCAACCTCCCCGGAGACGCCCAGCAGTCGATTATCGGTCGCATCGGCCCGGAGGCCTATGACACCCTGGCACCTGATTTCGAGGCGGTGGTGCCCAGCCTTCGCCTGACCCTGCGCCGCAGTGACGCCCGCCTGTTCATTCGTGACGGGGATCAGTTCAGAGCGGAATTGCGCGGTTCCCACGAGAAGCTGGGTTCCAACATCACCTTCTGGCAGGCACGCCTGGGCACCTGGCACATACGGCCGCTGTTTGATCGGGGCCGGTTGCTGCTGCGCACCGACGTCGGCTACTCCGATGCCGAGAGCCGCAACGTGCTCGGGGCTAACTTCAACCAGATGCCGGAATACTACGAATTCCGCGCCGGCGGAGCGCGCAGTGTGCGCGGCTATGGCTTCGAGAAACTGTACCCCGGCGATGCCATCACCGGCGGCAAACACCTGCTGACAGGCAGTATCGAGTATGAGCACGAGGTTATTCCCGACTGGAGCATAGCCGTCTTTCTCGACGGTGGTAACGCCTTCAACAACTTTGACGATATCGATCCCAAGCTGGGGACCGGTATCGGCCTGCGTTGGCGCTCCCCCGTGGGCATGGCCCGTGTGGATCTGGGTATACCCCTGGACGACGCCGATGATTCATTCGAAATTTACATTACGGTAGGCCCCGAGTTCTGACGGCCTACGTAAGAACGCCCCGTTTAACCATCGCACGTGTGTAGAACACCAGAAACAGCGCAATCATCCAGATCACCGCGTTAAAAATGGCGGCTCCGCTCCCCATGATCGCCATCCCGTCCGACAGCGCGAAATTGTAGATCGAACTCACCGCGAGGCCGACGAGCGAGGCGATGAACAGCCAGAATGCCCAGGCCTTGCGCAGCAGCAGGGCCAGTGACCCCAGTACCGAACCCCATACGCCTACCGCCCAGGCGGCCACCATCCATGTGGGGAAAGCGTAGAAATAGTCCAGTTGCTCCGGTGAAAACTGGCTCATGTAGGATTCAACACCGAACTGGGTCGCGAGGTAGTCGAACGCGCCAATGGCATTCCACAACAGGGACACAATGCCTATGATCCAGAGGTGAACGGGGGCTGGAGCCTTGGTCTGGGCCATAAGATGCTCTCCTGGTTGCCATAGATAACCAGGATAAGAATAGCAGCGATTTGACCCGCCACGGTAAGGACTGATGCATAAGCTAGCGGTTATGTCAGAGGACAGCCCTGGAACCGCCCGGCTTTGCCCCGGCCGCGTGTGATGCCGGTGGGTCCCGCCCCGCCCTACTGTAAACACGTCATATTTTTGGTTTACACTGCGCCTCTTGCAGTAGCGGGCCATCCCCGCGCGATGACCAACACCACGCTAACCGGCAGCCCGATCGCCTGCCATTCCGGAGGATGCTAACAGGATGCTCGGCTCTCTCGACCAGCTCGCCGAAGCCGTTATCGAGGCGGATGTCTGTGTGGTAGGCGCGGGTCCCGCCGGTATTACGCTGGCTCTGTCGCTCGCAGATCTGGGCCGTGAGGTGGTGCTGCTGGAGGGCGGCGGGCTCGCGCCTCCCGGTCCTGAGGAACTGGACCTGTATGCCGGGGAAGTCAGCGGGCGCAAATACCCCCTGCGGGCCTCCAGGCTGCGCTTCTTCGGCGGCACCACGGGCCACTGGGGCGGGTGGTCCCGTCCCCTGGACCCGATCGACCTGGCGGCAAAGCCGCATATCCCCTTCAGCGGCTGGCCCCTGGAACGATCCGGGCTGGATCCCTGGTATGCGCAGGCTCACCAATGGCTGGAGATCCCGGCCAACGAGTACTTCGGCGATCGCGCTCCCCCGTTTGCGGGCAACCTCCTGCCTGCAACGCTGGGGCTGACCACCCGCTATTTCCGGTTTTCACCGCCCACACGTTATGGCACGGCTTACCGGGACCGGGTTGCGGAGAGTCTTCGCGTCAGGTGCTACCTGGGTGCCAACGCAACGGGCCTGGAACGTGCCGGCGAGGGGCGTATACGGGCCGTTTTCGCCCGTTCCCTGCAGGGTAAACAGCTCGAGGTCAGGGCGCGCAACGTGGTACTGGCGATGGGCGGGATAGAAAATGCCCGTTTCCTCCTGAATTCGGCCGAGCAAACCGATACTGCGATCGGCAATCACAGTGACTGGCTGGGTCGGGGGTTCATGGATCACCCGGGCTGGTCACCGGGTACCGTCATCTCCCAGGACAAGCTGGCCTACCACCAGTTCACCCACGAGGAGCAGCTGGTCATGCCTGTGCTGGGTATTGCCGACGATGTCCTGATGAATGAACGGCTGGTCAACTGCTGCGGCATCCTGCACCCGGTGTCATTTGATGAAAACATAGAGAAGGCCTATTTCAGCAATCCCTGGTCGGGTGGCCTGGGCGCCGCCGGAGAGGTCTCCAGCTATCGTCTGCAGCTGATATTCGAGCCGTCCCCCTGCCGGGCATCGCGGGTCGACCTCACGGAGCAGCGTGACGCGCTGGGGCTGCGACGAGCCAATCTCCACTGGACCTTCAATGACTATGATTTCGAGATGCTCGAGCGTTCGATCAGCCTGATCAATGCCTACCTGGGCCAGACGGGGATGGGCCGCCTCAAACTGGTGAAACCCGTCAATGAATCGACCGTCAAGGCTCCCATTGGCACCGGCCTTCACCACATGGGCACCACCCGCATGAGTGCGGCCCCCTCGGAGGGTGTTGTCGACGCAGATTGCCGGGTGCATGGCTTTGACAACCTGTACATCGCCGGCAGTTCCGTGTTTCCCACCGTCGGATTTTCCAACCCGACCCTGACGATTGTCGCCCTGGCCTGCCGCATGGCGAATCGGATTGACCAGGAGTTGTCCAGAGCATGATACTGGAGCGCAGGGCATTCAACCGCTACCTGCTGACGGGGCTGGCAGGGGGTATGGGCATCGGTTTCGCGGTGGGCCGCTACGGAATGCCCGTGGACAGCGAAGCGGCCCCTGTCCCCGCTGTGGAGGCATTGCGGGCGACAGCCGACGCGGCGGTGGGTATACACCTCATCGGTCTTGCCATCGACGAGCTGCAGCAACTTTCCCTGGCAGGATCCGAGCGATTGCTGCTCGACCGGCTGGAGTTGGAGCAGACGGAGGCAATTCGCGCACCGGATCTGATTGTGGGGCTCGACGCCGCTATTCGCAGGGACTATGCCGAGGGCAGGCTGGCGCCGACAGGCGAGTTTCTGTTGAGCGAGACAGAGCAGTTGTTTATCGGTTACGCCCTGGTCCGCCAGGGGCTCCACGAGGTCGCCTACACCCCCAGCCAACCGGAAGTGCGCGACGGAATCATCGCCCAGCCCGCCAGGTTTGGCCCGAAATTTACGGTGGTCGGACAGATATTCAACGAACAGCCTGATGGCCATGGTGGCCTGTGGGTGCTGGCAGAGAACACCCCGCCCGGCACTGTCATCACGATCAATGACAAAATCATCAAGACCACGCGCAAGCAGAAGGCCCTCACCGGGGCCGTCTACGACGAACACCTGCAGGCGCTCATTTCGAAGCCTGCGCGGCATGCGGTGGCCCTGCTGGTGCCCGAAACCGGAGTCAGGCAGGTGATCGGGGAGTTGGAAGTCAGGCCGCGCCCACCTGCGGCGGAGCTGGAAGACGGGAGTCCATCCACCGTTTTTTGCGAAATCGAGAAATGGTCGGCCAGGCAAGCCGCAGAGGGCGACAAGATCCGCATCAAAACCCTGTGCGGGCCACGCTCTTCCGCGATTTATATCGGCGATACAGCACTGACGACCCGGGTACTGCCCGCCGCGATCGAGGGGCAGTTCTCGCGCGCCATGTTCAGTCCGGGAGAATACTCCCTGCGCCTCGTCGATACCCTGTCCGGTGAATCCGTGTCCCTGGGCTCATTGAACATTGATTGAAAACGGGCGAGATGCCTGATGCTGAAAGCTGTCTGGGTATAGATGGCACGGTTCAGGAGCGGGTAATGGCCGCCCTGGTGGGGCAGGTCTCGGGGAAGTACACGGTATAGCCCCCGGCCGTGCGCGGGGGCATACCGTAGGGGCGATTACTCCATCGCTTTCTTGGCGTCTTCTGCAGCCTCGTCGATGGCGTCGCCCGCATCATCCATGGCGTCGGAGGTCGCGTCCATTGCGTCTTCGGCCATGTCCCCTGCGCTATCTGCAGCGTCACTGATTGCGTCACCGGCGTCGCTGGCCATGTCCTTGGTGGCATCTACTGCGTCCTCGGCCATGTCCCCTGCGCTGTCTGCCGCATCACTGATGGCGTCACCGGCGTCTGCCATCGCTTCGCTGGTGGCGTCTGCCGCATCGCTGGCCATCTCCTTGGTCGCGTCAGCGGCGTCATGCGCTGCCTTGGAAACAGAGGCGGCCGCCTCTTCCGCGGAGCTTTTTGCTTTCTCGGCAGATTCCTTGCTGCATCCCGTGATCGAGACTGCGACGATCGCGGCGAAGATTAAACTGGTCACTTGTTGGATTTTCATGGGCTTTCCCTACCTGGTTCAATATTGAGAGTTACGCTTGCTGTTTTTGACGTTTCTGCCGCGGAGCAAACGCGCGCGGTTGCAAACCCTGCAAGACTACACACCAATCAGCGTGCGGTAAAGTGGGGAAATTCCGGCATCGCTTGTCCGGCGCCTACCGATAGCACGCCACCTCGGCGGCATCTCTAGTGAATTCTGCTGAATGAGTTAGGATAGGCTTCGCGTTTAAGGACAAGTGAGACGGTGATGAAAAGGCCCTTTGCCAATGCCGGGATTTTATCCCCGAGAGCGGGTTGCATCTGCCGCTGCCGTCTGCTGTCGCTTTTACTGCTGTTGCTGTCGTTTTCTCCATGGGCGCAAGTTGCCTCCGATGCCCCTGCCGTCACACCGGCGCTGGTCCAGCAATACATCGATGAAGTCAGCGCGCGGACCGATCTGGAAGACCCTGCGAAGGCGGAACTGCTGGACCAGTTGCAGTCGGCGACCAAGCGACTGGAAGAGGAGTCGGCGCACCTCGCGCGGGCTGCCGAACTTCAGCTTGCGATCGACCGGGAGTCGCAGGAAGTGGCGCGATTCCAGCAGCTCCTCAGACAGGCAGAGAACAGCCGCGACGAGCTGGAAATCGCATCCGACGCGGATCCCACTGAAATTCAGAGCCAGATCGCCCTGGTTCAGGCTGAGCGGCGGAGTCTGTCTGAGCGGCGCAGCGAGCTGCTGCAGCAGGTCAGCGGGTTTCAGGCCCGCAGGACAGCGGTCCGGGAGCGCATTGCAAAGGTCAAGGAACTGATCGAAAGCAATCGCAATGACCTGCAGGTAGACGCGAAAAACCTGGAGCAACGCGTTGCCCTGACCGCGGACGCGGCTGCCAACCAGGCCCTGGTTGCAGAATCGCGCAATCTGGAGACAGAGTTGTTGAGCGAGTCGGCCCGGGCCAACGTCAGCGCGGCCGAGCGCAACTGGCTCAATCACGCGCTGGCTGAAACCGACCTGCAATTGCAGGCATTGGGCCGGGAGCTCGATGTCGCTGTGGAGATGGCAACCCGGCAGGAGCTGCAGACCGCGACCTCGCTGGAGGCCAGGTTGCAGGGTGAGGATCCGGCCATCGAGGACTTCGCAGAAACGAACCGCAAACTCGCAGAGCAACTCCAGCAAACTGCCAGCGAGGCTGATAAGGCGCGGCAGGACGATCTCGAGATGCGGGCCCGGCTGGAATATATCGAGCAGGACTCCCTGCTGATGCAGCGGCGCCTGGAGGTCGCGGGTCGCAAGGAGCTGCTGGGCCGCGTACTGATCAACCGGCTGAACAGCCTGCCGGACGTTCGGGCGATCAAACGTGACATAAAGGTCAGAAACGAGGTAATAGCCAGTAATTCTATCGCGCATATCAATGTCGAGGAGGAATTGCGGGAGCTGTCGGACCGACAGGGGTATCTCGACAGTATCGTGCCCGATTGGTCGCAGTGGGATGATAAGTCCCGGGCGCTGGTTAATGAACTGGTTGACCAGCGCCAGCAGCTTCTCGAAGACAATCTGCGGTCGACGGGGGGTCTGCTGCGCTCGCTGGTGGACAATAACGTAAACGCCAGCGCACTGATTTCCGCGACCGACAGCTTTCACCGGCTGTTGATGGGTAATCTCCTGTGGATACGCAATTTCAGCTTTGTGGATATCAAGCTGTTCTCTGAGCAGCTCGCGGTACTGTTTTCACCGCGTGATTGGGCCAGCCTGCCCCTGGCCCTCGTCTCGGGTTTTAAAAATGCGGGCTGGTCGATGGCCTTGCTGGTCGTGTACGGTATTGTACTGCTGTTGCGAAAAACCCTGAAAAAGCCCCTCAGGGAATTACTCAGCAGGCCAACGCCCCTGAGCGCGGAGTCCCTCTGGAATATTCTTCTGGGCCTCGGGATGTCTCTCCTGCTGGTGCTGCCCTGGCCCCTGTCCCTGTTTTTAGCGGGATATTTCCTTGAATCGGCGGAACCGCAGTCGAGGTTCCTCGCCGCGCTGGCCCCGGCGCTCATGGTCACCTCGATATTTCTCTATGCCCTGCTGCTGACCAGGCTGCTGGTGGGCAAGCGGGGTGTTGGCCGGCGCATGCTCAAGTGGGATTCGCGCATGCTCGATGCACTGCGCCGGGAGTTGAACTGGGCAGGACCGGTCGTGGTGTTGGCCAGTCTGTTCGATATCTTTGCCCTCGGGCTGGACGTGGTTGCCAGTGGCGGTCCCCTCGGCGTCCTGGCCACGGCCGTGACGGCGATCACGCTCAGTACCGTTGCCATCCGGCTTCTGCGGCAGGAGATATTTGCCACGGATAAACTACTCAGGCGCTGGCTGTTCGTGGTCGCGCTGCTCGGCGCGGTGGTCATCATTCTGCAATTGCTTGGTCTGCTGTTTGCCGCAGATGCCTATCTGGGTGCGGTCAACCTGACGATAGTCGTCGTGTTTGGTACCAAGCTGGTCGGGGATATCCTGGAGCGCTGGCTGCTTATTCTGCGAGCGAGGCTGGTGCGAAAGAACCGGGCGCAGATTGCGCAGCAGTCGGCGGGGGGTGAGGCGGAAGCCGAAAAAGATCAGGCCGTTGACGTGATCACGTTATCGGAGGCCCACCGCAAACTGCTGTTCCTCATCAGGCTGGTGACGCTGGCCAGCGTGTTATGGGTCATCTGGTCGCCGGCGCTCCCTGCCCTAAACCTACTGGATTCAGTGACGCTCTGGCATGTCACTGACAGCGCGCACCCTGGTGGCGACTTGCGAGCCATCACCCTGTTCGATGTAACCCTGAGCGTATTCATTTTGATTACCACCGTGCTGGTGGCCAAACACCTTCCGTCATTGGTGCAGGTTTTCATGCTCGAGTGGTTCAATGTCAGCGCCGGCTCACGCTATGCAAGCAGTATCCTGATGCAGTATGTCGTGATCGCGGTGGGTGCCTCCCTGTTTCTCGGCGCGGTGGGCTGGGAATGGGGCAAGGTGCAGTGGCTGGTGGCCGCCCTCGGTGTCGGCATCGGCTTTGGTCTGCAGGAAATCGTTGCCAATTTTATCAGCGGTATCATCATTCTCTTCGAACGTCCCATCAGGGTCGGGGATATCATCAGCGCCGGTGGTGCAGAAGGCACCGTAAAGCAGATCAATCCCCGGGCGACCATTATCGAAACCTTCGACATGAAGGAGCACCTGATCCCCAACAAGGAGTTGATCACGGGCCAGGTGGTCAACTGGTCTTTGTCGTCGAATGCCATCCGGGTGATCATACCGGTGGGCATTGCCTACGGCAGCGATGTACGCCGGGCGCTGGCCCTGTTACTCGAGGCGGCGCAAGAGGTACCCCTGGTGCAGGCTGAGCCGCCAGCGCGTGCAACCTTCGAGGATTTTGGCGATAACGCGCTTATTCTTTGGCTGCGCTGCTATGTGGCCGAAGACCGGATAGGTGCCTGGACCGACCTGCGTGCCCGTATCAATGACAAGTTCAACGAGGCTGGCATCGTGATCTCCTTCCCGCAGCGCGACGTTCACCTGGACATGGTCGAACCGCTTCGTATAGAGATCAGGAAGGATGACCACGGCGATTGATAAGTCCGAAGTCGACCCGGAAGCGAGTCTCTGCCGATAAGCCTTCGTAGTCTCGGGCGACCAGTCTCAGGTTTATCGAGCCCTCGTCAGATGGCAGCGGGCTGAACCTGAAATGCCGCTGTAGCCCATCGAACTCGACCCATTGGGGCAGTCTTTCCGACTCGTTCAGATAAGCGGTATACCGCAGGGCGTCTCCCTCGTCGGGGTCGAGAAAGGTATCGCTGTCGAATATGAAATCCGTGACCTGCCCGGATTCGACCGCAAGATCTGCCACGGGAGCCGCCAGAACCGGGGGGAGGTTGCCCAGATTTTGCGAGATGACCCCGATGTGCTGTCGTCCGATGAGTAGCGCCAGGATCAGCAGGATGGCCGCCAGCACGATGTTGGTTGCGACGAAGGCGGCGACACTCAGGCCCAGAATGGCGCTGGCCAGAAAGACCATGGCGCCGGAGAGCAGGTCCCCGACGCGAAAAAAGAAGGTGTCTATGGTCTGTTTGCCCACGTATTTCTCCCCACGATTAACCGGCAGGAACAGGGCATGCCGGGTCGTGCTCATGAGCGAGTAGCTGACACTGTTCTCGGTAATCAGTGCGATACGGGCCACGGCCAGTAACGGTAACAGAGCAATGAGACTGTAACCGGCGATCATGACCGCAGGAAGAATCAGCATTGCGCCTCTCACACCGATCCGGTCGAAGATGCGGGATACGAGAAACAGCTGGATGAGAAAAGTGAGCAGCGTTGTGATCGCCTGGTATCTGGCATAGAACCGTGTGATGTAGTCTGAGCGCCCTGTGCCTGAGATTCCCAGTCTGGAGGCCTCGTCTGTCAACAGGGTGGCGAGAATGTATTCGCCGTTGGTATTGACCAGGTTGAGCACAATGACAAAGGCGGCAATCAGGATCAGGTAACGGCTCCTGAAGACAATCATGAAACCCTCCAGCAGCGGCGGTGGTGTCATGTCGTAGACATCGCGCAAAAAGGTCCGTGACCCCGGTGGGATGGCAGCCTCGACCTGCGTACTCAGTACCCAGGGTATGAGCAGAACGGCAGCGGCCAGGTAGATAACCCCCGCATGGCCTGCCAGGTTATCCAGCCAGGCGGTGCTGGCAGCGCCTGAGTAGGCTCCCAGCGCAGCGGCGGCAGCCACCAGCGGGAAGAGACGTTGTCCCGATTTCAGGTTGAACAGGTCAGCGGCAAAAGCCCAGAACAGCGCTGGTGCCATGACCGAGAAAATGCCCAGCCAGACATAGAAGGGAAAGGCGATCTGGAGGCCGGACTGGTAGACAATCCCGAAGGCCAGCAGGTTGAGGATAAAAAACAGCAGGATGTAGCGCATCAGGCGGTGTTTTCCCCGACGCTGGCTGAGCCGGAAGTACAGGTGTGCGAACAGGGGCACGATGAATATCAGCAGCCCCGCCTGCGCTGCCGTGGCATAGGCCTTCAGCTCGGCTTCACCGTAGGACAGGATGAGCGTGTCGCGGATGACCTTCAGCAGGTAGTAGGAGAACAGGATCGCAAAGGCCTGGGCGCACAGCAGCAGGGCGGGAGCGCCCTCGCCCGGCCGCAAGGTCGTGAACAATGAGAGAAATCGCTCTGTCCGGGTAAACCTTTTATTCAATCTGCTTCCCGTCATTCAGCTCGTGATGTCCGCATGGCGGTTAAACCGTCTTCTGGATGCCGATCTTCAGCTGGGCGGTAGGTACCGTTTCCTCACCGACCCTATCCCGATTTGTGCTTTTAAGCCAGCCTGCCAGCGGGGCCGGCTGTAGCCAACTGGCTGAAAACGATTCAGGCACGCCCTAAGAGTGCGGTAATGCCTCTGCGGAACCCCGGGGAAACTTCCTTATCGCCTGCTGTCTGATACTGAACAGACTTCAGCCTGATGGAAAACTCGCTTCGGTACGTTAGAGTAGGGAGTGGTCCGGGGACGGTCGAGACGAGAGAATAAACCACATGTACAGGATAGCACTGCTGGTCGCCCTGATGATCATTTCGGGGTGCCGCGAGGAAGACGATCTATCGGCCTACCTGGGGCCCTATTACGGTGGCTTCGACACCGCCCTGACTCCCGACCCCTCCGACGATCTCAACCCCAATACCTGTTCGCTGTCTGCAGGGGAGCAGGCATGCGGGGGTGCGCACGTCAATCCCCTGAGCCACCTGCTGATGAAACTGGGCCGGGATGACGCTGGTCATCTCACCCTCGATTTCTACAGAAGCCGGGATGATTTCTCGGCGGATCGTCCCATGTATCTCAGTGACGCGTGTCGAACTTCACTCGGGCCGGCGGTCGAGGTTCGACGTCACGCGGTCGATAAAGCGCTGGACGAAACCCAGGTTCTGGCCACCGCCCGTTTTCCGATGCGCTTTGGCAACGAAATGCTGGCCTGCACCCATAGCGCACGGCTTGATGCCGGTCCCGAGCCGCACATGAACCTGTCACTGCAGGTGAATCCCGTGAACGGCGCCAGTGCGGTCAGCATTACCGTAGAGCGGTCGCGTCGCGATGGCGACTACCTCTACGTGAAACAGGGCGGGGAGAAAGTGCCGGTGAAACTGGATTTGCGGTATGTGGGGACTGACGACCGGGAGGCGCGGCGTGTATGTGCTGCAGACGACGAGACCCTGCTGGAAAACCGCGACGGCTATGAAGCCGTGTGCGTGATGACCGGCCGGGACAAATGGAGCGTGGTGCTGCCCATCTCCCCATACGGCCCGGGTGTCACTGCCTTCTGGGGCTCCACCCGAAGCCCGAAATGGTACCGGACCAGCGGCGAGCCGGATATCGTGACCTATCACAAGGCCGTATTCCTGCCGGTAGAGTTCGAGAGCGGCGAAATCGGGACCATGGATTGATCGGGTTGTTGGCATACGAGGCTTTTCGCTAGTGGCGGCTCATGAGGGGGGCTCGACAATGACGGGGAAGCCGACTGTCCTGCCGCTGCCGGATTCGGACCTGTTGTTTTTTGAGCGCGTCGACCTCGGTCGCGACAGGGACCGGCTACTGCAGCAGCTGGTGGATGAAACCGACTGGCAACAGGAAAATATCACGCTCTTTGGCAGGACCCGGCCACAGCCCCGCCTGATCGCATGGTATGGCGATCCGGGCGCGAGCTACACCTACTCGGGGATGCGCCACGATCCCCGCCCGTGGACGGCGCTGCTGCTCGACCTCCGTCGGCGCGTTGAGTCGATGGCCGGTTCTCCTTTCAACAGCGTGCTGCTCAATTATTATCGCGGTCCCCGCGACTCGATGGGGCTGCACGCGGATGACGAGCCGGAGTTGGGGCCGGAGCCGGTCATTGCCTCCCTCAGTTTCGGCGAACAGCGCAAGCTGTATTTCAGGCACAGGACCAGGCGCGACCTGGCTACGTTCAATCTGCCCCTGCCTTCAGGCAGTCTCCTGATTATGCGCGGCGCTACCCAGCAACACTGGAAGCACGGTCTGCGTAAGCTGTCACGTCCCTGCGGTCCCCGGGTCAATCTGACCTTCCGTCAGATTCTCGACACCTGATCTGCAGGCGGGGCATTCAATCGACCCCGGGTCGACAGGGCTTCCTGCCTGGACTATGTTGTATCCGCGAACCTGGAGGATGAAGGCATGGCGTTGCGCGTTATACAGTGGGCGACCGGCGGCGTGGGTCGCGCCGCTATCGAGGGTGTGCAGGCGCACCCGGAGCTGGAGCTGGCGGGTTGCTGGGTGCACAGCGAGGACAAGGTGGGGCGCGATGTGGGCGAGATCTGTGGTCTCGGGCCCATCGGCGTCACGGCCAGCGCCGACGTGGACGCACTGGTGGCGATGGACGCGGATTGTGTCCTTTACAGTCCGGTCATGCCCGACCCCGCGCTGGTGGAGCGGTTGCTCGCATCCGGTAAGAATGTGGTTACGCCACTCAACTGGTTCTACTCGCGCGGGCGGGATGTGGCGTCACTGGAGGCGGCCTGTCGCGCCGGCAACAGTACCCTGCACGGGACAGGCATTCACCCGGGAGGCATCACCGAGCGTTTTCCGTTAATGGTGTCGGCCCTGTCGAGCGCAATTACCCACGTGCGGGCCGAGGAGTTTTCCGATATCCGCACCTACGGTGCTCCCGCGGTTATCAGCGACATCATGCTCTTCGGCAAAACGCCGGAGGCTGCCGCCGAGAGCCCCATGGTGCAGTTTCTCGGACAGGGATTCCTGCAGTCCATGGACATGGTGGCGGACGAACTGGGTTTCGCGGTCGATCCGCAGCCGCGCAGCCGACACGAGGTGGCGGTGGCAACACGCCCGATTGAATCCCCGATCGGCGAGATTGCCGCGGGCCTGGTAGCGGCCCAGCGCTTCACCTGGGAACATACGGTGGGAGGCGTGCCGGTGATCACCGTGCGGGTCAACTGGTTCATGGGAGAGGAGCACCTGGACCCGCCCTGGGGGTTCGGCCCGGAGGGAGAGCGCTTCGAGGTGGAAGTCAGCGGCGATCCCTCTTCCCACGTCACCTTTCACGGCTGGCACCCGGAGTCGATCGCGGCGGGTCTCGAGCGCAACCCCGGGATCGTGGCAACCGCCAACCATTGCGTCAGTGCGATCCCTTACGTATGCAGCGCGGCACCGGGGGTGCGCAGCTACCTGGACCTTCCCCTCATCGCCGGGCGCGCCGCCCCCGGGCTCTCGAGATAGACACTCGCCCGGCGTCGCCGCCGGATTATTTCCCCGGCTCTGCCAGGGACCGCAGGTTCTGTTCGTGGATATCCTGGCTGATGCGATAGGCGAAGATCGCCAGTATGGCCAGCATGTAGACCACGAATATCATCGGCGCGTAGAGCAGGCCGAGGTTCCAGACTGTTTCCGGGTCCACCTCGCCGGGCTGGGCATCCCGCGGGAAGTCGATGATGGAGAGCAGGGTGGTTGCCATCAGCACCCCGATGCCGGAAACGCTCTTGCGCACGAAATTACGCGCCGCGAAAAACACGCCTTCGGAGCGCCGCCCCGTGCGCAGCTCACTCTGCTCCACCACATCGGCAATCATGCTGTCCACCAGGATGGCAGTAGTGATGATCAGGGTGACTTCCAGGAACTGGTAGGCCATCAGGGAGTAGAACAGCTCACTGGTGCCGTTTTCGGGGAACAGTCCCAGCACCCGCAGCAGGATGGGCAGCGGCGCCAGTACGCCCGACAGGATGCCAATGGTGATGGCGGCGGGCTTCTTGCCCAGCAGCCGGCTGAAACGCGGCGCCAGCAGCATCGCGCACACCGCCGAACCGAACAGGGTGGAGGTGATCATGGCGATCTGGGCGTTGTCCAGCTCCCAGTAAAAGGTGTTGATGTAGATCGACAGTGAAGTCGACATACCGGTGGCCAGGGACCCGAACAGTGCGGATACGAACAGGGCCCCGAAGGAGCGTTCCCGTACGGTCTCCAGGGTCTGGCGCGCCATGGTGAGAACCGGGGGATACTGCGTTTGCTGTGGTTTTCTCAGCTGCGGTATGTAGCGGTGCGTACCCAGGGATGACAGCATGATCGCTGTGAAGATCAGCAGGCTGGCAGCGATCGCATAATTTTCGTAGCCCTGCCGGTTGAGGACCCCGACCGGATACTCGTCGCTGGGCACCAGGAACACGGCATAGGCGGTCACTGTGAGCGCCAGTCCGCCCCACCAGCCGAAGAAGTGGCGCAGGCTGAGAAAGACGGTGCGCTGGTGGTAGTCATCGGTGAGCTCAGCCACCAGGGCGGAACTGGGGATTTCGTAAAAGGTGATGCTGACGCGCACCAGGATCGCGAGGCTGACGAAATAGAGGAACAACCCGTCAGGCGACAGTCCGGCGGGCGGCGACCACAGCAGGAAGTAGCAGATGCCCACCGGGAGGGCGGAGGCGTACATGAAGGGATGGCGGCGGCCCCAGCGGGTGTGCAGGTGGTCCGATGCCGACCCGACGATCGGGTCGGTGACCGCGTCCACCAGCAGGGCGATGAAAATACCGGCGCCCACGAGGCTCTGTGGCAGGCCCAGCACCAGGTTGTAGTAGATCAACAGCAGGTAGGAGAACCCGCTGTCCTTGATTCCGTAGGCGATCGCCCCGATGCCGTAGTAAAACTTCGCTGTGGGGGAGGTGGTCGATGGCTGGGCGTCACCCACCCTCAGCGCCCCGACCAGCTGCCGGTATTCACCGGGCCGCTGGCGGGAGCCACATCCACCGGGATGCCCGACAGGTGCGCCATGCCCGACAGGAGTTCGATGTTATCCGGGCCGTCCGCCGTCAGCAGGTTGACGTTGGCGCCCGCCAGCTGGCTTGCTATCGACAGGCCTGCCGCGTGCTGGTGACCCCACCCGTGGGGAACCGACACGGTACCCGGCATCAGTTCCGGCAACAGTTTTACCGGCAGGCGGATGGTTGCGGTGTCCGAGCTGATATCCGCCACGTCACCTTCTTTCAGGCCGAGACGGGTGCTGTCCTGCGGGTGCATGTACAGGAAGTTGCTGCGGTTCTGCTCGCCGTTGGTGAGCGCATCGATGTTCTGGGTCCAGGAGTTGTGGGTGCTGTGTGTGCGCTTGGAGATCAGGCGCAGCCTGCCGCTCGCCGCCGCGTCGCGGAAGGCATCAAAGCGTTCCCCGAGGCCGGCCGCTGCCGCGACGAACTCCGGGGGCGCCAGGTGCACCAGGCCGTCCGCGGTGGTGGGGCGCTTGCCGAGAAAGGTCCCTGGCGCAACCTGTGCGCGCGGTTTTCCGTGGGGGTGGCGCAGCAGTTTCCTGAAGGAGCCGTTGCCCGAGCGTCGCAGGATCTGGTCCAGGATGAACGTTTGCGGCAGTCCCGGCCGGGAACGCGGGTGGCGCAGGCGGTTCACCCCCTTTAGCACTCGCAACAGACGTTGAATGGCTTTAGAACCGAACAGGCCCACACCGCAGGCGGTTGCCAGGTCGGTGTAGATGGAGGCCTCGTCCCGCTGTTCACCCGTCGGCTTCACCAGTGCATCGGTGGCGGCCAGGTAGGGGATGGACTGCATCCCCAGGAACAGGGGGAAGACGAAAGGCAGGTCGGGGCGTTCCAGGGGCGAGGTGGCCGGCAGCACGTAGTGAGCCAGGCTGGCGGTCTCGTTGAGGTAGATATCCGTGACCACCAGCAGTTCCAGCTGTTGCATCGCCTCCCGCAATCGCCCGGCATTGGCCATGGTCATCAGGGGGTTACCGCCGGTCACGAACATGGCCCGGATCTGGTCTTTACCGGGTGTCGTGATCTCGTCGGCCAGGATGCCGCCGGGGAAGGCGCCATTAAGCTCGCGGAAATTGCCGATGCGCGAGCGGGCCTCGCGGTTGAACATGCCGTTGCGTTGGGCGAAACCGGCGAAATCGAAAATACCCTCCCCGACCAGGGTGCCCCCACGGCGATCCAGGTTGCCGCTGACCGCGTTGATACACTCCGCCAGCCACTGGGCCAGGGTGCCGTCCTGGCCCATCCCCAGCCCGGTACCGGTGACGATGGCGGCCCCGTCGGCCTCGAGAAAGGTGGTAACCAGCGTGCGCAATTCGTCCGCCGCGATCCCGGTGATGGGGGCCGTGCGCTCGGCCGGCCAGGACAGCACTGTGGATTTGAGCTCCTCCAGCCCGGCGCAGTGCCGGCTCAAACGGGCCTCATCCACGGCGCCCCGGCTGAAGATCTCCGCCAGGAACGACAGGAAAAAGAAGACATCGGTGTTGGGTTTGATGTACCTGTGCTCCCCGGCCACTTTGGCGGTCTCGGTGTAGCGGGGGTCGACGACGATCACGCGCCCACCCCTGGCCTTGACCTCTTTCAGCCGTTTCACCGGGTGGGCGACCTGCAGGAAGGTCCACTTGGAGACCACCGGGTTGGTGCCGACGACCAGCATGCAGTCCACGTGCTCCAGGTCGACGAAGGGCTGGAAGAACGGGAAGCCGTACATCGCGGTGGATGCCGCGAAGCGGTTGGCGCAATCCTGGGTGGAGGAGGAGTAGACGTTGTGGGAGCCCAGGCCCTGCATGAAGCCCTCGGCGAAAATGGGGTGGAGGATGCTGAATCCGGCGGCGGTGCCCACGTACATGCTGATGGAGTGGGGGCTGATGCCCCGCAGTGCCCGCACCTTGTCACCGATTTCCCGCAGGGCCTGGTCCCAGCTGATACGCTCGAAGCTGTCGCCCACCCGTTTCAGGGGATACTGCAGGCGGTCCGGGGAGTCATACATGCTGTGCTGATGAAGCCCCTTCATGCAGGAGAACCCGAGTGTGCCGTGGTGCTCGCGATCGGGCGCCAGGGATACCACCCTGTTGTCCTCGACCTCCGCTACCAGGCCACAGCTCGCTTCACAGATACGGCAGAAGGTATGTCGGGTTTCCCTGATGGTCATGTGCCTGGATCCTAGGTCGCGATAAGCCCTGCCATGGTACGCACTTCAGCCCGGGAACCGCTCTACCCGACCGGTGCCTGCCGCGGGCAGTTCGATAGTTTGAACCAGTATAGCCGTTCCGGTCCCTCTGCCGGGTCATGGCAGGCCGCCGATGGTGCGCTGGCGTTTAGACTGGGAAGCATCCCCGGGTCCGACGTCCCGGTCAACGAAGAAGGAGCGGATCTGTGAACACCATGGACAAGACGGCGGGCCTGGCCAGGATCACCGTGGCCTATGTCATCGCGCTGTTCGCCGGCGGGGCCAGCCTTTATCTTTTCGAATTCGGCGCCCTGCTCGATGTATTCCTCGCCGACCTGGTGGCCACGGCCGTCATCTTCATGTTCAGCCGCAGTTACGGCAATTCAAGCTTTTACGATGCCTACTGGTCGGTGATCCCGCCCTGTATCGCACTCTACTGGCTGGCGGTCGGGAATGGGTCCTCACCCCCCCTGCGGGAGATCCTGGTGCTGGGCCTGATTCTCTACTGGGCGACGCGGCTCACCTTGAACTGGGCCATCCACTGGGAGGGCATGCACCACGAGGACTGGCGTTACCGGCTGTTGCGCGAGCGGGCGCCGCACATGGCACTGCTAACCGACTTTTTCGGTATCCACCTGTTTCCCACCCTGCAGGTGTTTGCGGGCCTGCTTCCCGTCTACGCCGTTTACGTGCTCGGCGATCGGCCGCTGAACTGGCTGGACCTGCTGGCGAGCGTCGTCCTCGCCGGCGCCGTCACCCTGCAGTGGGTCGCGGACCGGCAACTCCACCGATTCCTCGCCACGCGACAGGAAGGGGAGCAGCTGCAGACCGGGCTCTGGGCCTGGTCGCGGCACCCCAACTACTTCGGTGAACTGGGGTTCTGGTTCGGTCTGTTCCTGTTCGGGCTCGCCGCCTATCCGGCGGGCTGGTACTGGGAAGCGATCGGTTTTGTGCTGATGGTGATTATGTTCCTGACCGCCAGCATTCCCATGATGGAGAAGCGCAGCCTCGAACGGCGACCCAACTATCAGGAGGTGATCGATTCGACCTCCATGCTGATTCCCCTGCCACCCCGCCGCCAACAGTGAGAACCCCCGCATGATTCGATCGATATCCGCTTCTCTGTGCGTCCTCACCCTCTCTTTGGTCGCAGCCTGCTCCGACGGCGGCGACGGCCTGCCGGCCGCACCCCCCGAGCCACTGCCCGAGCTGGGCGTGGAAGTCTCTCTGGCGAGTGGCAGTCTGGCCGGCCGCGATAGCGAAAGGGCACTTGCCTGGGAGTGGCTGGGTGTTCCCTACGCGGAGGCCCCGGTCGGTAAGTTGCGCTGGAAAGCACCGCTGCCCATGAACGGCTGGTCGGGCACCCTCGAGACCCAGGCGCTTGCCCCGCCCTGTCCCCAGTACAATTTTTTCGGCGCCTACATCGGGGAGGAGGACTGCCTCTACCTGAACGTCTGGCGCCCCCGCAGCCAGGAGCGCGATCTCCCCGTTTTCCTCTGGATTCATGGTGGCAGTAACAACTGGGGCTCGGCGGACTGGCCCGTTTACGATGGGGCGCGCCTGGCCGAACAGGCGAATATCGTGGTAGTAACCATTCAGTACCGGCTGGGTCCCCTGGGGTGGCTCTATTACGCGCCGCTGCAGGATGGCGACGCCAACGACAATTCCGGCAATTTCGGTACCCTCGATATCCTCGCCAGCCTGCGCTGGGTCCAGGACAATATCACCGCCTTCGGCGGCGACCCGGACGCCGTCACTGCGGCGGGCGAATCTGCGGGCGGGGCCGATGTATTGTCGCTGACCCTGGCGGATCAGGCCAGTGGCCTGTTCCACAAGGCTATCGTGCAGAGTGCCGGTGGCAGCGTGACCAGCACCGAGCAGGCTGCGGCGGCCGCGTCTGCACTGGTAGAAGCATTGATGGCGCCGGAGGGGGTTACCCCGGACTCACTCACCGATGCCGAACTGGCGGATTACCTGCGGGGCAAGAGTGCCCGGGAAATCATCAGCAACAATCCCGGGACCCCCGCGATCTTTGGTGATGGTCACGTGCTGCCGGTGGCCGGCTTCGGCCTCTATGACAGCGGTGACTTTCCCAACAAGGTACCCCTGTTGATCGGCACGAACAAAGACGAGTTCAAGCTCTACACCAATCCAGTAGGTTATAACGTGATGCCTGATGCGAGTCCCGAGTTGCGCGATGTGGTAGGGCGCTATGTCAGCGACCTGTGGCGAGTCACCGGCGCTGACAGCATCGCCACGCAGCTGCGGAACCTGGATGACTACCCCGATATCTACGTCTACCGGTTCAACTGGGGTTCGCCGGACGAGGCGGGTAACAGCCCGCTGCCCCCTCCTTTCGGCCTTACCGCCGGGGCCCACCACGGGGCTGAGTTGCCCTTCATGTTCGGCAACTGGGACCGGTTTCTGATTAGCGAGTACGCGGATCTGTTGTACACCGAAGGCAATGCCGCCTCGCGGGAGGCGATGGCCGGCGCGATGGTGGAGTACTGGGGCAGCTTCGTGCGCCAGGGCGACCCCAATGGCGGCAGCCTGCCGCCCTGGTCCCCCTGGAGCAACGAGCAGGGTGCATTTAAGGCAGCAACCCTGGACGTCAACTACGTTGACGACCAGCCGAAGATCGGCGAGGACTACGAGGCCTGGACGGCGGAGACCGTGCTGGCGGATGCGCAGGCCAACGTGCCGGAGCCGCTGCTGTCCGAGCTGATGGTCTGGCTGGACGACTGGCTGGGGCTATAGGCCGCTGCCCGGAGCGGGCGTGATGCGCCGTCCCCAACGCGGGCTCGCACCTTCGGGCGCCGTAATCTGGAGTACAATAATGACGACTTATCGCGAACAACCAACTTACAAGGTGAAGCCATTGAATTACCGTATTGCCCAGAGCGCAGTTTCACGATTGCTGGCTATCGTACTTGGGGTACTGGTGAGTGCCTGCGCATCATTGCCTGACGTTGAAGAGGTGGCGCGCTCCCCCAGCTACGCCCTGTCCGATCCGGTTGGCACCCGGCTGCACGACTCGCTGCAGCCACTGCTAGCCAGCCATCCCGGCCAGTCCGGCTTCCTGACCCTGCCTGTGGGAGAGGAGGCATTTATCGCCCGGCTGCGGCTGGTAGCGGCTGCGCAGAAGACGCTGGATGTGCAGTACTACATCTGGCACGAGGACCTGACTGGCGCCGCCCTGCATAACCAGCTGCTGGCCGCGGCCGACCGGGGTGTCCGGGTCCGGATTCTTCAGGACGACCTGAACACCGCGGGCATGGACCAGACGCTGCGTCTGCTCGATGCCCACGAGAATGTCGAGGTGCGCCTGTTCAACCCCTTTGCCAACCGGGAGCACCGGGCGGATGACATGGTCACTGACACCAAACGCATCAACCATCGCATGCACAACAAGACCCTGACCGCCGACGCCATCGCCACCGTCTTCGGCGGTCGCAATATCGGTGACGAATACTTTGCCGCCAACACGGAGGTCATGTTCGGTGACATGGATGCCCTGGCCGTGGGGCCGATTGCGGGGGAGGTGTCTTCCCAGTTCGACCTGTACTGGAACAGCGACTGGGCCTACCCGATTGCCAGCTTTTTCCAGGACGAAGCCATTACCGATGAGGCATTGGCGGACTTCAGACGGCGCTCGGATGAGCAGATGGCGAGTGCCGGCCAGTCTCGTTACGCGGATGCACTCAAGGCGTTCGGCCTGCTCCGCGAGGATAGTATCGCTGACCTGGACTTTGCCTGGTCCGGCTGGGTTCTCGCCTACGACCACCCCTCCAAGGTAGAGACAAAGGAGGTGTCGGCAGAAACGCACCTGGCGCCGAAACTGCTGGAGGGTCTGTCCGGCACGCAGCGCGACCTGCTGATCGTATCGCCTTATTTCGTCCCCGGTGAGGACCTGACAGAGTTTTTGATCGGCCTTGTCGACAGGGGCGTAAGGGTCAGGATTCTTACCAACTCCCAGCTTTCCAATGACGTGGCGGCGGTGCACGCCGGCTACATCCGCTACCGGGAGGACCTGGTCAAGGGCGGTGTGGAGTTGTACGAGCTGCGCGCGGATGCCGGGCGCAAGGTCGGCGTCACGGGCGAGGAGGTTGAATCCGAGAAAACCAGCCTGCACGCGAAGTTCTTTGTGCTGGACGAAGAGCGCCTTTGGGTCGGCTCCTATAACATGGACGGCCGCTCCACGATTTTCAATACCGAACTGGGTGCTTACTTCTCCAGCCCGGAGGTCGCCAGACGGTTGTCACGGGAATTGGACGAGGACCTGCTCAACTACGCCTTCCGGGTGGAACTGGACAAGGATGGCAACCTGCAGTGGGCCACTATCCGCAATGGGGAGCAGGAGCTCCTACACGAAGAGCCGGATACCGACTGGTGGGATCGGGCCACCACCGGGGTGATGTCCGTGATCGCACCCGAGAAGCAGTTGTAACAGGTCGGTACGGTGGTCTGGCGACCACCGTACTCCGCAATCCGTCAAGGCGTGTACCAGATGGGCGAGGTGTAGGCCCGCTCCCGGGTTTTCATGGGAACCTTCTCATCCATCCTGATGCCGAACCGTTTCGCCTCATGGGCGGTCCAGCGCGGCGTGGGTATCTCGATGACACGTGCGTAATAGAAGGCGGATACTTTCGGGTCGAAGTCGGGATCCTGCCACACGGTAATCAGCTCCGGGGCGCCAATGTTATTGCTCCAGGTTGCGCTGGCCACATCCACCGTATCACCCACCGGAGGCAGTTTGCCGTTGGCCCCGGGCTCGCGATCTCCGGACCAGACCACGTTGTAGACCTTCTCCTGGGTTCTGCCCTTGCTGTCCATCCAGCCCTTGACGATCTGGATGCGATCCAGGTTGCCGCTGTAGGGATCTTTCATGGCCCCGACCAGGAAGGAGGGCGCATTGTCGTTGCCGGGCGCCTTGCCGAGATCGCCGCCCATGGGTACCCCCTTGCTGTAGCCAACCTGGGCAGGCAGGCGGGTCATGGCATCGGCCTCTGTGAAGTTCCAGCCGCCAAACAGACGCACCGCGATACGCGGGCCGGTCGTGGCATACACCTCCTTGCGGCGCATGGCGTCGAAGATCGCCTCGCGGGTATTTTCGGTGGCCCAGACGGCGGCATAGCCGGAGGCCGCCTGTTGCCAGCCATAGATGGTCAGGTCCGGATCCGGGGCGGCGATGACCTCGTGTTCCCAGCGCTGGGGCTCGGGCTCCACACCGGAGTGCTTGCCGAAGAAATTCTCTTCCTCGGCGGTGCTGAAGGAGGTATGTGAGTCAGTGCTGCCGATCATGCCGAAGCGATAGGGGTTCACGCCCAGTTTCCGGCCCAGTTTCAGGCCGGTTTTCAGCGCCTCCCGCGCGTACTCATACTGCAGCATGGATTGCTGCTTCAGCTCGGTGCCGTTCAGATTGGCCGTGTCCCAGGTCTCGTAGTCTGCGAATTCATCGTCCGGCGAGAGAAAAGGGTGGGCCTCACTGTCGCCCTTGATCTGTGTGACCTCGATCAGCGGTTCGAGGCGAGCGCGAAGTGCCGCCAGGTCTTTTTTGAGGGGGGAACCGTCGAAGTTCTCCACGTTGAACAAGCGGCCGTTGCTGAGGTTGCCGTTGTGGGGTATTGCCAGCACCTCGGCGCCGGTGCGACGGGAGAAGTCGTCCAGCTCGCGCCAGAGATCCTCGGGGTTCTGGCTGTCGAACTGGGAGTAGGGGAGGGTCTGTCTCGCCACGGAGGCATCGCCACGGAAGACCACGTTGCGGTGCAGGTTGAAGCCGCCGATCGCGGTCCACTCGTAGCCGATCAGGGCGGTGAAACGCCCCGGTTCGTTATATCGGTCTGCCAGTTCTATGTAATTCTGCCAGGCCTTCTTGATGGCGGCGGGATTGTCGATGGGAGGATCTTTCTTGGACAGGGAATCCACAATCTCCATGGCAGTATCGAAGATCCGGTCGCGGTCGCCGCTCCTGAGCTCCTCGTACCACCGCTTGCCTTTCCCGGTCGAAAGAATCTCGGGGTCCCCGTTGAGCAGCTGCGGCATCAGGCCGTACATTTCCGCGTGATCGGAGACCACGATGAAATCCAGGGGGCGTGACAATTTGACGCGCAGGCCGTGGGTGGTGGTCACCTCCTCGCCGCGGGCGAAACGGAAGGCGTCCTCCTGGCCCACGCGGTTCATCGTGCCGGCATCCACCGATACCGCGGTGTGCAGGTGGGTGTCACCCCAGAGTACACGGGTGGGGAAACTTCGCCCTGCGTAGGGGGAGAATTCACTCTGCCCCATCGCTTCCGCCACACCCTTCTTGCCGGGAGTCATATCAGAGGCGAGGGAGCCGGCCGCAAGTCCGGCCAGCGCCAGGGTGGTTGCGGTTCCAGTGCAGAGAGTACGGATGATTTCGGGCAGTTTCATGTTCGGGTATCCTTTGACGGGAAGGGGCCGGGTGCCCCTCTTTTTGGCAAAAAAGGCGCGTGCTGTTATCAGCTTAGCAGTTAGCGCTTTGGCTTCAAGTTTACCGGCCACAGGCGGGCCTGTGCCGGTGCTGCCGGGGGGCAGGGTAAGCGCGGCAGGGTTACTCGCAGCTGCGATCCCCCGGTGGGGTATCGAGTAACGCCTGCAGCAGCAGTGGCCGATCGGTCATGATGGCATCCACGCCCAGGGCCATCATGCGCAGCATTTCCTCGCAGGTGTTGATGGTCCACACCTGGACTGCCAGGTTGGCGGCGTGGGCATCCGTCACGAAATCTTCCGTGACGACTTCCAGGAATAGCCCCGGGGGAAGCTGCTCCGGGTTGATCTGGCTGGTATCTGGGGGTACCTGAAAGGCGACGTGCTCCGGCACTGGCGGAATGATGCCGTCGCCCAGGGCGGCCAACACCAGGCCAGAGGCCTGGTCCAGCGGGACCGACGTGGGCACACAGGGCGCCACGGCCTTGAAATTGTTAAGGGCTTCGTCCACAAAGGAGGCCGCGATCAGGTCATCGTAGCGCCCGTAGCGCCGCAGTTGCTCGGCGATCTGTCGCTCGTACTCGCCACTCCCATCCAGATCGGGTTTCAGCTCCACATTGATCAGCTCGCCCGGGAAGCGCTGCAGAGCCTCTTCCAGGGTGGGAATGCGGAAATCCTCGGCACTGTAGCCCGGGGGCGGCGCCTTGTCACCGGTGGCGATGCCGCGGAAAACGTAATCCTCCTCGGGTCGGTCGTGGGGTGTTCCCTCACCGGGCACGAACCAGTAGGCGGCATCCAGCTCGCGCAACTCTGCCAGTGTCAGGTCCACCACATTGCCGCTGCCGTTGGTCGTGCGATCCACGTCCAGGTCGTGCAGGATCACCAGCTCGTTGTCCCGGGTCTGGTAGACATCCATCTCCAGCACGTCGGCACCCGCCCGGGCGACCTCCGCATAGGCGTACAGCGTATTTTCGGGAAAGTCGATGACGCCGCCCCGGTGGGCATAGTTGAGGGGGTCGGCGCCGTTTACCAGCCAGGGGTTGGGGTCTTTGTGTGCAGTCTGCTCACAGGCACTGTCATCATTGGCGATGGTGCCAATGGCTTCGACCTCGGTGGCCTGAACGTTGTCACTGGTGGTGAATGCCAGGCGGAAGGTCTCCGCCGGTTCCTCCTCGGCATCCCCGATCAGCTCGATGGTGATAGACGTTTCGAGATCACCGGCACTGATCACGGCTTCGCCCGCCGCTTCCAGGTAGTCCTGGCTGGCCGTGGCAGAGATGGCGTGGGTCTGGTAACTGACGGTGATGTCTTTGGGCTGTGCCTTATCGACGATCACCCGAAACCCGAGGCTCGGCATTTCGCCGGGCGCGCCCTCCGGTGCTGCCGTGGGAACGACTGTCAGGCTGGAGGGCTGCACTGGCACCGGTGGCTGGTCGGTGCCGTCGGAGCAACCGTATAACAGGCCGACAGCGAGTGCGAGGCAGGTGGTGCGCGGCAGTGCGGTAAAGGTCATAGGGGGAGTCCGCTTGTCTGACCGGGTTCTGTTGACGGCAGCCCCCGGGACGCTGGCAGCGCTGACACCGAGCTGATCTGGCGCAGCAGGCGTTTGCGGAAGCCGCCGAGCTGGCGCATTCCTTCCAGCGCCGGGAACTGCACGATCACCTGGGCGATATCCTGGATCAGGATCCGGCGCGGAACGCCCTTGTAGATACCGAGGAAGGAGCCCACCATGGCCGTCAGCGACCGGGTCAGGTGCATGTAGTCGCTGCGAATAACGATCCCCTGCCGGCTCAGGGCCGTGGCCAGGTTGATGGCCAACTCGGTCCGCCTGATCAGGCCTTCCTGGCCTTCACGGTAGAGGGTGAGTGCAAAATCGTAACCCAGTGGCGCGACGTCTGCACCCCCCAGGGACTGCTCGATAACCCGGACCAGTTCCTGGCGCGAGGCCGCCAGCTGTTCGCGGTCGGTTCCGAGCTCGATGATGGCATCGGCGATGGCCTCGGCGTCACCCGCCATGACCGCCTGCATGTATTTGAGGGCGGGCTTCCAGATGGAACTGATGTCCACCGTATTGCCCCAGTCGATGAAGTACAGGCGCTCATTGCCGGCGACCAGGACATTACCCGGGTGCAGGTCCCCGTGGAATTCGCGGTAGATAAACAGGTGCGAGATGACCGTATGCAGGAATTCCCGTCCGACCTTTCTGCGGGTCTTGCGCGCGCGGCGCTTACTTGAGACCGGAAAGGCCGAGTTGAGGCTGGCGGCGGAGTCCACGAACTCCATCTCGATGATACGCCGTGTGCGATGGTAGACCCGCGGCACGTGCCAGCCGTCGGACAGACCCGCGCGCTCGGCAAAACGGGCCTGGTTAGCCGCTTCCGCCTCGAAATCCAGCTCCTGGCGGAATCCCTCCACGAAAACATCCACCTGCTCCTGCCAGGATGAGAGAAACGGGGAGAGCTTGGAGTGAGGGGCCCAGTACTGGCTGCTGAGTATCGCCAGCTTGATGACGGTCTTGCCGATCAGGAACTCCCGTTCCAGGTTGTGTCGGCCGACCTTGACCACCACCGGCGTGAGCAGCTGTGAACCCTTCTTGTTCACCAGCGGCTTCTGGGCCAGGTAGACCGAGGCGATAGACCCTGACTTCAGCGGCTGCGCGGTGTCAAAACCGTAATAGCGTTGTGTGGGCAGCTCGCCGAAGGTCTCCAGAAAGGCCTGCTCGACCTCTGCCGGCGTCATGGGCTCCACATCCTCCTGGAATACCGCCAGGGCGCTGGCCATCTCGTCCGGCAGAAAGTCGGAGCTGGCGGCGGCCACCTGGGCCATCTTGATGAAGAAGGGGCCGAATTCCCGGACCATCTGTGCCACGATCTCCGCCTGGGCCTGGAAATCCTCGGGGTCGGTGTCGAAAAAATGACGGATGTGGCGCAGCGCCCGGATCTGGCGCCGGAAAATTTCCAGGTCCTCCCGGATGACCTTGGTGTTTTTCAGAATCTGGCGCATCCGCGCATCGTTGACCTTGCGCAGGTCCTTGACCTGGTTGATCACCTGCACGATGAGGGGTTCATAGGCGGTCAGGAAGATGCGCAGCACCTCCAGGCTGACTTCGCCCAGTCCCTTGAGCTCGGGCTCGCTCATCAATTCGTTGAAAAATTTCCAGAACTCGTCCGTAATCTGGGTGGGAATCGCCACGACGCTGCGCGCGGTCACCTGGTCCACCAGGAAGCGGATCAGATTCTCGGTGCTCTGCTCATTGGGGAGCAGGTTTTCCCTGCGCATGCGGGTGGTCAGGGTGCGCAGTTGCAGGGTTACCGGGTGGGCGTGCAGTGCGGCGAATATTTCGTCCAGGGCCGCGTGCAACTCCGGCTCGCTGACGTCACTCCGGCGATTGATCAAATCTACCAGCGGCAGCATGGATTTGTAGATTTTCGCCACGCCCACGGTGAATTCACCGGTGGAGCGCACGAAGCGGTAGGTCTGGTTCTTCAGCGCCGGGAGGATCTCCTCCAGGCTGAGCGTTTCATCGACCGCGACGGGTGCGACCTGCTTTGACAATGGAGGCTCCTGGCCGATCGATCAGTGATATCGGCGGTAGTGAATTATACGTAGGAGTTTGCCTGCTTTGCCGGTTGGTGGGTGTTATTCCCGGGAGCAGTTTCTGGGGCCGATTTTCCCCTATTCAGGCCCGGCCGACAAGCGGGATTTGCGCCGGTGACGACGGGTGGCCGTCGGCCTTGTTACCACCTGTCGAGTGCTGCCGGTCGATGGAGCTGCCCCCCGTTTCTGGACCACCCGCAGCTGAAGTTTGCTAGAATGACGCCTCGGTTCACTGTTCCGCCCGTCTCATGACAGCATCGCCCGTAAACCCGCAGCACACTGCGCCCGTCGAGGCCGCGCGTCTCATGCGCCAGGCGACCTACGCCTCGGTCGCCGTGGCCCTCAGCCTGATAGCGGCCAAGACGGTGGCTTTCGGTCTTTCCGGATCGGTGAGCCTGCTGGCCACCCTGATCGATTCCACCCTGGATGCGCTGGCGTCCCTCGTGAACCTGTTTGCTGTGCGTCACGCCCTGTCCCCCGCCGACCGGGAACACCGCTTCGGCCACGGCAAGGCCGAGGCCCTGGCCGGGCTTGGCCAGTCGGCATTCATCGCGGGATCGGCGGGTTTCCTGCTGATAGAATCGGCGCGGCGCATCGTTAATCCGGTGCCCGTGGCTGCCTACGAAATCGGTATGGCGGTGATGGTGCTCTCGATCGTGGCGACCCTGCTGCTATTGGCTTTCCAGCGCCACGTCATTCGCAAGACCGGCTCCACGGCTATCAAGGCCGATGCCCTGCATTACCGCACCGATCTCCTGGTCAACGCCAGCGTCATCGTCGCGCTGGTACTCTCGGCCAGGGGCTGGCCGGGCTTCGATGCGCTCTTCGCTATCGGCATTGCCATCTACATTCTCTACAGCGCCTGGGAAATCGTGAAACAGGCCTTCGATCATCTGATGGACCGGGAACTGCCCGACAGTGAGCGCCAGGAGATCATGCGCATAGCGGCCTCTCACGCCGAGGTGCGGGGGCTTCACGACCTCCGGTCGCGGCGTTCGGGCACGGCCACGTTCATCCAGTTACACCTGGAGCTGGATGACTACCTGACGCTACTGGAGGCGCATCGCATCTCTGACGAGGTGGAGGAGGCTATCGCGGTCGCGTATCCCAGCGCGGAAATCATCATCCATATCGATCCGCTGTCGGTCGTGCCCGATGAACCGGTGCCGGAGTTCCTGCTCGAGGATCCCGAGGCGCCGGATGCCCCGGGAATAGATGCTGTAGAAGCCGTTTCCGGCGCGGGCAGTGAACCCGGGCGTCAGCCCGGGACGTGATTCATCCGGCGTATTCGTCCCGCAGCACGCGTTTGAGCACCTTGCCGGCGGGGTTGCGAGGCAACACGTCGATGTAGACCACCTTTTTGGGGAGCTTGTAGCGTGACAGCTTTTCGGAGCACCACGTGATGATGTCCTCCTCGCTGATCTCGTCAGGCTTGGCGACGATCACGGCACAGGCGATCTCTCCCCACTTCTCGTCCGGCAGGCCGATGACCGCGACCTCACCGACGGCCGGGTGTGCAATGATCACATTCTCGATCTCGGCGGGATAGATATTTTCGCCGCCGGAGATGATCATGTCCTTGATCCGGTCCTTGATGTAGATGAAACCCTCGTCATCGATCTCCGCGATGTCCCCCGTGCGGAACCAGCCGTCGACAAACGCCTCCTCGGTGGCATCCGGACGATTCCAGTACTCCTTCAGCAGGAAGGGGGCCTTGATCACCACCTCGCCGGTTCCCGTGGCACTGATGTTGCCGTCGTCGTCGCGTACCGCCATCTCCGCAAACATGGCGGGGGCGCCCGCCGAGCCCGCCTTGCTCAGGGCGTACTCGTTGAGCAGGAAAGAGCCGCCGCCACCGGTTTCGGTAAGGGCATAGCCCTGCACGACCTGCATGTTCTTCTCGTTGTAGAGTTCGATCAGTGCTTTGGGCATGGGTGCTGCCCCGGTGATGAAGCAGCGGAAGTCAGGAGACTCAAAGGTCTCGAAATCAGGGACCTGGCGCATGAAGTTGAGGATCGCCGGCACGGAACCGCCGACGTTGACCCGCTCGTCCTTGATGAGCTGCCATACGGTCATCGGGTCGAAGTTGGGCATGGATACAATGGTGCCCCCGCTGATGGCGCAGGTGATGACGGCCGTCAATGCCGCCACGTGAAACATGGGCAGGGGCAGGAGCATGCGGTCCTGGTAGCGTATATCCATGGTGGTGGCCCAGCTCAGGGATGACCAGCTGATGGACTCGTGGGTATGCACCACGCCCTTGGGCAGGCCTGTCGTGCCCGAGGTGTACATGATGAACAGGTTGTCCTTGCCCCCCTGCAGAATCCGGGGCTCATCCGCAGACACATCCTGCAGCAATGATTCCAGGCAATGATCATCGCCCTCGTCCGAATGAGTCTGAATATAGGAGGTGATCTCCAGCGAATGATCCTGGTTAGCCTTGATGCCCTGGGTCGTCTCCGCGCACTCGGCACCGTAGACCAGGGCCCTGGCACCGCTGTCCGCAAGGATGAAGGCCAGCTCCGCCGCGGCCAGTCGCGTGTTCAATGGGACGACGACCAGCCCCAGTTTGGCGGCACCGTAGAACAGACCCACGAACTCCACCGAGTTCTGCATCAGCAGGGCGACCCGGTCGCCGGCCCTGAGGTCCAGGCTGTCCAGCACCTGGGCACAGCGGCTCGCATAATCATTCAGTTCACGATAGGTCAGGCGCGTTTCTGTGGAGGGTTCGACATAGGCTTCCAGATCGGGGGAAAGCCCGGCTCTCTGCCGGAGGTCCAGGCCAAGATTGATACTCATCAGATGGGTCTCCCGGGGTGTTTTTCAGTAGGATGGGTCAGTGTTCAGCGGTTCCTGCGACTGGTGGCCGCCTTTTTCCCGCCCGGTGCTGCCTTGCGGTTGACGGCCTTTTTCACAGGGGATTTTTTTGTCGCGGACTTGCGCGTCCCGGACTTGCGCGTCCCGGACTGGCGCGTCCCGGACTTACGCGTCACGGGCTTACGCGTCCCGGACTTCCCGGTCGCCGCTTTGCGCGCGGTGGAACCTGTTCTGGCGGGTTTGCCGGTCGTTCCGGTTCCCAGTCGGTCGAGCCCCTCCAGCATCAGGCGGGTGAGGTTATAGGGATCCTCCACCGCTTCGGGCGCGGCCCCGACCGCCAGGCAGATGTCCTGGTTGATGGTGGCAAAGGTCACATTGAGCCCGATCCCGGGGGGCACGATGGGTAGCCCGTGGAAGGCCACCATGGGCGCACCGCCGAGATATAATTGCTCGCGCGGGCCGATCATGTTGGAAATCAGCACGTTGGCATTGGGTATGGACTGAAACGCCTTGGAAAATTCCGGCAGCGTCCCGGTTCCGAAGATCACCAGCGAATAGAGCTGCCGCACAGCCGTCGGTATCTTGCTGCTGGTCTGCTTGATCCGGGTGGTCGAGTCGTGAACCTGCTGCAATCGCCGGGGCAGGGTCGCTCCCGGATCGCCCAGGGGGACCAGTTCCACACTGACCTGGTTTCCGCCAGCGCCGTGCTCCTCGGAACGAAAAGACATCGCCATCATCGTCACCAGCGCCTTCTGCGCCGGCTCGCCGTGCTGTTCCAGGTATTGGTGCAGGGCGTGGTCGATAATCGCCATGACCACATCGTTCACTGTCGTACCGGTGGCTTTGGAAATCGCCTTCACCTGCTGCAGGGGCAGCTCACAGTTTGCATAGCGACGCTCCGAGGAGGTCGGCGTGCGGTTGAAAGGGGTCGGTTTGGCGTTGAAGGTAAGCGAGCCTTTCTGGGGTCTCAGGCGCAGATTCTGGGCGCCCAGGTCGGCCAACTGCAGGCCTGCATCCAGCATGCTGGACGGCAGGGAGCCCATGCGTTTGAGCAGTTTCTGTACCTGTGACTGGTCCGACCGCGATGAGCGCCGTTTACCGGGTGGTTTTTCCACGGGCGACCAGACCGCCCGTATCGACCTGTCCCTGGCCGAGGCGCTGAGAGATTGTTCCAGCAACTTCAGTGCGCCGCCGCCATCGATCAGGGCATGGTGGACCTTGATCATGATCGCAAGCTGGTTGTCCTCCAGTCCCTCGATGACATAGCACTCCCACAAAGGGCGGGAGCGATCCAGCAGGCTGGTGTTGAGAAAGGAGACGATGTCGTAAAAATCCTCCATGCGGCCCGGGGCGGGCACGGCTATATGCCGGACATGGTATTTCAGGTCCGGTTCGACGGTTTCCCAGGAGGCCACCCCCTTGTCCAGCCACTTCAGTTTCTGGTTGAAGGGCTTGCCCACCTCGCTGTTGCGATAGACTTCCAGCAATTGCGGGATAAAGGTCCTGCGGCGGTTGGCCGGGATGCGAAAAACCTGGAAAGCGGCCATGTGAACCTGGCGGCGCGGGTTCTCCAGGGCCAGGAAGGCCAGGTCTACGGGTGTCAGCTTGCTCACGCGGGTAGCTCCCCGGAGGAGGGCTGCTGCTGCGGGACCAGGGCCACCAGGCGATTCAGCTCCTCGACAAAGGCGTCGTATAACTGCCAGCCATCATCGAGGACTTTCTTGTCGATCAGGATGCACAGGTTGGCGCGCCCGCAATAGCTCCACATGGTCATGTTGAGACAGGTACCGTCCACGATCTGGCCGGTGGAGAACCAGCTGTCGAGTTTATAGCGGTTGAGGTAGATGGGCTCCCTGGGTCCGGGCACATTGGACAGGACCACATTGGCGAACAGGCTGAACGCGCCTTTTTTATTGTGGATGTACCAGCTCAGGGCCTTCATCAGCCACGGCGGACAGACCTGCATGACCGAGTTGATGTCGGCTCCTGCCTCGGCGCAGACTTTGAGATGTTCTTTCATCGCCGTGGCTGACTTGCTCGCCGCGTGCAATCGCTCGATCGGGTCCTCTATATTTGTGGGCAGCCAGCAGTAGTCCATGGTGGTGAAGTTCCCGACGCCGGGGCTGTCCTCCGGTCGCTTGCCGGCAAAGGGTGTGCCTGCCACAAGCGGGTGCTGGTCGGGATCGTACCCCCGGCTCTTGAAGAAATTGCGGATAGCCGATGCGCAGCAGGCCATGAACACGTCGTTGATGGTGACCCCCAGCCCCTTGCTGACCGTTTTGAAATCGTCGAGGGGCATATCCTTACAGACAAATGTGCGCCCGGGTGAGAGGATTTCGTTGATCGGTGTCTTCTGCATCATGGCCGCCGAGGGAACGTTCTTGCCTTCTGCCTCGAAGCGCTTCTCCAACTCGATTTTCTTGCGGACGCCGGTGATGACCCGGGGCAGGTTCTTCGCCATGACGGCCGGCAGGTCGCGCAAGCCCCACCACAGGCGCTTGCCCCAGGAGGGCCAGGGACGTGGCTGCCAGGCCGGGGCCGGCTCCGGCTGCCACCCGGGTTCGGTCTTGTAGAGTTGCTGCAGGCCCCAGGCGGCACCCACCCCATCCACGTAGGCGTGGTGTACCAGGGTGACGACGGCGATCTTGCCATCCTGCAGCCCTTCCACCACCCAGGACATCCACAAGGGGCGGCTGCGGTCGAGCTGGTAGGCGTAGACCGAGGACATGAATTGGCACAGGGCCTTGTGGTCGCCCGGCGCCGGGCAGGCGACGCGGCGCATGTGGTAATCAAGGTTGAAGTCGGGATCATCAACCCACATGGGGTGGTTGACGCCCAGTGGCGCGGGGGCGTACTTCCAGCGAAAGAAGGGGATCAGGTGGATGCGTGCCTCGAAGTCCCGGCGCCATTTATCGAAACTCCAGCCCTCCGGGTCGGTGGAGGGATCCAGGATCGCGACCTTGAAGGTGTGCTGGTAAGCCCGTGGAGTCTCCATCTGGAGCATCATGGAGTCTACGCCACCCATTCTCTTCATACTGTCTCTCTCTGTGCAGGGGCTAATTATTTTCAGTGCTGCCACACGGCTCGTTCACATCAGGCACAGGCGTGCCCGTGGAGTTGCACGGGCAGATTGCGCACCTGATTCAATGCCGGCCCGTTTGAGAAGAGTGTAGACCAAAAAATTGCCCGCTGATTGTCGCAGCGGGCGGACTTGTTGTCATAACAAGTGCGGCAGGTCTATGGAGGCGGGGTGCGTTGCGGCGGGGTCGGGAGGTCGGGGCGATGCCTCCCCGGGATTGGCGGCCCCGGGGAGTAGCGGGGCTCTGGGGCCTCAGGTTCAGAACTCGTACATGACCCTGGCGAAGAGGCTGGTGCCGTAGCCCGGGAGGCGATCTCCTATCCGGATATCGGGGTTTGCTGCCCGGTTGTATCCACCCAGGTGGCTGGCGTAGGCCTTGTCGAAAAGATTCGATACCCCGGCCGCGAGCTGCAGCCGGGGCGTGACCTGCCAGCTGCCATCCAGGTTGACGATACCGTAACCGGCCGTTTCCTGCTCCCGGTTGGTTGCGCTGACCTGGTCCTGGCGGGCGTAGAGTACGTTTTCGAAGCCGGCGCGCCAGTGGCCGACGGCATAATTCAGCCTGATCGTCGTATTGGGTGGTGCGATGCGGTAGAGGTCGTCTTCAACATCCCGTCGTTCGCCGCGCACGTAGTTGACGATGCCGGACAGGGACCAGTTTTCGTTGAAGCGCCAGGCCCAGTCCATATCAAAGCCGTACAGCTTGGCATCCACGTTGGTGAACTGCAGCGGGTCCGGCCTGGCTGTGCCGTTCATGTTATTCATGCCGCGCACCATCATCGTGGCCGGGTGCATGGGATCCAGCGGGGTGCCCTGGATATAGTCGTCCACCGATGAGTAGTAGAGGCGTGGCGACAGGGTGAGTCGATCGCCGCCGTAATCGAGGCCAAACTCGACCAGGTGTGACACTTCCGGCTGCAGCCGGATATCGCCAATGTAGAGCTGTCCATCGGCCAGTCCGGCCGTGGCCTCCAGGGGCAGCCAGAGATAGCGTTCCTGGTAGCTTGGGCTGCGGTGTTTCCGGGCGATACCGGCGTACCAGCTGGTGTGTTCACTGGCCCGGTACCAGCCGCGGGCCACCAGGTCGATATTATGATCCCGTTGTTCGCGGTCGGCGCTGTTGAAGGCATCGCGCAGGGCTTGCGCCGGCGGCATCATCATCGCCGGTGTGCCATCGACCTTCCCGGCATCGGCGGTCACCCGGTTGTAGCGCACGCCGAACTCGCCGCGCCAGCGCTCGCCGAAATCGTGGTCCCGCTCCAGAAACACGCCCAGGACCTCCCGCTCCGCGGCGTTGAAGTTGACCACGAAAAACGACGGGTTCTTCGGGTTGTCGATATTGGAATCGTGCTCGGCCAGGAAGCCGTCGAAGCCGAACGTCCAGGCCCCCTGTTCGTCGTACTGTGTGGTGTGGAGATTGAATCCCAGGTTGTCGCTGGTCGCTATATTCTGACGCCAGTTTGCAGGCCCGGGGGCCTGGCGCAGGTGATAGTTGGTCATGCCGTGGTCCAGGTTGCTGCCGTAGACAGAGGCCACGACTTCCAGCTCCCCGGCGCGATCAAAACGGTAGGTGAAGTCGTACAGGTCGCCCTCGAAGTAATCGATGTCCATGGGCAGGGCCGGGGTGCCGGTCTCTCCGGTATCGTTATAGCCGTAATTGAACTGCAGCGTATGGTCACCGGCGCGATAGCCGTAGCCCAGATCGTACCGCTGGCGCTCGTATTCGCTGGGCAGAATCTCTCCGCCCGGGAATTCGGCGTCATCCCCCGCCTGTGCCATGGCTGCCAGTTTGAACCGGTGGCGGTAGTTGCTGGCGTAGACGTCCGTGTCCAGCTGGTATCCGTTGTTGACCGACTGGGCACTGCCGGTCACCCGGCCCGCTACCTGAAACTGACTGCCACCGGTGAACTCGCCGTGGCGGGTGCGCGCATCGATCGCGCCCCCGATGGATTCCTGGGCCACGCTGACCGGCGCAATCCCGCGGTAGATCTCCAGGGACTCCAGCTGGGCGCTCACGGCGTAGGAGATCGGGGGATCCATCCAGTTAGGGCCCGCCGGTGCAAGCTGGTTGCCGTCCAGGGAGGTGGCGATGCGGGGGCCGTACATCCCGCGATACTGGGGAATGCCGGTGATCGGCCCGTTGCTGTTGACGTTGGCCCCCGGGGCCTGCTTCAGCAGCTGGGCGACATCCGCCGAGACGGTGATAGTATCGCTGACCTCGATAGTGCGGGTATCGTGACGTGCACTGACCACCAGTTCCTCGATGTGGTCCGCGTGGAGGGGCAGGGCGGTGATGGCAATGGCCATGCCCACGTACGAACGGTTTCTGCGCATGGGAGACTCCTGTCAGGGGATCGAGCGGGCGCAGTATATAGAGTGGCCGCGATCCGGGCCTGTGGCATGTTGTCGCACCCTGTGCGGTCTAAGTTGTTGATACAGTACCGCCTGATTGTTTCGTCGGCAGGTTTACGTAAATAGTTCACAACTATCCGCGGTCCGTAATTCGTATA
>JAHEEV010000252.1 GCA_024640505.1 Halieaceae bacterium
GCGGAGATCGTCAGTATCGGGAACGACCGGGTCACCTACCGGCAGGCTGATGAATTGCAGGAAGTCATGTGCAAGCAGGTTATCATTGCCATGGGAGCAGAGGGTGATGCCAGCCTGGAGGCGCAGCTGGCTGACACCGGCACACGGCTGCATCGTATCGGCGATTGTCGCACCGTGGGTTATATTGACGGATCCATCCTGGACGCGCGCAGGCTGGTACAATCCCTGGAAACACGCTGAAGCGCTCAAATGTGGTTCTTCGCACAATTGCGAGAGTTGCTCGGCCTAATGGCCCCGGCCAGCCCATGCATTTTCAGTCGCGGCCCGATATCCGCTTGGTGAAAATGCATGGCCTGCCCGGGGCCTCGATCCCGACACCTTGCCCTGCTGGGTTCGGCGCCCATCGAGGGTTCGGGAGCAGAGCGGCTTTTCACCAAGCGGATATCGGGCCGCGACTGAAAAGCCGCTCTGCTCCCGGACCCGCTGGCATGATCGGCCCATTGCGCGACCCCGCTAATGCGCGAAGAACCTGAAATATTTATTTTGAAAATAATTGCATACACCCTGGCGCTGAGTTGCCTGCTGGCTTCTGTCGCCTCGGCAGCGGCACAGGGCGACGCGCGCGCACTCCCCTTCGAGCGCACCGAGCAGCGGGAACCCTGCAGCCACTACCAGGCCGATCGCCAGCCCCTGTTCGGCGACCTGCACGTGCATACGAGCTACTCCTTCGATTCCTATCTCTCCAGTCAGCGGCGGGATCCCTGGGATGCCTACCGCTACGCCAGGGGCGAAGCCATCCTGTTGCCGGACGCCAACGGGGAGCAGACTATCAGGGCCCGGATCGGCCGCCCTCTGGACTTCACGTCGGTGACCGACCACGCCGAATTCCTGGGACAGATCAACATCTGTACCCAGGACCCAGGCAAGCCCGGCTACTGGTGGCCCCACTGCATGATGACCCGGGCGCAGAATATCTGGATTCAGCTGCTGGCCGCCACCTGGTGGACCGACCTGGGTGGGCAGCTCGAGAACCCGCCGGACAAGTCCTTCGCCTGCACGTTGTCGGATTGTGAAACAGCGGAGCGGGAAACCTGGCAACGCATCCAGCGGGCCGCCGAGGAGCACTACGACCGTTCCGCCGATTGCGCGTTCACTACCTTCGTGGGCTACGAGTACACCGAGGCCTTCGACCAGAACAACATGCACCGCAATGTGATCTTCCGCAACCGCCAGGTGACCGACGTGCCGGTATCGGTGTACGACACCGGCCGCGACAGCTTCCCCAGCCTGTGGCGACAGCTCAGGACGCACTGCACGGACCTGGACAACGGCTGCGATGTCATGGCCATACCGCACAACTCCAACCTCTCCGGCGGCCGGATGTTCCGCGACCCACAGAGCAGTGCGGAGCTGGAGGACCGTCTGTTTTTCGAGCCCGTGGTGGAACTGGTGCAGCACAAGGGGGCTTCGGAGTGCCGTTACGACCGCCTGCGCGGCCTGGGCCTGGACACGGTGGATGAGGCCTGCGACTTCGAGCAGATCGCCGCGGACAACCTCAACATGCTGGGCTCAGTGCACGGCAAGGTGCGCACCGAGCGCGCCCGGCCCGTGCCGCTGGAACAGTTCGCCCGCCGCAACATGGTCCGCAACGCGCTCAAGGACGGGTTGCTGCTGGAAGACCGGCTCGGCACCAACCCCTTCGTGATGGGCTTCATCGGCAGTACCGATACCCACAGCGCGGCACCCGGCAGCGCGGAAGAGAACAATTACGTGGGTCACCTGGGCCGCCGGGACTCTCAGTACAGCAATGTGCAGGATCACTTCTTCTCCAACCCCGGCGGCCACGCGGTGGTCTGGGCGGAGGAGAATTCCCGGGACAGCATCTTCGCGGCCATCCGGCGCAAGGAGACCTACGCCACCAGCGGTACGCGACCTGTCCTGCGTTTCTTCGCGGGCGCGCTGGATGCCGACCTGTGTGACTCGCCCGCGATGGTGAGGGAGGCTTACCGCCAGGGCGTGCCCATGGGCGGCGAGATCCATCCAGGGGAGGACGGTGCCCCGCCCCGCTTCCTGGTTAGCGCCCAGAAAGATGGTGGCACTGCCACATCGCCAGGCACCGACCTGCAGCGGGTACAGGTCATCAAGGGCTGGGTAGACGGGGCGGGAAACGTCCACGAGAAGGTGTTCGATATTGCCGGGAGGGCGGATAACGGTGCCGCGGTCGATCCCGCCAGCTGCGCCACCACGGGCCGCGGCCTGACACAGACCTGCACCGTCTGGCAGGACCCTGACTTCGATGCCCGCGAAGACGCCTTCTACTACGTGCGTGTGCTGGAAAATCCCACCTGCCGCTGGAGCACCCTGCAGTGCCAGGCGGCGGGCGTGAACCCGTTTTCCGGGCAATGTGCGTCACAGGCAGAGGCAGCCACCGCCAGAGCGCAGGAGCTGGGCGCCAGCGGCGATGTGTTCGGCAAATGCTGCATCGATCCCGCAGAGCAGCCATTCTACTCACCGGTCATCCAGGAGCGGGCCTGGTCATCCCCCATCTGGTACCGGGCGGAACGCTAGCGGGTAACGCCGCTCAGGCGGGATCCAGCACCACCACGGGAATCTGCCGCTCCGTCGCCGCCTGGTAGTCCGTGTAGGG
>JAHEEV010000253.1 GCA_024640505.1 Halieaceae bacterium
TGCATATTCTGGCCCATTCCGATCACCTGTACTGGTTTAATCCGATCACCTCTACTGGAACATAATGATCAGCGATTCTGGTTTTATCCGATCACTTTTTCTGGATTTCCAGAATCAGTGATCAAATACCAGTACGGGCGATCGGATAATTCCAGAATAATTTCTAACGCGTTGAATTAACTCAGCTTCTGCTACTCTCCCGGCCTTTTTGGGGAAGAGAGGGGCAGCAGTGGCCAAGAAGAGATTATCAATGCGTAAAATCAAGGACATCTTGCGGCTTCGCTACGAGGCCAAACTCAGTTACCGGGGTATTGCCCAGGCACTCGACATCGGTTACGGCACGGTGGTGGACTACCTGAAGCGGGCTGAACAGGCCCGACTCCGGTGGCCACTTCCCGCTGATATGGACGAGCGAGACCTGGGGCGAGTGCTGTTCCCCACGCAGCCCCTTACCGGCCAGCGTCGCTTTACCGAGCCCGACTTCCCCGGTGTGCATCAGGAACTCAAGCGCAAGGGCGTCACCAAGCAACTGCTCTGGCAGGAGTATCGGCAGGCACACCCGGATGACGGCTACAGCTACGCCCAGTTCTGCCATCGCTATCTGGCCTGGCTGGGCAGTCAGAAACGCAGCATGCGCCAGATCCACCGCGCCGGTGAGAAGCTGTTTGTGGATTACTGCGGGCCGACCATGCCGGTGGTTAATCCTGACACAGGCGAAATCCGCCAGGCCCAGGTATTTGTCGCGGTGCTGGGCGCCTCTAACTATACCTTCGCCTGCGCCAGCTGGAGCCAGAATCAGGCGGACTGGTTAACGGCCCATGTACGCGCCTTCGAGTATTTCGGCGGCGTGCCGGAATTGGTGGTGCCGGACAACCTCAAGAGTGCCGTCAGCAAGACCCACCGCTACGAGCCTCGTATAACCGCCTCGTACCGGCAACTGGCGGCGCACTACCAGACCGCCATTGTCCCTGCGCGACCCTACCAGCCCAAGGACAAAGCCAAGGCAGAAGTGGCGGTACAGATCGTCGAACGCTGGATCATGGCCAGGCTGCGTCACCAGTCATTCTTCACCCTCGCCGCGCTTAACCAGGCGGTCCGCTTCCTCCTGGACGACCTCAATGAACGCCCCTTCAAGAAACTGCCCGGCACCCGGCGCAGCCAGTTCGTGCAGCTGGATAAACCCGCACTGCGGCCTCTGCCAGCCCAGCCGTATCAGTACGCCGAGATCAAACAGGCACGCGTGCATATCGATTACCACATCGAGTACGACAAGCATTATTACTCTGTACCGCACCCACTGGTGAAGCAGGCTGTGGAAGTCCATGCCAGTGATACCACAGTGGTGGTCTACAGCCACGGCAAGCGTGTAGCCAGCCATCCCCGCAGCTATCGTCAGGGCGCTCACAGCACCTGCCCAGAGCACATGCCCCGGAGTCACAGGGCGATCAGTGAATGGTCGCCAGAGCGCTTCCTGAACTGGGCCGGGGAAATCGGTGAGGAAACCCGGGTGGTGGTCACCCACCTGTTACAAGAGAAGCGTCATCGGGAACAGAGCTACCGGCGCATCCTGGCGCTGCTCAGCAACAGCAAGAAATATGGCCGGGAGCGGCTCAATAACGCCTGTGGCAGAGCTCTGCTCATCAACTCACCCACCCGCAGCAGCGTGGAGTCCATCCTCAAGCAGGGCCTCGACCTGGTGCCAGTTGAGCAGCACAGCACTGCCACTCAGGAAGAGCTATGCCTGGATGCCCATGAAAACCTCCGTGGCGAAGACTATTACCACTGACAACAAGCAAAGGAATGACAATGCTGAACAACCAAACTCTGCAACACCTGCGAAGCCTCAAACTGACTGGCATGGCCGACGGTCTGGAGCAGCAGCTCTCACAGCCCTCAACCCATGAGGAGCTCGGCTTCGAGGAGCGTCTGGCGTTGCTGGTCGACCGGGAAGCCATGCACCGCAACAACAATAAGGTCGCCCGCTTGCTGCGAGCGGCCAAGCTGAAGCTACAGGCGCATCCGGAGGACATCGACTACCGTCACCCACGCGGCCTGGTCAAAAGCCAGTTTGCAGACCTGCTCACGAGCAGGTGGGTCCACCAGCACCACAACGTGCTGATCACCGGCCCCACCGGCTGCGGTAAAACCTATCTTGGCTGCGCCCTGGCGAACCAGGCCTGCCGCCACGGCCTGTCGGTCCGCTACTTCCGCATCTCCCGCTTGCTGGAGGCGTTGAACATCGCCCATGGCGATGGCCGCTTCCCCAAGCTGGTTCAGCAACTGGCAAAGACAGACCTGCTGATCCTCGACGACTGGGGCCTGGAGAAGATGACGCTGAGCCAGCGCAACGACATGCTGGAGATCATGGAAGATCGGCACGGTCTCCGCTCGACCCTGATCACCAGTCAGCTACCCATTACGCAATGGCACAAGAGCATCGGTGACGCCACGCTGGCAGATGCGATCCTCGACCGGCTGTTGCACAACAGCCACAAGCTAAAACTGAAAGGAGAGTCTATGAGAAAGGCGATGAGTGAAATCGCTGAATCCGATCACATCGAGTGATACCATCAACCTGCTCGCGTTAGAACGATCAAGTGATCGGAATCATCCGGAATGGATGATCGGAATCGCCGGAATACGCA
>JAHEEV010000254.1 GCA_024640505.1 Halieaceae bacterium
CGTAGACCTGGGACACGGCTGCCAGCTACTGGCCGGTTGCCTGATCGGGACTGGGGTGCGACTCGGCGACAACGTGCTGGTCAACAGCCGCGCGGTGGTCGAACACGACTGCCGCATCGGCAACCACAGCCACATCGCCACGGGCGCCATCCTATGCGGCGGTTGCGACATCGGTGCGCGGGTCCATGTGGGGGCCGGCGCCACTGTCCTGCAAGGCGTCAAGATCGGGAATGGCGCAATTATTGCTGCCGGGACAGTAGTTACAGGAGACGTCGAACCCTTGACGCTTGTCGCCGGCGTCCCGGGCAGACCCAAAAGGGCCCTGAATGAGCAAGACCTGGAAGGACATCAGTGTCCGACGTGACGCCAGCCTGGAGCAGGCCCTGCGGGTGCTGGACGACGGCGCCATGCAGATCGCCCTGGTGGTGGACGACCAATGCCACCTCGCCGGCACCCTGACCGACGGCGATGTCCGTCGCGCGCTGCTGCGCGGCCAGGGCATGGGCACCCCAGTCACCGAGGTCATGAATCCCAACCCCGTCACCGGACTGCTTGCCGAAGGCACGGAGATCTGGCAACGCACGATGCACCGTCACAGCCTGCGCCACCTGCCGCTGCTCGATGCCGCCGGCTGTGTCGCCGACCTCGCCCGCTATGAACTGCCAGTGGAACCGGCACGCAAGACACCCGTCATCATCATGGCCGGGGGACTGGGCGCGAGACTGCGACCGCTGACCAATGACATCCCCAAGCCGCTGCTGAAGGTGGGCTCACGACCGGTGCTCGAGACCATCATCGAGAACTTCGCCGACCAGGGCTTCCGGCACATCACGCTGTGCATCAACTATCGTGGCGACATGATCCGGGATCACTTCGGTGACGGCAGCCGTTGGGACCTGCAGATTTCCTATGTCGAGGAGCCCGATCGCATGGGTACTGCGGGCGCGCTGACGCTGCTGCCCGCGAGACCCGCCGAACCCTTTATCGTGATGAACGGCGATCTGCTGACCAAAGTGGATTTCGTCCGCCTGCTGGACTTTCACCGGCGTCAGGGCTTTGCCGCCACGGTGGCGATGCGCGAGTACAGCTACCAGGTGCCCTATGGCGTGCTGGAGATCAACGAAAAGTACAAGGTGACGCGGATGGTGGAAAAGCCTCTGGAAAGGCGCTACGTCAGCGCAGGCATATACATCCTGGACCCCGAGACCATTGGCCTGGTCCCGCGCGACGCGTATTACGACATGCCGACCCTGTTCAACGCCCTGATGGAACGCGACCAAAGCGTGGGCAGCTTTCCATTGCGCGACTATTGGATCGATATTGGCCGGATCGAAGACCTGGAACGGGCGAGCGCCGAGTTCACCGAGTGGTTCGGCTGATACACCGTGGCGCCGGGTTCCCGACTAGCCCGCATCGCTCACCCTGGGGATAGAAATAGGCCTCTGTTTGTTGCATAAAGCAAGAGCTGCCAAGCACTTGCAAGCAACAAACAAGAGAGGCCTATGCAGACAGAGTGTAATCCCGAGCAACTTGAATTTCACGCCCTCGGTCGACGCGATGTGGTTGGCCGATTCGACGGCGGCCGGATCACCTCGGATGCAGGTGGACTGCTGCTTCGCGAGGTAGATCAGCGCATCGGTCTGCTGGATCGATTGGCCGGGTGTTTCATCGACTATCGTAACCCCAATGCCATCGAGCACAGCGTGCAGGAACTGGTGGCGCAACGGGTGTATGGCCTGGCGCTGGGCTATGAAGACCTCAACGACCACGATGTGCTGCGCAAAGACAGCGTGCTGGCCCTGTTGGTTGGCAAGCAGGATCTGACCGGTGACGCGCGGGTCCGCGCGCAGGACCAGGGCAATCCGCTGGCCGCCTCGAGCACGCTCAACCGGCTGGAGTTGAGCACGCCCGGCCGCGCACCGGCGGATCGCTACAAGAAGATTGCCGCCGATCCCGACGCATTCGATCGCCTGCTGGTCGATCTGTTTATCGAATCGCAGCGCAAGCCACCGCGCGAGATCTGGCTGGATCTGGATGCCACCGATGACCCGCTGCACGGTCACCAGGAGGGACGTTTCTTCCACGGCTACTACCGCTGCTACTGCTATCTGCCACTGTACATCTTTTGCGGCGAGCACCTGTTGTGTGCCCGGCTGCGGCCGTCGAACCAGGATGCCTCGGCCGGCAGTGTCGAGGAGCTTGAACGGATCGTGGGTCAGCTCCGTGCCCGTTGGCCGAAGACGCGGATCGTGATTCGCGGTGATGCCGGGTTCTGCCGCGAGGCGATCATGGCCTGGTGTGAAGCCAATAACGTACGTTATGTGCTGGGCCTGGCGCGCAACAAGCGCCTGCAACGCGCGCTGGGCGAAGCGATGGAAGAGGCCCGTACCGTCCATGAGCGCACCGGTAAACCGGCACGGCGATTCCGCGACTTGCGTTACAAAACCCGTAAGTCCTGGTCGCGTGAGCGACGGGTCATCGGCAAGGCGGAATACCTGCCGGGCAAGGCCAACCCGCGCTTTGTCGTCACCAACCTGAGTGCGCGTGAAGCCAGTGCGAAGCGACTCTATGAGCGCCTCTACTGTGCCCGTGGCGACATGGAAAATCGCATCAAGG
>JAHEEV010000132.1 GCA_024640505.1 Halieaceae bacterium
CCGCACGCGGCACTGATGAATCTTGCCAACTTTGAGTACGGCACGCCCAGAGCCGAAATCGCCCGACTGCGCAAAACAGGTGAGCGCCTTATCTGGCAACCCGACGAATATGCCAATGGCGGCCACTGGCTGGTGATGCAGCGTGACGATATTGATACCGTGTTGAAGACACCCGCGGACTTCTCAAACAACTTCGGCCCACTGCTGGAAGACTTTCCCGAGGACGTGCTGGCGATACAACAGGAGAGCATGACCTTTATGGATCCTCCCCGCCACCGGGAGTACCGTCGCCTCGTGGACGACGCCTTTCGACCCAAAGCCCTCGTAAGCAGGGAGAGCCTGATCAGACAGCTGGCCAGGGAGGTGATCGACAGGGTGATCCATAAGGGGCGATGCGAGTTCGTCGAAGAAATTGCCATGCAGGTTCCGATGCGCACCGTTCTGGGACTGCTGGGCGTGCAGGAGAAAGACTATGCCTACATCGCGAATATCGTGAACGTGCTGACCCTGGCCGCGGACCCGGACTACGCTGCCAGTCGGGATGAGGGCTTCGCCGCGTCCATGGAAGCCTGGGAATTCGGCGGGAGGCTCGCTGAAGACCACCGGCATAACCCGCGTGACAGTATCACCATGGACCTGTTGAGCACCGAGGTGGGCGGCCAGCGACTGACCAACGAACAGTATGCCGGCTTCTTTGTTAACCTGATCGTCGGAGGCATGGAAACCACGCGAAACACGACCGCCTGGATGGTGTATGAATTTATCCGGCATCCCGATCAGTATGCAAAACTACAGGCTGACCTGTCACTGGTGCCCAATGCCGTTGAGGAAACCCTGCGCTTCCGCAATACCGTGGTGTATCTGCGCCGCACGGCGACGCGCGATATGGAATTTGCCGGGAAGCCTATCGAGAGCGGTGACAAACTGGTTTGCGTGCTCGGTTCCCCCAGCCGCAATGAAGAGTATTTTGAAGATCCAGATACCTTTGACATTACCCGCGACTACAAGGTTATCCGGCGGCACTATCGAACCTTCGGCGCCGGCCCGCACTTCTGCATTGGTGTGCACCAGTCACGCATGATCCTGGAGGCAATCACGGAGGAGATTGCTCGCCGCATGACCAATCTGCGGCTGTTGTCCGAGCCGGTTCATTTCAGATCCAATTTCATGGATGGGTTCAAACGGATGGATGTTGCGTTCGACAGGGTCGGGGGAGCAAAGACGTAGATCTGGCTTGAACCCATACAGGTAAATAAATATTGCGGGGCAGATCCGGGACCGCCGCTGCCCTGTAATTCCGGCTCTGCACCGCTATCGCTGCTTTAAAGTGACGGACCTGTACGACCAGGCACACCAAAGTTATTACTACGGCTGCCGCAACGTCACAAGCCACTTCTTTCCAGGTTCACTCCTTGCGGCAATCTGGCTCCAGTTGAGGATGTTTGTACGATTCCCAATTGCTTAAACCACCGTACAGTCATCAGTCCAAAGTCGTATTGGTTCGGATCGTGACTCGTTCTGAGAAAGCTTGGATAATGATGATGGTTGTTTTGCAGACAGGCGCTGAAAGTTGCAGTAACCGGTAACCACTCGCAAAGATTCATGGCGTTGTCCTCATCATCGGGATATCGCCTGGAACCGAAGCGTCGGTCATGCGACCAATAATTCTGAATCATGTTTACCCATAACGCGATGGCTCTTACCCCGATCCAGAGAGTCAGAGCGTACATCCAATTTTGCACTACCAGCCAGACCAGCATAAAGCTGGCGAATTGAGAGAATACTGCGTAAGCCGGGGTCGAAATTATCTTCATTGAGAGGCTTTTAAGAATATCGTCGTTGGCGAGATTCGAGCCACAATTGTAAGGCAAAAGACAAAGGTACATAGTCTTCCAAAATCCATCTTCGGCCAGTTTGTTCGGGTCGCCAAGATGGTCTGAAAATACATGATGATGCCGATGGCGATTAACCCATGTTGTCGGATTCACATAGATTCCAACCGTGTTATATAGCACGCTGATGAACTTGGTAAACCAGGGTTTGAATACCAGCGCCCGATGAGCCACCCCCATATGGATCACGTCGGTCAAGTAAACTCCTGCGAGAAACCAGACAAATACGAGGTACATAAAAGCGCCTAAGGCTCCTTCCATGAACCCCCAGTTGCCCGGGCTCAGCAAGCCTCCAATCAATACGTGCAAAAATATGAGTAGATATCCAATGAAACTTTAGCTCGCCATCACTAGCACCTGAAGTGATCCTCTCTTTGCTTCAGTGTAGTACAGAAATCAGCGTTTTCTGCGTGTGCAGGTCAGCTTGACCTGGGTCTAGATGCGTCAGAGGGTGCAAATCAACTGCCATCCATGCATCTTCCCTCGGTGTCTGGCGACGGCTACAGGAGCTGGGGTGGAAGCCTGACATGATTTGCGGCACCTCGATAGGCTCACTTAATGGAGCCTTGATTGGTTCTGGCTGGAATGCGGATCAGTTGGAGGCTGGCTGGTATAACCTGAACAATAGGGGCATCTTCAATATTTCAGTGGTACGGCGACTGAAATATCAGATAAAAAAGCTGTTCAGGCGTAACCCGGAATGGCCAGGCTACCTGAGTAACGAGCCACTTCGACAGCTGTTACTCGAATCCATCGATGTAGCGCGCTTACGTGATGATAATCCCAATGTCGTGGTTGCTGCGACGAACATACGCCGGGCAAAGCTCGAGTACTTTGTGGGCGAGGAATTGACTATCGACCATATCCTCGCGTCATGCTCCATTCCGGTGTTATTTCCCTGGGTTGAAATCGCCGGCGAGCAGTACTGGGATGGAGGTATTATGGCTAATACGCCGATTCTTCCGGCACTGGATGCTGGCGCAGTTGAGATTATCGTGGTTCTGCTGGCACCGCTGGCGGGATCTGTAATGGAGTTGCCCAACTCCACCGCCGTTAGACTTTTCGGAGTTGTGGCACCACAGTCAATGTCTGGAGTGCAGACGATGCTGGATCTCGACAGGGAGAGCGTCAAACGTCGAGTTGCCGAAGGCTACGGCGATGCCGTGGCCCAGCTCTCCGGGTTTATGGATCGCTCCCTGCAATCCTGAGGGTTGGGCTTCCAGCGGCCTTACCTCCCCGTCACTGTTAGCTAAGCCCTGAAACGCAAAAAGCCGCGGCGAGTAATCTCGCCGCGGCTTTGAGGAAGATGATTACAGGGAATGCCTGAGGTCGAAGCGATCCAGCTGCATTACCTTGGTCCAGGCGGCGACAAAATCGTTGACGAAGCGCTCCTGCGCATTGTCGTAGGCATAAGCCTCCGCCACCGCGCGCAGTTCCGCGTTCGACCCGAAGATCAGGTCCACCGGCGTGGCGGTATACATTACCTTGCCGCTGGCGCGATCTACGCCCTCATAAAGACCTTCGGTGCCGGACTTCTGCCAGCGGACAGACATGTCCATCAGCGTGACGAAGAAGTCGTTGTTCAGCGTGCCCGGCTTGCCCGTGAACACGCCGTGGCTGGCGCCACCGGTGTTACCGCCGAGGGAGCGCATGCCGCCGATCAGCACGGTCATTTCCGGTACCGTCAGGCTGAGCTGGTCCGCCCGATCCACCAGCATCTCGGTGGGCGAGAGGTAGCTCTGCTCCGCGTTGAAGTAGTTGCGGAAGCCGTCGGCCTTCGGTTCCAGCAGGCTGAAGGAAGCAACGTCGGTCTGCGCCTGGGTTGCGTCGCCGCGACCCGGGGCGAACGGCACTTCGACTTCAACACCGGCGTCGTTGGCCGCCTTCTCGACAGCTGCAGCTCCGCCGAGCACGATCAGGTCTGCCAGCGAGATTTTCGGCTTGCGATCGCTTCCGTCGTTGAAATCCGACTGGATTTCACCCAACTTGGCCAGTACCTTCGCCAGTTCCTCCGGGTTGTTCACCGCCCAGTCCTTCTGCGGGGCCAGGGCCACGCGGGCACCATTGGCACCGCCGCGCATGTCTCCGGCGCGGAAGCTGCCGGCGGAAGCCCATGCAGTGCGCACCAGTTCGCCCACGGTAAGACCGCTATCGAGGATTTCCTTCTTCAACTTCTTGACGTCACGGTCGCTAACCAGCTTGTAGTCCACTTCGGGGACCGGATCCTGCCAGATCAACGCCTCGTCAGGCGCAGTATCGCCTATGTAGCGTGCCTTAGGGCCCATGTCCCGATGGGTCAGCTTGTACCAGGCCTTGGCAAAGGCCAGCCGGTACTCTTCCGGGTTCGCCAGGAAACGCTCGGCGATGGCCCGGTAGGCCGGGTCGGCCTTCAGTGCCAGATCGGCAGTGGTCATCACCGGGGTAGTCATCTTGCCTTCGACGTGGGCATCGGGCACCGAGTTGTGCATGGCCTTATCCTTAGGCACCCAGATGATGGCGCCGGCCGGGCTGCGGGTCTGCTCCCACTCGTTGTTCAGCAGATTGGACAGGTACAGCGAGGTCCACTGGGTAGGCGCTTGAGTCCAGGCACCTTCCAGGCCGCTGGTCGTGGAGTCTTCCGAGTGGCCCTTGCCACAGCGGTTCTTCCAGCCCAGGCCCTGGTCCTCGATGGGGGCCGCTGCGGGCTCCGCACCGACGCAGTCCGCCGGCTTACGCGCGCCGTGCATTTTACCAAACGTGTGGCCGCCGGCCACGAGTGCTACGGTCTCCTCATCGTTCATTGCCATGCGGCCGAAGGAAAGACGGATATTCTTGGCCGAACCCACCGGGTCGGGCTTGCCCCGCGGGCCTTCCGGGTTGACGTAGATCAGGCCCATGTGGGTAGCGCCCAGCGGACGCTGCAGCACGCCGTTCTTGTCCTCGCGGTCACTGGCCAGCATTTCAACCTCAGGGCCCCAATACACCAGGTCCGGCTCCCAGTCGTCGGCGCGGCCGAAGGCAAAGCCATAAGTCTCGAAACCCATATTCTCAAGACCGACGGTACCAGCCAGGATCATCAGGTCGGCCCAGGACAGGCTCTCACCGTACTTCTGCTTCACCGGCCACAGCAGGCGCCGCGCCTTGTCCAGGTTCCCGTTATCGGGCCAGCTGTTCAATGGGTCGAATCGCATCTGGCCGCCATCGCCACCACCGCGACCATCCAGCGTCCGGTAGGTGCCAGCACTGTGCCAGGACAGGCGGATGAAGAACGGGCCGTAATTCCCCCAGTCAGCGGGCCACCAATCCTTGGAATCGGTGAGGACGGCTTCCACGTCTGCCTTGACCTGATCGAGGTCGAGCTCGCTAATGGCTTTGGCGTAGTCGAATTCTTCGCCGAGTGGGTTGGACCGTGAATCGTGGTCGCGCAGCGGAGTGAGATCGAGCTGCTCCGGCCACCAGAACTGGTTGCTCTTGGCCTGACTGGGGCTTACCTTGCCCATGCCTATCGCGCCACTGGGCTTGCTGCTTTCCGTAGCGGTCTCGGCTAGAGCGCCGCCAGCCATGGAGACAGACAGCACGGCTGAGACAGCCGCTGCCATTGCAAGTTTGCGTGTTTTCATTGTGTGCTCCCTACAGATTGCCCAGGCCTTCACGCCTTGCGCTGCCTGCACGAGGTTGGAAGGCGTTCATGTTGTCCGACCCGCTCCGAGCCGAACACGAAAGATAGCAGCAGAAAATAACCCTGTGAAATGAATTGTCTTAATCGTCTTGATAGTTAAAAACTAATGATAAACCACTGGGCGATAAATTGAGCCAACGATTGCACCCGGTCGTGGGCGGCCACCATCTTGGCGTCGGCATGGAGCGGCAGACTGTATGACAGAGAGCGAACGGTTGATCACAACCCCTGTGAGGTGTTGTGAGCCCTGCGGGTGTTGAATTGCACCAAATATTTATCCAATAAGCACCCATATTTGCATGCTGGGATGACGCATATCCAGAGCGTGGAAACCCCTCGAACTCTGGGATTCGAGAGAGCCCAGGCGGATCAATATTCAATGCCCACCGCGGGTCAGTTTGGCATGCAAGTCAACAGAGGAACAATGGAGAATATCCTTTTGTGCATCCCTGGTTGACTTCGAAGGCGGGCCTTACGAATCACCGTCGCAGTACGTTAGCTCCTCAGACGATTTATTTGATATCCACTGACGCTGAAATATAGCGGCTTTCTGCAAACGGACTGAAAATTGGTCGGGTAAAAAAGTGCGTCGCCTTGAGCGCTCCTTTACCCAACGCCTGCGGCCCACTGCGATCCTGGCTGTGCTTTGCGCTTCTCCGTTATTTAATTGTGATGTTTGTGACATTTAAGGTAGGGCATAACTGCTAGATTTGGCGGAAATGTCTCGCAACGTTCGTTGCCTGAAAGCTGGCACAGTGTGGGGGGTGAGTACTGATGGAATATGTAGGACTGTTCGGGAGCGTTTTGCTGCTTATCTGGCTCGCGCTGCGCGGTGTGGAAATCGTTTTCGCCGCAGTACTGTGCTCGCTGGTCGTTATCGTGACCAACGACCTGCCGATTGCCGAGGGCATTACTGAATTCTATTCGTTTGGGCCCCTTGGGGCATTCACCTTTGCGGGAAAATTTTTCCTGCTGTTTATTGCCGGCGCCATGTTCGGCCGCGTCATGGGCGACAGCCAGGCTGCCGCGAGTATCGCGCTGGCGCTGGTCAGGCGGCTGGGAGCTCACCGGGCGCTGTGGATCGCCACCCTGTCCTGCGCCTTGTTGACCTACGGCGGGGTGGTGGTTTTCGTGGTGATATTCGCCATGTATCCCCTGGGGCTGCGCCTGTTGCAGGAGGCGGACATTCCCAAGCGACTGCTGTGTGCGGCATTGGCACTGGGCGCCGGCACCTTCACTTTGTCGGCCTTGCCGGGAACACCCTCTGTCCAGAACGTCATCTCTGCTGTGGCACTGGATACGGATCTTTTCGCCGGGGGGTGGCTTGGCATGGTGGGCGCCATCGTGATGTTCTCCGTCGGCATGTGGTACCTCGAGCGCCAGCGTGTCCTGGCACTGAAAAACGGTGAGCATTTTATTCCCGGGCCAAGGGATCGCTTGTCTAATCAGGGTGGTGAGGAGGCGGAGCAACCTCGTTGGCAGCTCGCCATATTGCCGCTGCTGATGGTGCTCCTGACTATAATCCTGCCCCGCGTGATAACTATATTGATGGACGATGCGGTGCTGGCTTCTGACGGTTTGCTCTTCGAACTGCTGCGCTTTGCCAGCAGCCAACCCATAGTCTGGCCGAGTATTGCCCTGCTGCTGGGCACGCTGATTGCTGTTTTCCTGTTTCCACTGGTGAGGCGTGATGCATTGATTGTGATGGGGCAGGGCGTCAACGATGCGATCTTTCCCCTGATCAATACCGCCGCTGTGATCGGTTTTGGCGGCGTGGTGACGCATACGGCAGGCTTCGAACACTTCACCCGGCTGATGCTCGATTCCACGCTGCCGCCGCTGCTGTCCCTGTTTGCGTCAGTCAGCCTGGTGTCGGCCATTACCGGCTCCGCATCCGGGGGCTTGCAGATCTTCATGCAGACCATGGCGCCGGACTATCTGGAGATGGGGATCGAGCCCGGCGTATTGCATCGTATCGCCACCATGGCCAGTGGCGGATTCGATTCCCTGCCCCACTGCGGCTCGGTGATAGCCATGTTGACCATTACAGGTATGACCCATAAAGAAGCCTATCGCGACGTCGGGATAATCACGGTCATTATCCCGGTGTTGGCAACCCTGGCTGCCATGGGCGTGGCGGCGCTCGTCTACACTTGAGAACCCTGGACAGCGGGGAAAGGGTGTATGCCAGGCCACACAACCCGATTACCGCATCATGGCGGCTGGGAAATGATCAGTGATAGCCAGGCACGATTGGCTCACTGCCGACCATGCCGTCGCATTTTTCGATCAACGCGGCGATGTCGGGAATCAGGATCCTGCCGTAATGGCGCTGAATCAACGCTACATCTTCCATGCGCTTCAACTCGCGACTGATGCCCTCGCGGGTACAGCCGAGCATCCGCGCCAGGCTTTCGTGGGTAAAGCCATTGAGAACCGTTACCCCTTGCTCGTCATTAGTGCCGACACTGTAACCCAGCCGGGCGAGCAGGCGCGCCAGGCGATCCATCATGGGCAGGACACTGGCATCCTCGATGATGGTGTAGGCCACCCGCAACCGACGGGAAAGCAGTCTTGCGAGTTGGGCATTGATGTCGGGACATTGGGCGGACAGCTCTTCGAAATCATGCCTATGCAGAACCAGCAATTCAGTGGCTCCCTGGGCATAAGCACAATGCGGTCGGCAAAGTCCATCAATCAGGCTCAGCTCGCCAAAGCAATCGCCGGTGCGCACTTCCCCAAACTGAATCTCTTTGCCTTTCAGGGTGTAATTACAGAAGCGAACTCGCCCGGACTCCACCATGTAGAGCTCGTGGCCTTCTTCACCCAGGGCGTAGACGGTCTCGCCGTCGCCGTAGTGCCGCGGTCGCATTTTTTGTACCACTTTCTCGCGGATCTCGGGAGCGAGCTGCCCGATCCAGCTGTGCAAAGAGTCTATCTTCTGCATGGTGCGGCCTTTTTTTATTCCAGATTGCCCGATTATAGGCCAGCTTCGTGCAAAGTCTTAACCAGGTGGATTGGAGCCCGGGTGCTTCTCCCCGCGGGTTTCCAGGCCTCCTGCAAAAAAAGGCACCGCATTGTGACGATTGTTACGAAATTCTGGTGGGAATTGATCCAGAATCTCACTGAGATCGAGGCAATACCGGTACACGGCCGGAGCAGTGTCCGTAAACGATGAACAGGCTCACTACCATGCACCAAATGAGGCGGCAAGAATGGCGAATTATCCCAGCCTGAAGGGCGATATCGACGCCTGGTACAGAACCGGGAACGATTTCGATTGGGGCAACAGCCGGATCTTTTTCCAGCAAAAGGGCTCCGGGCCGGTACTTTTGATGGTCCATGGGTTTCCCACCGCCGGCTGCGACTGGTTCGATATGGTAAAGGAACTTGCCGATCACTTTACCATTGTGGCGCCGGACATTGCCGACGCGGGCCATTCCACCAATCCCGGCAAGAAAACCTACA
>JAHEEV010000133.1:0-4608 GCA_024640505.1 Halieaceae bacterium
ACATACCAGATCGGTGAAGACCAGGCCCTCTCCTGGACGACGGGTTGATGGTCCGCCGAGCAGCACTCTTCCAGCCCCTCTCCGATCGTCTCCGGCCGGTCACAGTCGACGCCTCGCGCGAGACAGATTCGCTGGCTCCAGCGACAGCTGGGGTTCTCTACCACGCGAGAGTAGTAGTAGGCTCTCTGCTCCGGCCTGAAGTCCTCGTCCGTCCAGACCGCACAGAGTTCCGCAAACCCCTTGCCGCTGGCTGCGCAGCTGGCCAGGTCGACGGAAGCGCCGTTGCGGGCATCTCCGGCGACCTCGTAAACCTGCTCCCGACGCTCCCCCTGTTCGTCTATCCAGCCCTTGATGACCTGCAGGCGCTGCAGGGGCATCCCGGGACTATCGGGCGTCCCCGCGTCCTGGCTGGCGGCCACCAGAAAACGCGGGTTTCCGCCGTCGTGGGCAGGCAGCACCGCACCCATCGGAACACCGCTGGCATAGGCCCGGGCCACGCGGTCCGGGGCGGCACACAGGTCACCCGCGAAATTCCAGCCACCGAAAAACCGGCTGACGATGCGCGGTCCGCTGGTGCCGTAGGCCTCTCGTCGGCGCATCGCTTCAAACAGCGCATCCCGACTGTTTTCCTCCGCCCACAAAACCGCCAGACCGCCCGGATTGTACGCCAGCTTGTCCGGCAGTCCCTCAGGCAGCGCATCGCGCGCGGGCGTACCCGCACCCCCATGCCCGAGAAAGCGATCCTCCTCGACGGCCCCGGGAGCGCCCAGATGCGTATCGGTACTGGCTATGATGCCAAACTCGAAAGGGTTCACACCGAGCGTCTGCTGCAGGCTGAGGCCATCCGCCAGCGCTTGGCGAACAAACCCGGTTCCGGGCCCGGGCGGTGAATTGTAGCCGGCGATATTGTCTTTCGGGAGCTGCTCGAAACTGCACAGTTCATCGGTGGTGATGCCTGCCTTGAAGTAACATTCCGAGGCGCCCTTGTGCTGCATGATTTCCGTCAGTGGCTCGAAGCGCCGTCGCTGCCGGGCGTACTCCGGCGTCATTTCCGTACCGTCCTCCCGGCTCGCGCTGAACATGTGACCGGCGCTGAGGTTGGAGTTGTGGGGTATGACCAGGGAATCACAACCGCTGCCCGACTGGTTGCACTGCCTGTCGAGGCCCTGCCACAGCAGCTCGGCAGAGGGCCCGTCGATAAAACTCTGGGGCAGCTCAGGCACCTGGTCATTGCGAAATACCACATTGCGGTGCAGGTTTCCGCCGGATTCCGACTCCAGCCCGGTCCATTCATAGCCCACGAAGGTTGTGAACGAGCAGTCATCGCTGCGATCGTAAAACGTCTCCGCAGCCACCTGCATTTCCCGCCAGGGATGCAGCGCCGCCTGCCTGCAGAGTGTATCCCCGTCACCGCACAGTCCGAGATGGGCGGCTTTCATGGAAGCGAAGTAATTGAACAGATAATAGGCGCCGCGCGGCCAGTAGCGGTAGACCCGGCATTGCCACGCGTCGTAGCCGGCCGCTTCCGGGGTGTTGCACATATACACTTCACCGATCAACTCCGCGTGATCCGACACCATGGCGAAATCCAGTGGCCGCCGCAGCTGCAATGAGCGCAACGGGTCTCCCTCGGATGACCAGGGCTGGATGCCTATTTTCTCACCGCGGGCAAACTGGTAGGCCTGCGCTGGCGTGGTACGGGTACCCTGGGTACTGGCATCCAGGGAATAGCGGGTGTGGACATGCAGGTCGCCGAAGAAGGGCCTCTTGAGAGGTTCCCGGGACTCGCAGGGAGCTCGACGCTCGCTGCCGGAGAGACTGCCGGCCCATGCCGCCAGGGGAGAGATGGCGACCGTGAGGGACAGCAGGAGCAAACAGCGCGACGTGACTCTCACTGTGCCAGGGTGCCTTATTGCGGATCCAGCTTTCGGCCGGATGTCGAGCCGTACCGCGCGGCATGGGCATCCAGCGCGTCCAGTATGCCGTCGTGGCGCATCTGGATGATGTCCCGGTAGTCGTCGTGGGTAATGACGTAAAAGCCACCCTCGCGAACCGCGTCCATGACCTGCTCCCCCACTGTGAGCGGCGATATGCCACTGGCCACGTCGGGTGCCGGCTGCTGGTGGTCGATCCCCGGATCGAGGGACTGGGGTCGCATCGCAAAGGATTGCGTAATGAGATTGGTGTCAACCAGGCCGGGGCACAGCACCGACACTCCGACACCCTTGTCGGCCACCTCCATCAACAGGGCTTCGGACAGGCCCACTACCGCAAACTTGGTGGTGGTATAGAGCCCTTCCGGGGGGCCGGAGATGAGACCGCCTACCGAGGCTGTATTGACGATGTGGCCTTCACCCTGCTCTACCAGCAAGGGAAGGAAAGTTTTGACCCCGTGAATGACGCCGTACAGATTTACATTGATGAGGTACTGCCAATCCCTGATATCGGCATTCTGCATAAGCGCGCCGATCCACACACCCGCGTTATTGCATAGCAGATGTACCGCACCAAAGTGTTCCAGGGTCACATCGCGCAGGGACTCCACCGATTCCAGGCTGGATACATCGGTGGCAACAGCAATCGCCTGCGCCCCGATCCGCTCGAGTTCTGCAGTGACTGCACGGGCCTTTTCCAGATCGATGTCGGCCACCACAACCCGCATGCCTGCGGCAGCGGCAGCACGCGCGATACCCTCTCCGATACCGGAGCCCGCCCCGGTGATGACGGCAACCTTGCCTTCCAGATCCTGCATACGATTCTCCCTCTAAAGAGAGGGAAGATAGGACCCTGAGCCGCGGCGGTCAACCGGGCGCGCTGGTTTCGACGTGAGATTTACTGGGCGGCGGCTTTACGGGACTTGCTGACAGCCATGCTGGGCTGGCCACTGACGCCGGAAGGTATCTTCTCGATCTTGTTCCCCGACTGCAAAAACTTCCGGGTTTGCTCTTCGATTGATTCTGATGTTTCTACTGCGGCGGGCGGCTTCTTCTTTGCCGCGGCGCGGGTGGGCTTACGTGCCATATTCGGACCTTAACTCCGGTGAAAACCCACCATTCTACAGGAATTCTACGCAGAATGCGCGCCCATTTCCCGGTGAATAGGTATTGAGACGAATGGGCCGATGCTGGTCTATGCTTGGCAGGAGAGCCATAGTCGGCTTCTTGTATAACGCTTTTGCACCCAAGGAGATAATAACCATGACAACCGAACTCACCTATCTGACGCTGGTCACCCTGCTTACCGCCCTGCTGTGGGTCCCCTACATACTCAACCTGATCATGGTGAGGGGGCTGCTCGATGCCGTCGGCTATCCGTCAGACCCCAAGCCGCTGGCTGCCTGGGCTGCCAGAATGAAAGCGGGGCATTACAATGCCGTGGAGAACCTCGTGGTATTCGCCGTACTGGTGCTGATCGTGCAGAGCGCCGGGTTGAACAACGAGACGACCGCCATGGCCTGCATGATCTACTTCTGGGCCCGCGTCGCCCACATCGTGAGCTACACCTTCGCGATCCCCTGGGTGCGCACGCTCGCCTTCGCAGCCGGTTTTTTCTGCCAGCTGGCCCTGGTATTCCAGATTCTATGAATGTACCCGCATCGCTATGATGCCCCGGCCACGTGCTGGAGACGCCAGCCCCTCGGGGACTGGCCGCTCCAGCGCCGGAAGGCGTGGCTGAAATTGCCCGATTCCGTGTACCCCAGGAGGGTGGCGATCTCCTCCATGGGCAGGCGGGTATTCCCCAGGTACTCCCGGGCCAGGCCGTAGCGCACCTCATCCAGGAGTTCACGGTAGCTGCTGCCCTCCTCCCTGAGGCGCCGCCTCAGGGTTCGGGCAGATGTGCCCATCTTTTCGGCCACGTAATCAATGTCGGGGAAAAAACCCGGCCTCGACAGCACCAGCATACGCACGTCGTCAATGAAATGACCCTGTGTGGTCAACTTTGCGATCAGCAACTGGCACTGCTGCTGAAGATGGCGCGCGGATTCCGGGTCACCCTGCGGGAGCGGCTGGTCGAGCAGTTCCGAATTGAAGAGCAGTTTCCCACATGCGGCTGAAAAATCGATCTCGCAGCCGAAATGATCGCGGTAGATCTGCTGCCTGCCATGTCCGTCATGAGTCAACCAGACTCCCTCGAGCGGAAGCTCCCGCCCTAGAATCTCGGCAAAATCTACCCGCGCCGCGGACATGTCCCGGTCCAGGTAGAGGCTGACCAGATCCTCTTCCAGGGGGGGCGGTTCAGTCATGCTGAACCAGGCCTGCCTGCCTGACACGCCGAACCGGAAGCTGAAGAAACTGAAGGTCAGGCGCCCGAATTTCTCCGTCAGTGACAAGGCATGCCGAAAGGTTGCGGCACTCATAAGTGCATAGCCGAACAGGCCATAACGCTGCGGCAGGAACGGTTCACCCAGTTTGAGGCCGATTGCAGGATCCCCTGAGAGGGACAAGGTATTCCGGTAGAAAGCCAGTTCCTGCTGTAACGAGATGCGAATATCCACATTTTCCAGCTCGGATAGCAGGATACCGGTACCCTTGAGGCACGCCTGGCGATCAAAACCCAGTGCTTCCATGACGCCCAGCGCCGGCAGCAGGGACCGGGCAGGATGGGGAG
>JAHEEV010000133.1:4708-8846 GCA_024640505.1 Halieaceae bacterium
CTCCTACAGGTATCACCTGAGCTTAGGCCATATGGCCGAAATTCACAAATTACTGACCCCCCGCCACATTCGAATCCGGCGTTCCGACGCGTACAGTACCTCCCACACTGACGATAACAGCCCTGGAGATCAGAACCATGTCCAACGAAAGAAAAGTACTCATCTACGGCGCGAGCGGATACACCGGCAAGATCATTGCCGAGTCACTGGCCCAGCGAGGCATCCCCTTTTATATGGCGGGCCGCACCCAGGCCAGGCTGGAAAAGGCCAAAGAAATCGTCGAGGAACGCTTTGGCGGCCCCGTCGATGCGGAAATTGTCACAGCCGCCAACAACGCGGACGAATTACGCCCCCTGTTCGAGAAGGTGGACATCGTGATAAATGTCGCCGGGCCCTTCATGCAGATGGCATGGCCGGTCGTGGAGACCGCCCTCGAGTGCAACTGCCATTACACCGATACCACCGGTGAGCAGGACTGGACCATCGCCATCGCCGAAAAATACGGACAGGCCTTTGCCGACAAGGGCCTGCTGCTGGCACCCGCCACTTCCTATATGTGGACTGCCGGCGCCCTGGCCGCAGAAGTGGTACTGGAAAACGAAGGCATCGACAGCGTCGACATCGTCTACCAGATCGACCACGGCCTGCCCTCGGAGGCTTCCACCAAGTCTTTCCTGCGCATGGTCTGCGGCGACCAGTTTTTCCTGGAGCTGAATGAGTACCAGGCCTGGGAATGGGATACCCTGGTCGATCTCAGCGTGCCCTATCGCGCCAGGACCCTGCGGGCTTTCCCCTGGGGCGGCGCCTGTGAGCCGGTGTGGTTCAAGGACGATCCCCGGGTGCGCAACTGCTCCGTGCTGACCGTCTTTCCCCAGCAGATGGTCGACGGCATTGCAGCGGCCATCGAAAAGTTCCGGGAAGAGGCCTATCACCTGCCCCAGGAAGAGCGCGAGGCGTTCACCAATGCCATGGGCGACGAGATGGCGGTGGGTGAACCCCCCAAGGACACCGTCGACGTACAGCGAAGCGTTATCGTTGCCAGCGGCCAGGGCCAGCAGGTGACCAACCAGTATGTCATGAACCTGTCCGCACCCTACACCTGGACCGGAGAAATTTCCGCCGAAGTCGCCAAGCTCCTGCTGGCGGGCAAGCTGCAAAAACCCGGCTTCCAGTCGGCGGCTACCGCCTTCGACTACCGCGAACTGATCACCACGTTCCACGAGTTGGGCTTTACCAGCGCCCTGCCTGAGCCGGGCTCCATGTAAGCCAAGCCGACCAGTAAAACAGGAAAATCGCCATGAAAATGAATGCATATATCGCCGGGGTGGGCATGACCCGCTTCGGCAAGCACCTGGACATAACGCTGAAGGGACTGGCCGGTGAGGCCATCCGCGAGGCACTCGCAGATGCCGGCATCAAGGGCGGCGACCTCGAGATCGCCTACATGGGCAACGCTGCCGGCGGCGTGGTCCAGGGCCAGGAGATGATCTCGGGCCAGGTAGCACTGCGGGAACTGGGCATCGGCAAAATCCCGGTGATCAACGTCGAAAACGCCTGTGCGACCTCCTCCACCGCCTTCAACCAGGCCTGTGCCATGGTCTCTGCAGGTGCCTACGACGTGGCCCTGGTATGCGGCTTCGAGAAACTGTTCCACGAAGACAAGATGCGCAGTTTTGCCGCCTTCGACGGCGCCGTGGACACAGAGAATGTCGACGGCGTGATGGGTGCGCTGGAAACCCTGGCGGCCAAGGCAGGCGAGGAAGTTGACAAGGTGAATGCGGGCAAGACCCGTTCCGTGTTCATGGACATCTACTCACTGATGACCATCGCCCACATGAAACAGTACGGCACCACGGTTGAGCAGATCGCCGGCGTCACCGCCAAGAATTCCTTCCACGGCAGCCTCAACCCCCGGGCCCAGTTCCAGGTGGCCATGAGCATCGAGGAGGTGCTGGCATCACGGGAAATCGTCTGGCCACTGACACTGCCCATGTGTTCTCCCATCGGCGATGGCGCCGCGGCGGTAGTCGTGGTCAGCGAGCGCAAGGCCAGGGAAATGGGTCTGAGCAAGCCTGTACGGGTGCTGTCCTCCGCCCTCGTCTCGGGCTTCGACGAGGAAGAGGGCGACCTCTCCGTCGGCTCCCTGGCGGCAAATCAGGCCTATGAGGCGGCGGGCGTAGGCCCGGGCGATCTGAGCCTGGTGGAGTTGCACGATGCCTCCGCCCCCTCGGAAATCATCGCCTACGAATACCTGGGCCTGTGCGACAAGGGCCAGGGCGGCAAATTGATCGAGGATGGCACCACCCGCCTGGGCGGCCGCCTGCCGGTCAACGTCTCCGGGGGCCTGCTGCGCAAGGGTCATCCCATCGGCGCCTCCGGCGCAGCCCAGATCGTGGAACTCACCGAACAGCTGCAGGGCCGGGCCCATCAGCGCCAGGTGGAGAATGCGCGCATCGCCCTGGCGCACAACGGCGGCGGCATGATCGGCACGGACGCCGCCGCAACAGTTGTCAGCATCCTTCGCAGGGAGGACTGATCATGCCCGAGCGCAACCCTATCATCCTGGCCAACCTGATCCGCAACTGGTGCGATCAGGCTCCGGAGCGTGAGCTTCTCACCTTCGTTGCGGTAGACACCGACGGCAAATTCCAGGATGAAAAACGCAGCTACCAGCAATTGTGGGACAACGGCCAGCGCCTCGCAGCCTGGCTGCAAAGCCAGGGCATGCAGAAGGGCGATGCCTTTGCGCTGGTGATGCAGAACCACCCCGAGTTCGTCGATTTCATGGTGGCATCGAGCATCCTCGGCACGGTGTTCGTGCCTATCGACTCCCGCACCCGCGGTGACAAGTTGAAGTACATGCTCGATTTCGCCGGGTGTAAAGGCGCTGTGGTCGGCGACAACGCACTGGCCGAGGTCGAGTCCGTGTGGCAGGGCGGTAACCAGTGGATTGCTACCCTGGGCGAGGGTGAGGGAAGCTACCCCGGCATCTCGACGGTACTCGCCGGCCCCATGCCCGTGCCTGAGCTGGAGGTCGCAAGCACCGACCCCGCCGCTCCCATGCAATTGCTCTACACCTCCGGCACCACCGGCGACCCCAAGGCGATCCTGTCCACCAACGATCGCTACAGCGTTTCCGCGACACTGCCGGCGGTCTTCGGGCTGGGTGAAAACGACTGCCTGTATACGGGCCTGTCGCTGACCCATGCCAACGCACAGATCATCACCCTGGGCATGGCGCTGCAGAAGGGCATTCCCGCCGTGATCAGCGTCAAGTTCACCAAGTCCCGCCTGTGGGATATCACCCGGGCCTACGGCTGTACCTTCTTCAACCTCCTGGGCGGCATGACCACCGCCATCTACGCGGAGCCGCCCCGGGACGACGATGCGGACAATCCGGTGCGGATGATCCTCAGCGCCGGTATGCCGTCGGCCATCTGGGATGATTTCTCCCAGCGGTTCGGCGTACAGCTGTTCGAGTTCTATGGCGCGGCGGAGGGCGGACTGACCTTCAATCCCGCCGGCGTGGGCCCCGTGGGCAGCTGCGGCAAGCCGCCCCCCTCCATGCAGATCGCGATACTCGACGCGGATGGCAACCCGGTGGCGCCGGGAGTTGCGGGTGAGATCTGCTTTCGCGAGGCTAACGGCAGCTGTCCCAGCCTGACCTACTTCAAGAACCCCGAGGCGACGGCGAAAAAAGTCGCCGGCGGCTGGCTGCACATGGGGGACATCGGCCATATCGACGAGGACGGCTGGCTGTTTTTTCACTACCGTATGGGCGGCGGCATCCGCAAGCACGGTGATTTCGTCAACCCGGCCTTCGTGGAAAAAGCCCTGTCGGAAATCGAATCGATCAGCGATGTATATGTCTACGGGCTCGCGGTGTCCGAAGGCATGGCGCCGGGCGAGAAAGAGGTAATCGGCGCCGTGGTGCCAGCGGATCGCGCCACGTTCGACGCGAATGCGGTATTCAGAGCCTGCCGGGAAAAACTGGATCGCAACAGCGTGCCGGATTTTATCCAGGTGCTGGATGAGATTCCCAAGACGGCATCAGAGAAACCACAGGAGCGTTTCCTTGTGGAGACGTTCAAATCCAACCCGGGCGACGTCTACGCCGCCAACGGATAGACGGGACATC
>JAHEEV010000030.1 GCA_024640505.1 Halieaceae bacterium
ACAATAGACCGTTCTCATGCTCGATGAGATAACAGGGTACGAACATCTGCCGAACAGGCGACTCGTCCTCTGCAATATTGAATATTTCAAGGCTCTCCAGATTGAGCAGCCCACAGTCGAACACAAAGAGCTTTGTCCCTGCAAAACCGTTACTGGATAAAAATAACAACATGAATACTGAATATTTCATCCTGCCCTGCCCATAAGCTGACGAAAACTGAGTATGGCACAGCTTGATTGGTTCGATGGAAAGAAATCCCACAGCGCTTCCCTGGATAAGCCGTCGCCCTGACAGTGCTCACATCGCCTCGTGGAGCAGTATTTCCTACAAGGGCCTTTTTGACTTGGCAGTACCATTATCTCGCCTATACTTCTTTAAAAACTGTGTCATCAAGGAGCGAGAAATGCAGGCAGAATACTCATTAGTCCGCGTGCTGGCTATAAAAGTGGGTTTGTTTGTCGTGCTGGCATTCAACGTTCCCACTAGCGCTATTGCTTCGGGTGAATACCCGAACGACGAAGTGGTCGTGCGCTTCTCAATCGATCCCTCCGTATTGGATGATGTTACGAACGTGCCACAACTCGCCTCTGCCCTGCACCGCGAACTCAGGCTGGAAGCTGCATCACCGCTCGACTTCGAGGTGGTAGTGCACATCACGGCAAATATCTATCAAAATCGAGCCCAGCAACAGCACGCTGAGGGTAGCGCCATCATGGTGAATCTCGATAAAGGCAAACCGCTCAACGATCGCGTCAAGGATCTGCGATTCTACACTTATGGTGATTTCGACGAAGAAGAGGCCTGGAAATATTTTGGCGGCAAGATCCAGGAGGCGCTCCTGTATTCAATGAATGCCAGCGGCGCCTTTAAAGCCGGCGAGGATGGTACGGTCTGGACCAGCGTATCGAGCGTGTCCGATGGCAGCAAAGATCTGTCATCAGAAAACGGTAGCATGGTGGTAGAAATCAGTGCCGAATTGCTCTACCGGGATGGCTCAAAATTTGGCAGCAAGCAACCGCCCAGTGGATACCGCCAGACCCTGAATAGCGTTCAGATCCTGCTGGAGCCCGCGGAACCGCAAGCAGCAGAAGCCGAGCCGCAAACCTCCCCGCAGACGGAATTGGCCGAGGCCACATCCCCCGAAGATGGCATTTCCGGGGAATACGGTTACGACCCCGGTGGTTTGGGGATTGAAAAAATAGACGGTCAATACGTCATGTACGACGTGAGAAAGTCTCCGCCGCAATACATGCTATTGACTCCAATCGGCGACGGTCAATACAGCGTCGATTATAACGGCGTGATGGCAAAACTGACATTTTCAGTTGATGAAAATGGGCAGGCATTTTCCATTTCTGTCGAGCAGGAAGGTCACACCATCAAGCTGCCGCGAAAATAAGCCATGGGGCAATCAAATCATGAATAAGATTATCCGCATTGCCTGTATAAGTATAATCTTCTCTATGGCTGCGGGAGGCGTGAGTGCTGCGACGGACATTCGTTGGTTCTTCGCCGTTGAGGGCCTGCAGGAAATTCAAGGTTCGACCATCGTTAAAACGGGCATGGGTTCCAACTACAGGTACTCTGCCGGATCATTGAATGCAACAGTCTCCCTGTCAATGCCCGCGAAAGCACTGATGATCAAGTACAGGGAACCCGACGTCACTTGTGGAGGCTCTGGCAATACGGACGTGGAAGTCGTAAATGATCGCGCCGTCTTCTCCGGCCTGGTACGTTGTTTCAAACCGGGTGCAGGACCCGCTGACGCGGAAGAACACCCAATTGAAGGATGGTTCGAACTGGATAACTGAAACTGTAGAAACAATAGTTATATTTTATCTGGCGACGGGGGTGGAGCGGGGGCGCGGCACTTACGTAGACTCGGTAAAGCTCGATTCAAATCTACTTTAATCAGGGTTCATTTTATGAGCACAGTCGCTGGAAAATCAGTCATCCTCACCGGAGGCGCAGGCGAGATAGCCGAGGTCGCAGCCCGAAATTTCCTGGACGCCGGAGCACAGGTCATGCTGGTGGATCTGGATGAAGACAAGCTGCAACGGGTAATAGACAACCTGAACAGTGATTCTGTGCGACAGTGTGTCGCTGATGTGACGTCCGAAGATAGCACCGCAAACTATGTTGCGGCGACTATAGAGGCATTCGGCAAGATTGACGTATTGCTTGCCAACGCAGGCATAGAAGGTCCCGTGCTACCTGTCGGTGAATATGATACCCAGAGCTTCAGGGAAGTCATTGACGTTAATCTCATGGGTGTCTTTCTGGGAATCAAACATGTTTTTCCTGCCATGAAAGCTAGTGGTGGCGGCAGCATAGTTATTACCTCGTCAATAATGGGCGTTAGCGGAGCGCCGGGTCTGTCGGCTTACAACGCCAGCAAGCACGCTGTTATCGGCCTGATGCGCTCCTGTGCCAAAGAAGGCGGGGAACACAATATTCGGGTTAACACCATAAATCCTGCACCCGTGGACGGGCGCATGATGCGCGCTCTCGAAAAAGGCTCCATGCCGGATGATCCGGGCGCCATGCGAGAGCAACTTGAAGCCAGAATTCCGCTGCAGCGCTACGCGGCACCCGGTGACGTGGCCAACCTGATGCTGTTCCTGGCGAGTGAGGAGAGCCGATTTCTCAATGGGTCGGTGTACATGGTTGATGGCGGGATGACAGCGTAGGAACACAAACTCCAGATCACCTATTCGACGCTGCCTGACCCTGGTCACTTCATGCGATTGCTCTGCCCGGTTTTAATGTGTTGTCCGTCGAGGTAATACCAGCGGTCTTCGATTTTCTCAAAGCGACTGATCTCGTGCAGGCGATGTCCCTTGCCATCCACTTTGAAGCGAGCGATGAATTCAACGGTTCCGGTATCATCACCCGATTCACCGGCCTCGGTGGCCCGTATGCTTAGCCCGAGCCAACGCTGGCTCCTGTCCAGACTTACTCTGCCGGGCCGGGTATCTGGATGCCAGGTGGACAACAGATAGGCCTCGGCGCACAGCACGAAACCACAGTAACGCGAGCGCATGAGTTGTTCGGCGGTTTTTGGAATCTCCCCACCATCCAGGTAGCGGCCGCAACATCGCATGTACTCTACGCCGCTGCCACAGGGGCAGGGGGTTTCGTTCAATCCGGTTTTTTTACCAGCCATACAAGCCAGACTATCACAACGGTCTTGCCCAAGGCATAGAGCAGTTACTCTGCTATAGTGCCCTCCATGAACACAGCACTTGTTATCGGTGGCACCGGGCCTACCGGGCACTATGTCGTCAACGGCCTGCTCCAACGCGGCTATCAGGTGGCCATACTGCATCGAGGCGGGCACGAAGTCGACGAAATCCCGGCACAGGTCGAACACATCCATGTCGATCCTTACGACGAAGCATCTTTCCTCAGTGGCCTGCAGGACCGACGCTTTGATCTGTGCATAGCCAGCTACGGTCGATTGCGCATGATTGCCGAAAACATGGTGGGTCGCTGCGGACAGTTTATCTCTATTGGTGGTGCTCCCGCCTACGCAGGCTACATGAATCCCCAACTCCCCTCCCCCGAAGGCCTGGCTGTCCCCACCGCGGAGACCGCTCCCCTGGTCACCGCAGCTGAGCAGGACGAGAAGGGGTACCGCATCGTGCGGACCGAGGCGGCGGTGTTCGAACTCCACCCGGACGCCAGCCATTTTCGCTACCCTTTTATCTACGGAAAGTACCAGCTCGTACCCAGGGAATGGTGCATCGTGCGGCGCATCCTGGACCAGCGACCTTTCATTATCCTGCCCGAAGACGGCCTCAGCCTCTGCAGCTATGGTTTCGCCGAAAACATGGCCCACGCCGTATTGCTGGCGGTGGACAAACCTCAGGCAGCCCGTGGAGAGATATTCAACTGCGCTGACGACACCTGCCCGAGCCTGCGCCAGGTAGTGGAAATCATCGCCGCGGCACTTGAAGCCAATGTGGAAATTGTCTCTATGCCATTTCACCTGGCACAGCCCGCCTGGCCACTGGTGGGCCAGCCTCTGCCCACCCACCGGGTACTGGACACTGCCAAGCTGCGCTACTGCCTCGGTTACAGGGACCAGGTCGAACCGGCCAAAGCCCTGGCCTACACCGCCAGGCAACTGGCGGCTGCTCCCCTGAAAAAGGGAGGTACTGAGGAATGGGTTTTGCAGGATCCCTTTGACTACGCTGCCGAAGACGCACTGGTGGAGAGCTGGCTCCGGGCCTGCGCCGGTGTGGAAGCCCCCGAATATAGCAATGAGCCCCCCGGCATCGGCCTGGCCTATAGCGGCCCCGGAGGTCGCCCTCGTTCACAATCGGAGTTTACATCGTGAAACATGAAGACAGTGGCCCCCTGGCGGGTATCAAGGTGCTCGAATTCGGTTCCGCCCTCACCGCCCCCTGGGCAGCCGGTATACTGCGCGACCAGGGCGCCGAGGTGATCAAAATCGAGCCTCCGGGAATCGGCGACATCATGCGCTTTATCGGCAGCAACCGGAACGGCATCACCACCCCGTTCCAGGTGGCCAACCGCGACAAAAAATCCATTGTGCTCGACATACGCAACTCGCAGGGTCTGGCCATTGCCCTGGACCTGATCGCCGGGGCGGACGTGATGATTCATAACATGCGCCCGAGCGTAATGAGGCGCCTCGGCCTGGGCTACAAGGACTGCCAAGCGATCAACAGCGACATCGTCTACTGCGCCATTTCCGGCTTTGGTCACAAGGGACCCATGGCCGACAAACCCGCATACGATAACGTCATACAGGCCTTTACCGGTATCTGCTGGAGCCAGGTCAACCTTGAAACCGGAGAACCCGTGCAGATTTACCAGCTGTTTGCGGACAAACTCACCGCGATAACCGCCGCCCAGTCGGTATGTGCCGCCCTTGTGGCGCGTGGTAATGGCAGAGGTGGCCAGGAAATCAACCTCAGTATGACCAATGCTGTATCCAGCTTTCTTTGGCTGGACAGCTCCGGCACCGCGCCCTTTCTGGAGGACGGGGCCGATGAAGGGGTGCAGGTTTCCAAGGGCATCAAGTTAATCCCCTTCGACGGAGGTTACGCACAATGTGCGCCCGTCACGGACGCCCAGTTTATCGGCATGTTCCGGGCTTTTGGCGAAGACGTCAGTGATGACCCTATCCTTTCTGATATTGGGCAACGCATGGCAAACGCGGAATACACCACAAGGGCCGTTAAGGACCTCTACGAGCGCCATCGCAGCAAGCACGTCGACGACGTCATCGCCAAATGGGAAAAAGAGGATGTACCCTGTGGCAAGGCCCTGCGTATCGGCGATCTACCCTCGGACCCCCAGATGCAGGCGATGGAGAGCTTTGTAGAAACTGACCACCCACAAGCCGGACGTATCATACAGCCCCGCAACGCACCCGACTTTGAGGGAACCCCTGTGGCCACCCCGGGAATCGCCCCCACCCTGGGACAGCACACAGACGAAGTCCTGATCGCACTGGGTTATGCGGAGCAGATCACTGAACTGAGAAAAGGAGGTATCGTGGCATAACCGGGACATCTGGCAATGGAAACAGTGGCCCGGGGCTTCCCGCGGCCTCAGTCAGCCAGGGCCTCGCAGAGCCGAACGGTTGCGGATTCTTCTGTGCAATGTGAAAACACGAAACGGGCGAGGTCATCACGGCCCGGCCAATGCAGGAACTCGATGCCGGCATCTTCCAGGCGCTGAAAACCCTCCACAGTCCACTGAACGAAAACCTCGTTCGCCTCGACCGGATATTCCAGGCATGCTTCAGGGTGCGCATCCACCGCTGCAGCAAATACTGCCGCCTGCTCATTCGAGTGCATTGCCATTTCGAGCCAAAGGCCATCCTTGATATACGCCAGCAACTGGGCGGATACATAACGCATCTTGCTTAGCAGGTGTCCCGAGCGCTTGCGCAGTCTTTCAGCGGTGTCCTTAACGTCAGACCGGCCAAACAGCAGCAGCGCTTCGGCCGCCATGCACCCGTTTTTGCTGGCGCCGAATGAGAGCATCTCTACACCGGCTTTCCAGGTGATCTCCGCCGGCGAGCAGTCCAGGCTGGCCACGGCATTACCGAAACGAGCGCCGTCCATGTGTATAGCCATATCGCGTTGTCGGGCGGTATCGCAGATGGCGGCGATCTCGGCGGCGCTATAGACTGTGCCAGATTCGGTACTTTGCGTCAGGCTTACCGCCGCAGGCTGGTAGCTGTGCACACCATGGCCTGTGTTGGCATGGACCATCCGGTCCAGGTCGGCAGCGTTGAATTTTCCCCCGGGACCGTCCACGGGGACCAGCCTGAGGCCGTTGCCAAGGAACTCCGGCGCACCGCTCTCATCATTCAGAATATGGGCGTTGCGGTGGCAGTACACCGAGCCCCAGGGCGGCGTCACCGCAGCTAGCGCAATACTATTGGCGATTGTCCCGGTACTGACGGGGATGACTGTTGTTGGTGTGCCAAAAAGCTCTGAAAAGGCATCGTCCAACCGGGCCGACCACTCGTCATCGGCATAGGCCCAGGCCGTGCCTAGATTGGCTTCCACCACCGCCTGCATGATCGCATCGGCGGCCGGGGACTCATTATCGCTTCTGAAATTCAGTTCAAGGTACCGTTTCATGAGCGGAATTATAAAGGCAGCGGATTATCCAGGTCTCTATATTTCCACGCCATGAAAGCTGCCGCCGTACTTAGCGAGGCCCGGATGAGATCACCGGACCACAGGCCGAAACGTGTGTTCCCCCAGGGCAAAACACTGAAGCCTGTGTCTTCTGTCTTGTTGTTTCGCTAACATAGGGCTGAAGCGGATGATCAGGAGAATAATTTGAACGTTACCCTTACCCCCATCGAAGTCCGCATCCTGGGGTGCCTTATTGAGAAGGAAGCGACGACGCCGGATGTGTACCCGCTGACCCTGAACAGCCTGCTCCTGGCCTGCAACCAGAAGTCCAGCCGGGAACCCGTGATGGACCTCGTCTGCGCCGACCTGGAGCCCGCTCTCGACAGCCTCGTCGACAAGACGCTGGTCTCGTCATGGAAAGCCGGCCATAACCGCATGCCCAAGTACCAGCATAAACTACGCGATCGCGTATCCGATACATTCAATTTCTCCCTGCCCGAACTGGCTGTGCTTGGCGTACTGTTCTTGCGCGGACCACAAACTGTCGGTGAAATCCGCTCCCGCTGTAGTCGTATTCATGAGTTCGAGAGTCTGGAGGCGGTGGCGGACATCCTGACGGCCTTGGAGGAAAACCTCGACGGGCCCTACGTCACCCTGCTGCCACGACAGGAGGGGCGAAAGGAGCCGCGCTACGCGCACCTTTTTTGCGGCGAACCTGACGTATCGAGTGTGCCCGGCATCGCAAGCGAGCGCAGCAGCGGTGGTAGTTCACCCCTGGCGTCACTCGAAGTCGAAGTCCGCGAGCTGAAGGCCGCGTTACAGGCTCTGGATGAACGCTTCGAGGAATTCAAAAAGCAATTTGAGTAGAGAACCTAACCCCCGCATTCGACGGATTCGTCTGCTGGTCCGACATATTCAAATCTTGGCAGCTCCTGCCCGTTAAAGGAGACATTCTCCTGAAACATCGACAGGGGTCGCACCCACAGGCCACCGTCGCCGTAAAGAGGTGTATAAACAACCAGCTCCTCACCTGTCTCGGAATGAGTTGCTACACCATGGACTTGATATTCGCCGCCCTTGAAGTGGCGGTACTTCCCGATTTTCATGCGATCGACCTCACATTGAAGCAGCAGAGGTTTCAGACAGTATTCCTGTCCAGCAGACCCTGCAGGGTATTGCCGATTTCCCTGTGAATGACCAGGTCCGCCATCGAATCCATATCCGTGGGCTGCTGATTCACGATAACAAGCTTTGTCCCGTTCTCGTACGCCATCCGCGGAAATCCCGCAGCCGGGTACACGGTCAATGAAGAGCCCAGGACGATAAACAGGTCGGAAGCCAGGGTTTCTTCTTCCGCCCGGCGCATCGGCTCCTCAGGCATCATCTGGCCAAAGGATATCGTCGCCGTCTTCACGATGCCGCCACAGGAGTCACAAGGCCCCACTCTGCCGGATTCCCGAAACTGCGCTGCAATGGACTCCAGGGCGATTACCCGCTCACAGTCCAGGCATTTCGCGTAGGTGGCATTACCGTGCAACTCGATGACCCGCTCCTCAGGCACACCGGACTCCTGATGGAGATTGTCGACGTTCTGCGTGATGACGGCCGACACCTTCCCCATTTCCACCCATCGAGCGACGGCAAAGTGGCCAGCATTCGGGTTCGCTGTCAGCAGCCCTTGGCCATGCTCAAACCATCGTTGCCAGGATGTCTGTCTCGCCTCCTCCGAGCGAACGAATTCCTGGAAATCGATAGGCTTCATCTTCTTCCACAGGCCATTCGGTCCACGGAAATCGGGTATACCGGATTCAGTACTGATCCCGGCGCCGGTGAAGACCACCGCGCGTTGGCAATCGTTGATAAGTTTTCTAAATTGGTCTATCGCGGTCGACATGGCATGGAGCTCTCGACAATCCTACAATACCCACCGCCACGCCCTGACCGTGGATTCCTCCATGGGTGTATCTTATGGAGTTGTGACGTCGTGCGCCGCAGGGACCCTTACCAGTTTTCGCCGAGCAATTCGAAATACGATTGTGGATGCAGGCAGGCCGGGCACACCTTGGGTGCGTCTTCCGCCTCATGCAGATAGCCACAGTTCCTGCATCGCCAGACAACTTTTCCGCCCCTGCGAAAAACTCTTCCCGCCTCCAGGTTTTCAGCAAGCTCTGTGTAGCGCTTACCGTGCTGTTTTTCTGCGATAGAGATGGCATCGAAGGCTTTTGCCACCTGCTCGAAGCCCTCTTCCCTGGCGACCTTGGCGAAACCCGGATACATATCAGTCCATTCATGTTCTTCACCGGCCGCGGCTGCACGCAGATTTTCCAGCGTGTTACCAATTGTTCCCGCGGGAAAGGATTCAGTTATTTCTACATCGCCACCTTCCAGAAACTTAAAGAAACGCTTCGCGTGCTCTTTCTCCTGCTCCGCAGTCTCGGCAAAGATATCCGCTATCTGCATCAGCCCTTCTTTGCGCGCCGCTCCCGCGTAGTAGGTATACCTGTTGCGCGCCTGGGATTCTCCGGCAAAGGCTGTGACCAGATTTTTCTCAGTCTGGGTTCCCTTTAGACTTTTCACGCTGCGACTCCTGTCCACTTGTACATACTTTGACAGAGTAACCGGTCCGGATTCTCATTCTATGATCGAGGTCAAGCACAGTGGAGAAACTGAGAGACCTTGTCTGCAGGCGGATGCCCAGGACTTCAGCGAGGTGATTTAACTTGGCAGTGCCCGGCAGAGCGTTATAGTGTTATATCGAGTCGATAAGCCCCGGAGACAGCCTTTGAAGAAATCGACGAAAGCAGCGCTGTTGTCAGGCCTGGTATTTCCTGGCCTCGGGCATCTTTATCTGAAGCGCTGGATTCCCGGGTTCATACTGTTCGGCGTGGCGGGATTCTGTATCTATTACATCCTCTCCATTGCCATGACCATCGCGCTCGATGTATCACAGAAGATAGAGACTGGTGCCATACCTGCTGATATTGCCACTGTAACTCATTCTGTGTCGCAACAACTCAGCGGCCAGGAACAGGCGACAAACCTGGCCTCCATCCTATTACTTGTATGCTGGTTGGCAGGGATAGTGGGCTCCTATTGGCAGGGACGCAACCAGGAAAAACGTGCTTCTGGCCAAGGAGACAGAGGATGACCACGGCGACGGCCAGTTTCATTCAGAATTGCCTGCTCGATCGACATAGCTCCGGCCTTGAGCGCATTTCTCTTGTCCGTAACTGCCTGGTCGTTACCGAAGCTTATTAAGTTTCAGTTCTGGACTCATCAGTGCTTATACAGTCTGGCTTCAAAGCAGCGCCAGTACGGCCAGCACAAGGCCAGTCAGTGCCAGTCCAGGAATAAAAAGCAGTGAGAGAAAGCCCAGGAGCAGTGAAATCGGGTTCACCAGGCTGCCGATGTTCACATAGGAGCCCAGAAGTGCTCCCGCCTCATCTACAAGGGATCGCAACTCCCAGATCCTGCCGGCTGAGCTGAATAGCCCCAGCTTTTTCTCGGAAGACCGGATACCCGCAACCCGCTCCTCGACTTCGTCCCTGGCATCGGATACCAGGTTCTCGACCGTTTGGGGTAGTTTCTTCAGGTCCTCCAAACCGAGCCAGAACCGCAGCAAGACCAGAATGGGCAATATAATGACCGCCAGAGTAAGCAGAGCCGTGGTTAACCCGAATCCCCCAAAATAGAACATCCACACAGATATCCAGATCACCAGAGCCATGCCTACCAGGGTGGCAAATCGAAAGCTGTCGGCAATGCCATCGACGATAGGCAGCATGCGGTCGAACAACTTGAGCAGAGCGCCCTTGCGCTCGCGGATTTCTGTTTCTGTCGGCTTTTGTTCTGACATTATGGTTCTTCTGAGCGACTTTTGAGGGTACTTTCCTAAGCAGGAAAGCTTATCAATTCTAGATCAGTACCTGTTTATTTGCATCCCGAAGTAGCCAGAATAGCGCGGATGTTTACACGCTGCACCGACCCCCTACTCCGCCTGATCAGCCATATGACCAGTGGCCAAGCAAGGTGAGTTCATGCGATAAATTTTGCCGGCGGTGCCGATATCCAAGCCGTTGGTTTGACAGGGAAACTTGAATAGCACCAGCCTACTATCAGAACTGCAAAGCAAGCATGGGAACTATACGACATGTTACAAGGAGTATCGGGCCCGTTGTTTGAAATGCAGCTAAATGCGAACGGTAACCCGTTTTTCGCCACGGACAGCCAGTCGCGATCAATTTTGGTGCGCACTGGCATCATTTTCTACCACGTTAAACCGCATTCAATCAGCTGCCAGGTTGGTTAAACAAAGAAAAACAACGTCTTAGGAAAACTGGTTCGAAATTTGCTCTCTATCCATAGCGGTGCGCAGCCAGCGCTTAGGGCCGCGAAAGACAATTCCAGCAGATAGAGCCATAGGGGAGCATATAATGAATTCTGTAGAGGAACTCAGTTACGCCCTGGATACATTTTATTTTCTCATCTCGGGCGCACTCGTCATGTGGATGGCGGCGGGATTTGCCATGTTGGAGGCAGGACTGGTGCGGGCAAAGCATACCGCCGAAATCCTGGCCAAGAATGTCCTGCTTTATGCAGTGGCCTGCATTATGTACCTGCTTTGCGGTTACCAGATCATGTACGGCGATTCCGACAGTTCGATTATCCCGAGTCTTGGTTTTCTTATCGGCGCGGACAACACCGCGGAGGCCGTAACTGCGGGGGGCGAAGACGCACCCTACTATTCGAATCTCGCCGACTTCTTTTTCCAGGTAGTGTTCGTCGCCACAGCCATGTCGATTGTTTCCGGCGCTGTAGCCGAGCGCATGAAGCTCTGGACATTCCTCGCTTTTGCTGTAGTGATGACCGGCGTCATTTATCCCGTCGAGGGTTACTGGAAGTGGGGCGGTGGGTTCCTTGATGAGCTCGGATTCGCTGATTTTGCCGGTTCTGGTGTCGTGCACCTGACCGGCGCCTGTGCTGCCCTGGCCGGCGTACTCCTGCTGGGTCCAAGGATAGGCAAGTACGGTCCCAATGGAGAAGTTCAGCCTTTGCCCGGCGCTAATATGCCGCTGGCCACTCTCGGGACTTTTATTCTCTGGTTCGGCTGGTTTGGCTTCAACGGCGGCTCTGAACTGAAAGTCTCGGATGTTGGCGAGGCAAATGCGGTGGCGATGGTGTTCGTTAATACCAATACCGCTGCTGCCGGTGGTGCAGTTATGGCCGCACTGGTATCTCGGTTACTCTTCCGCAAGGCTGACCTGACCATGATTCTAACCGGCGCGATCGCCGGACTGGTCGCTATCACGGCAGAACCGCTTACACCGACTCCGCTGTTTGCCACGATCATTGGCGGAATTGGCGGCGCCATTGTCGTCTTCGGGGTTATTGCCATGGACAGGCTGCAAATCGACGATCCCGTGGGGGCAATACCTGCTCACGGCATCGTAGGCATATGGGGTTTGCTCGCCGTTCCCCTGACTAATGAAGAGGCCACGTTTACCGCACAGTTGATCGGTATCGTGACCATCTTCGGGTGGGTATTCTTTACCACTTTCGCGCTATGGTTCCTGTTGAAGAAAGTGATGGGCATAAGAGTGTCCGAAAGTGAAGAAATCGAGGGCCTCGACATGGTCGAGTGCGGACAGCAAGCCTATCCCGAGTTCACGGGTGCCGCGGACGTCGTGCCAGGTAAAAAACCACCGCGGGGAGATGCGGGAGAGACCGCGCTGCCTATCGGCGCCTCGCCCAGTCATGCCTGATCACCGTCTGCGCCGCAGTACCCGGCCAGGGGTGAGGCGATAGGTAGCCGGTTATGTCCAACAGCTTTCAGTTTCTGGAACAAGCTCGGGAAGAGCCTGGCAAGCTGGGACCCGACCGGAGGAAGACCAGTTTCCGGGAGATCTATACCGGCTACAATCAGGGCGAGGCCAGCTCACAGGCGAATCGCTGCCTAGAATGTGGCAGCCCATACTGCGAATGGAAATGCCCTGTTCATAACCACATACCTCACTGGCTCAAGCTGGCAGGCGAAGGGCGGCTGCTGGAGGCCGCCGAGCTATCCAACCAGACCAACTCGCTGCCAGAGATCTGTGGCCGTATCTGTCCCCAGGATCGATTGTGTGAAGGTGCATGCACGCTGAACGACGGTTTTGGTGCTGTCAGTATTGGTGCCGTGGAGCGCTACATTACCGACACGGCATTTGAAATGGGCTGGTCACCCACGGTGAGCAGATCCAGCCGTATTTCCGGCAGGGTGGCTGTGGTTGGTGCAGGACCGGCTGGACTCAGTTGCGCCGACATTCTCGCTCGCAGTGGTGTACATGCGACGGTGTTTGACCGTTATCCCGAGATAGGCGGATTATTGACCTTTGGCATACCGGAATTCAAGCTGGAAACACACGTTGTAAAAAGGCGCCGCGCGATTCTGGAATCGATGGGCGTGCAGTTCCAGCTCAACAAGACTATTGGCACAGATATATCGATAAAAGAACTGCTGGAAAGCTTCGACGCGGTGTTCCTCGGCATGGGAACCTACAGGTCGATTGACGGGAACCTTCCGGGTAACGATCTGCCGGGCGTGGAGATGGCCCTGCCCTATCTGGTGAGCAGTGCGTACCGGGTACTGAAAATTCCGGGGAGCGCCGATTTCATTGATATGGCAGGACAGCGAGTCGTGGTGCTTGGCGGTGGAGATACCGCCATGGACTGTAACCGCACTGCCATCCGCCAGGGTGCGGCCAGCGTTACCTGTGTTTATCGCCGTGACGCGGCAAATATTCCAGGCAGCCAACGCGAGCTGGACAATTCACGGGAAGAGGGGGTGACCTTCCTATGGAACAGGTTGCCGCTGGAGATACTCGGCAGTGACCGTGTGGAAGGCATTCGAGTTGTAAAAACAGAGCTGGGCCAGACCGATGCAAGCGGTCGGCAGGTGCCGGTATCTCTACCGGGTTCAGAGGAGATCATCCCTGCCGATCGCATCATCCTTGCCTTTGGTTTCGAAGCGAGTCCGCCAGCCTGGCTGTCACCTCAGGGCGTGACAGTCGACGCCCGTGGCCTTCTTCAAACAGCCGCTGAAGGGGAACGCTTCAGTTTCCAGACAGGTAATCCAAAGATCTTTGCCGGTGGAGATATGGTGAAGGGCTCCAGCCTGGTGGTGCACGCGGTCCATCAGGGCCGAGCAGCCGCCAGGGGCATCATAGAATTCCTGGGGGATCTCAACGGTATTGCCCTGCCTGTCTCGCCTTCTCAGGCAGCAGTTTCAAGCGATTCGATCAGCCTTCCAAATTCCAGGGATCGGGGCTTTACCACGCGAAACCTACCAATATAGTCGGCAAACCGGTCACCAATTGATCGGGCCCAACGACTGTCGGTCTCAGCTATAAAATCTCTGAGCGTCGCCTGTAGCAGCCTGCGATGCGGCTCAGCCAAACCGCTGTCGACTTTGAGTATGTCGACAAATTCGCCATTACACCTCTCTTCCAGCGAGCTCTCCAGGTCGAGCACGAAAGCAAACCCGCCCGTCATGCCAGCACCAAAATTAACCCCGGTCTCGCCGAGCACAACAACCATACCGGCCGTCATATACTCACAGCAGTGGTCGCCCACACCCTCGACCACGGCGAGGGCACCCGAGTTTCGAACAGCAAAACGCTCCCCGGCGACACCCGAAGCATAGAGTTTGCCACCAGTGGCTCCGTACAAGCAGGTGTTGCCCATAATGACGTTGCGGTTACTCTGGAAGCCCCTTATCGCAGGGGGACGGATGACAATCTTACCGCCGGCCATACCTTTACCGACATAATCATTGGCGTCTCCCTCGAGGTACATATGGAGTCCTCCAGCGTTCCAGACCCCGAAGCTTTGCCCCGCCACACCCTCGAAGTGAACCACAAGGGGTGTTTTCTCCATGCCGGTGTTGCCATGAATGCGGGCAATTTCACCTGACACTCTGGCGCCGATCGATCGGTCTGAGTTCTTCAGGGTATAACGGTGACGGGAGGACTTGCCGGAGCGAATAGAGGGCAACATGTCAGCGAGCATTTTCTCAGCCAGCTCAGCTTTGTCGAAGGAGGCATTGTGCGCCACCATGCAGTGCTGCGGTTGGTCGGCATCGACACAACCGCTTACCAGTAGAGGCGACAGATCGAGCCGGTGCTGCTGGTCGGTCTCTCCCGGCAGGAGTTTCAGCAATTCAGTACGGCCGATAATATCGTCGAGGCGACGTGCGCCTAACAATGCCAGATTCTCCCTCACTTCCTCCGCTATGCTGGTGAACACCCGCATCACTGCCTGCGGATCCCCTTTGAAGTGCTGCTGCCGAAGACGCGCATCCTGAGTTGCAATACCCGTGGCACAGTTGTTGAGGTGACAGATCCGTAAAAACTTGCAGCCCAGACTTAGCAAGGAAAGGGTCCCGAATCCGAAACTCTCCGCGCCGAGTATGGCGGCCTTCACCACGTCAAGGCCGGTCTTGATACCGCCATCCACCTGCAAGCTGACCCTGCCGCGCAGGTTGTTGCCACGCAATGCCTGCTGGGTTTCACGCAGACCCAACTCCCACGGGCTGCCCGCGTACTTCACAGAGCTAAGGGGACTCGCGCCCGTGCCGCCGTCGTAGCCGGATATGGTTATACAGTCTGCATAAGCTTTGGCCACGCCGGCAGCGATAGTCCCTACCCCTGCCTCCGAGACGAGTTTTACTGATACACGCGCGGCGGGATTCACCTGCTTCAGGTCGAATATCAGTTGCGCGAGATCTTCAATAGAGTATATGTCGTGATGTGGGGGAGGCGATATAAGAGTGGTGCCTGGTACCGCGTAGCGCAATCTGGCGATCATTGCATCTACCTTGTTACCAGGTAGCTGGCCGCCTTCTCCGGGCTTCGCACCCTGGGCTACCTTGATCTGTAGCACGTCCGCATTAACCAGGTAATGGGGCGTGACACCGAAGCGCCCGGAAGCAATCTGTTTGATGCGGGACACTTTCTCGGTGCCGAAGCGCGACGGGTCTTCACCACCCTCTCCACTGTTTGAGAGGCCCCCAAGCCGGTTCATTGCCACTGCCAGAGTCTCATGCGCTTCCGGGGACAGAGCACCAAGTGACATGGCGCCGCTTTCGAAACGTTTGACAATTTCCTCGGCCGGTTCTACCTGGTCAAGGGAAACAGGCTGGCGTGCTTGTCTCAGGGCCAACAGGTCGCGCAGGACCAGCGGTTCGCGGTGATTAACCAGTGTCTTGTAACGTTCGTACTCGTCCGGGTCACCCGTTAGGGCATAGCTGCGAATTGCCTGCACTACGTCCGGATTGAAGGCGTGGGATTCACCTCCGTGGACATACTTCAACAGGCCTCCGGATTCTATGGGTACCAGGTCATCCCAGGCCCGTTCCGCAAGCTGACGCTGGCAGGCCTCCAGCTCCGCAAACCCGCAGCCTTCGATGCGGCTTGTAACACCAGAGAAGCACAGGTCGACAACCTCATGGCACAGTCCCACCGCTTCAAAAAGCTGTGCGCCACGGTAACTGCTGACGGTTGCGATACCCATCTTGGAAAGGATCTTGTATAAACCCTTGTCGATACCGGCGCGGTAGCGTCGCTGGTGCTCCGAGACCGTTTCCCTGGACCAGTCCGCCACCTGCGCGGCACATTGGTAAGCAAGGTACGGATAGATAGCAGTCGCTCCGAAGCCGATCAGAACTGCAAACTCGTGAGGGTTGCGAGTGGAGCCTGTCTCCACAACTATATTAGAGCGGCAACGCAGACCCGTGTTAACAAGGTGGTGATGCACCGCACCGGTTGCCAGCGCCGCAGGAACCGTCAGTTTATCCGGCGCCAGGTGCCTGTCAGACAAGACCAGCAAGGTGACACCCGACCATATGGCCTGCTCTGCCTGGTAGCAGATATTGCGTATGGCGGCTGGTAGGGAAATATCCTCAGCAACATTGAGATCTATCCGTTTGTGGCGGTAGGCTGCGTCATCGAAGCTTAGCAGCTGCGTGAACTCACCCGGACTCAACACGGGGCTGGACATGACTATGCGTTTCGCGTGGGAAGCATCTTCAATAAAGATATTCTGCTCGCTGCCAATGCAGGTTTTCAGCGACATAACCCACTTTTCACGAAGAGAGTCGATGGGCGGGTTGGTCACCTGGGCAAACTGCTGTCGGAAGTAATCGTAAAGCGAACGATTCCGTCTGGACATGACCGGCAGCGGTGTATCGTCGCCCATGGATCCACTGCTTTCCTGACTCTCGTCTGCCAGCGGACGGATCAACTGTTCCATTTCCTCCCGGCTAAGATCGAAAATTTTCCTGTAGACCTGCAATGTCTCTGTAGACAAACGGGGTTCATCATCTTCTCCCCAGAATGGCTGCAAGTGTTTCGCTTCCTTCTTCAGCCATTCGGAATACGGCTGCTCCCGCTTCAGGCGGCTCTCGATAGCTTCAGGCATCAGCAGTTCGCCCGTCTGCGTATCCACGGCAAGCATATCGCCGGGCCCCAAACGACCCTTGCTCAGTATATTATCCGGCGCCACGTCGGTTACGCCGGTTTCGGAAGCCAGCGTGATGATGCGATCCTTGCTTATCACGTAGCGCGCCGGGCGCAAGCCATTACGATCCATGGTGCAGGCGGCATATCGACCATCGGTTAGTACGATACCTGCAGGCCCGTCCCATGCCTCCTGGTGCATGGAATGGTATTCGTAGAAAGCGCGCAGTTCCGGATCCATTCGCTCGTCGTTCTGCCACGCCCGTGGGATCAGCAGACGCATCGCTTTGAACAGGTCCATGCCACCGGCGACCAATGCCTCCAGCATGTTATCCAGACTGTAAGAGTCAGAGCCGGCGAGAGACACCCAGGGCCGAATGTCCTTCATGCCAGGAATAAGGGGGGATTCAAAATTCCGGCTACGGGCCAGAGCCCAGTTGCGATTTCCCTGGATAGTATTGATTTCGCCGTTGTGGGCCAGATAGCGAAAGGGTTGGGCAAGACGCCATTCCGGCCAGGTATTCGTCGAGAATCGCTGGTGGAATATGCACAGGCAGGATCGCAGCGCCTGATCGCAGAGGTCCGGGTAAAACAATGGCAGGTTGTGAGGCATCACCAGCCCCTTATAACAGATCACGCGCGTGGAGAGGCTGGCGACATGGAATGCGGCATCGCTGCTCTTGAGAAATTTCCTTGCGATCCGCTTGGCGAAAAACAATTTACGTTCAGTGAGCTCCGGGTCCCCTCCATCCGGAATGTTCACAAAAACCTGCTCAATTCTGGGGAGCGAGCCCAGTGAGCTGGAACCAAGAGCCTCCGTATTGATCGGTACAACCCGCCAACCAGCAACAATCAGCGCCTCTTTTTCGAGCTCAGCCTGAAGTCGCTGCCTCTCCATATCGGCTTTCTCAGGTTCCTGGCTGAGGAACACCATGCCGACGGCAAACTCCTCTGCCAGGGTCATGCCCTCATGCTCAGCGACACGGCGAAGAAATTCTCGGGGCATGCGCATGAGCAGGCCACATCCATCGCCGCTTTTGTTGTCCGCCGCCACAGCGCCTCGGTGGGTCAGGCGTGAGAGAGCCTGGATGGCCGACTCTACAAGTCCATGACTGGCAATGCCGTCCATCTGGCAAATCAACCCGAACCCGCAGCTATCGTGCTCGAATGACTTTCTATACAGGCCCGGATTGTCGTGCTCCACCAGCATGGCCCGGCTTTCCTCCCTCTGTGAACCGCTAAACGTTGCCCCTACCCTCGAGCACCACTGGCTTCTCCGATAGTTGCTCGTTCCTCTGCAGTGCCTCCGATCCTGTTGCGTCGCTAACCTTCCGTGGCGGGGAAATTTCGGAACTGTCAAAATAGCGCTGACTCAGCTCAGTATGGATAGCCATAAACCTGAGCTGCAGGTCATCGATATAGGTATGAAGCTGGCCGCCCAGGATCGTATCGATGTCGGTATTTTTTAACTGTCTCTGAGTCTCCAGCAGTGCCTGCCGGGGAGCGTCGTTCACAGCCAGCGCATAAAGAGATTGCTCAAGCTGCAGCAGGCAATGGTTAATAGCGCGAGGAAAATGCCGATCAAGGAGAAGAAAACGCAGTACGGCTTTGCCGCTGATATGAATGCGCGCACAACGGCGGTACATCTGCCATGCTGCCAGCGAATCGAGAATGCTTTTCCACTGTATGTCATCAAATGGCTTGATTTCATCACCCTGAGACTGGAGCAGGTGCTGCGACCTTACATCAATGACCCTGGAGGTCATGTCCGCTCGCTCAAGGTTGAAGCCCATTCTAGCGAACTCATAAATATCGTCATGGCTGATAGAAACAGCAAGCTTGCCCGCTATGAGATGGCATTCATCGATGGTGTGCCGCAGGAACCGGTAGCGTTCTTGGCCCTTCAGAGCGGCGGCGTGGTTGTCGTTAACATGGCTGTGGAGTCTGTTTATCGCCTCCCAGACCGGTTTTGGAAACAGCGCGCGACAGGTTCGCATGTTCTCCCGCGCATGGTTGATTGAATAGATCATGGAACCTGGGTTATTTTCCCGGTCCATTACCATAAACCGGATTATGTTGTGTTCACTCGCCTCATCATAATATTGGTAAAAATATTCTGAACTGCCGGTAATGCGAATTAAGGGGTACCAGCCAGTATTGCACTGCGGTGGGATGTCCAGCAGCAGGCTGTCGTTTACCAGGATTAGTCGCGCGGTGTTTTCGACGCGTTCAATGTAGCGTCCAAACCAGTAAATATGCTCTGCAAGACTTGATAATAACAATTTCAGCCGCCTTTGGTTTCGACTATCCAGGTATCTTTGCTGCCGCCACCCTGGGAAGAGTTGACGACAAGCGAGCCCTTCCTGAGGGCAACCCGTGTGAGCCCACCCCGTGTCACGTGCTGGGTTTTCGATGAAAGAATAAAGGGTCGCAGATCCACATGGCGAGGCTCTATCCGGCCATCGCAAAGGGTTGGTACGGTTGACAAATTCAGGGTGGGTTGTGCGATATAGTTACGGGGATTTGCCTTGATCAATGCGGCGAACTCCCTGCGCATCTCGTCGCTTGCTGCAGGACCCACCATCATGCCGTAGCCACCCGACTCGTTGGCTGGCTTGACTACCATATTGTGGAGATTACGCAGTACGTGGTTCCGCTGTCCCTGATCCATACAAAGATAGGTCGGAACATTTTCGAGAATAGGGTCCTGATCGAGGTAGTAGCGAATCATTTTAGGTACAAACGCATAGACAACCTTGTCGTCTGCGACGCCCGCTCCTGGAGCATTGGCAATCGCGACCCTGTCCTTCGCCCATGCGCGCATCAGCCCTGGCACACCGATCAGAGAATCGGATTTGAAAAACTTGGGGTCCAGGAATAGATCATCAATTCTTCGATAAATCACGTCGACGCGTACACGCCCCGCGACGGTTTTCATATATACGATGTCGTCATCTACCAGCAGGTCCCTGCCGGTGACCAACTCGATCCCCATCTGCTGGGCAAGATAGGCGTGTTCAAAATAGGCCGAGTTATAAATGCCGGGGCTCAACAACACTACGGTGGGGTAGTCCGAGGGCCGCGGGGAGAGAGAGGCCAGCATGTTGAATAAACGGGACGGGTATCCATCGACCGGCAAGATATCGTGATTCGCAAACAGTTCGGGGAAAACACGCTTCATGACCAGACGATTTTCCAGCATATAAGACACACCCGACGGTACGCGCAGGTTGTCCTCGAGGACATACATTGGCTCAGACGAGTCACGCACGAGGTCACTGCCGCAGATGTGGGCCCAAACGCCGTAGCGAGGCTTGATGCCGACACACTCGGGGCGGAAATTGACTGATTGGGCAAGCACTTCTGCGGGGAATACGCCGTCCTTGACGATTCTCCGCCGACCGTATATGTCATCTATGAACATATTGAGCGCTTGCACGCGTTGCTTGAGCCCGGCGTCGATGTGCCGCCACTCACGGGCGTCAATAATACGGGGGATGATGTCGAAGGGCCAAACACGGTCAATCCCACCCTCTTCGGTATAGACCGCAAATGTAATGCCCATGACCTTCATTGCAACGCTAGCCGCCTCGCGGCGGGCATTCATTGCTGTATCGTCGAGTGTACGCAGGTATTGCAGTACTTCACCGGCTCCCGTTCTTGGAAGGCCTTCAGGTGTCAGTAATTCATCATAAGCGCTCGCTCTCGGATACTTCTCCCATTCTTGTGACGCTTGCATAGCCCAGCACCTGCTGCAACTCGCTCACGTATTTCCAGCAATCTGTGTGCCAACAAGGCGGTGAGAAAAACTCTTTGATATACAAGGAATTATACGTCCGGCTCAGTGGGTGACCCATGGATACGGCACCAATCTTGCCATGCCGTTGCACAAAAGTAGTGCGCTTAATGGACTGTCAACGGACATTTAAGGTGCGATTAGACTGAGGAAACACACAGGAGCCGGTGATCTCCTGGCCATTCTGAACGAGCCCAAACCGTTCTTTGCCCGGCAATACAAAAGAGTTGCTATCAGCCTACGCTCAAAAAGCGCCGACTTGATGGGACCAGGACCATAAGCCCCTCGGACCTTATCCGGAAGGATGACGATCCTCAGCTAATCCACTCGCGCGCAAATGACTCCATCAACTGGCACTTTTCATCCACCGCGGTGGGCACGCCAGGAAACCAGATCATGTGCACCAGTCCATCAACACCGACAGCCTCCAGCTGCGATAGATACTCCGTATTCAGCGGCTGTGACGGAATGAGATAGATGGACTTTTGTCCCGGGGTACTACGCACAATGCGAGAGACTTCAGACACTTCTTCCAATTGCAGGGTCATACCGATCCAGCCATCATAGTGTCGGGCTCGCGCGAAAGATTTCGGGCTATTTCCGCCAATGAATATTTTCGGTGTCACAAGAGGGCGGGGGCACACGGCCACTTCTTCGAATTGATAGTGTTCACCTCTGAAGGAGAAGAGTTCGTGCTCCCAAAGTCCTTTGATAACCTGCAGAGCTTCGTCAAAACGCTTTCCGCGGGTTTTAGGATCGTGGCCCAGCAGCTCGATCTCTTCCCTTAACCAGCCGGGTGTAATGCCCAGCGCGAACCGGCCATTTGTCAGGCCTGCCAGGGAGCCCGCCTGCCGGGCAATGGAAAAAGGGTCTCGCATGCTGCCAACCAGCGCGTAGGTCATGAATCGCAATTTACTCGTTACGGCGCCCATGCTTGCAGCCACAGTGAAGGGATCAATCATCGGCAGGCTATAATCATACGGTTTTCGCAGCTCCGGATGCAGAGACTCATGGTTTTTGGGTATGGCCACGTGGTCTGAAAACGCAACCCCGGTGAAACCCAGAGACTCTGCGGCCTGGGAAACCACACTCACTTCCTTGCCGTCTGTTTGCTCGTGAAACCAACTGACCCAATGTTCCAATGATCGTCTCCCTTACCTTCTGTATTTCAGCGGGCCATCGGCGGGATGTCTCTGACCCCGCGAGTTCAACCAACCCACCACCGGAACAACCACGTCCGATGCCGAGGCTTTCAGGACGTATGCAGGACGGCCCGTTCGTGCGAAAGCTCCCTGAAGCCGTGCACGCCATGGTATCTGCCCATACCACTGTTGTTGACGCCGCCGAAAGGCAGGTGATGCTCGGCTACATGCATAATGCAATTGTTGACCATGACCCCGCCTGACGTGGTATTGGCCAGAACGTCATCAACAAAGGCGTCGTTGCCGGTAAAGATGTACAGGGCCAGGGGCTTGGGTTGCCGGTGCAGGGCTTCATAGACCTCAGTGATCTCTCGATAAGTGAAGACCGAGAGGATAGGGCCGAACACTTCTTCACTCAGGATACGCGCATCGGCGGGTATATCAGTAAGAATGGTGGGGTGCACCGAGAGCGTCTCCTCGATGACCTCGCCACCGCAGACAACGCGTGCGCCTTTGTCCCTGGCGTCATCGAGGTAGCCCTTCACGCGCGCCAGGTTGCGATGGTCGATGATTTTGCCCATCACATCCTCGTTGAGCTCGCCGTCCTGGTAGAAGCCCGCCTGGTAGGTCGCCTGGGCAGCACCGACGAACTCATCCTTACAGTCTTCGTGAACCCAGATATTTTCCGGGCACAAACACACCTGGCCACTGTTCATATTGCGCAGGAAGGCCACCTTACCGGCAGCATCGGCGATATCGGCCTCGCGATCTATGATCACCGGATTCTTGCCCCCCAGTTCCAGGGTAACCGAGGCCAGGTGTTTCGCGGCCGCCGCCATAACAACTTTCCCGACCGCAGGGCTGCCGGTAAAGAATATATGGTCTACGGGCAGGTCCAGTAGATCATTGGCCAGCTGGACGTCACCTTCGAATACGGCGATCTCCTGCGGGTCGAAGGTCTCCCGTATTATTTCGGCAGTGATTTCGCTGACGTGCGGTGCCATTTCATTAGGTTTTACCAACGCGCAATTGCCAGCGGCGATGATAGCCACCAGGGGTTGGAAAACCAGCGCGAAGGGGTAGTTCCAGGGGCCGAAAAGCAGCACGATGCCGCGGGCCTCGTACACCATTCTGGCGCGAGCGCCGGCAAAGGGCGCAGAGGTTGGAACCTCTACCGGTGCCATCCAGTTTTCGAGATTGGCGATGGCATCATCGACGTCAGTGTAAATCGAGTTGAATTCGATGGCTGAGCTTTCCTCGTTGCGGCGAAGATCGGCATGAAGCGCCTCATTCACCACGCCCTCCCGGGACTGTATAGCCGCCTTCAGTTTCTCGAGCTTGGCAATCCGCTGCTTTGCACTTGAGCGCCGCACATTCCACTGATGTATTCGCTGCAACTCAAAGATTCCCTGGAGCTCGTCCTGACTGGTTGCTTGGGCTTTTGCATTCATTGTGCTTTCACTCCCGCGTGGTGTAGAACATGGAGTATGGAACAGGCTGGACCCTGCGTCATGTTTTCTTGCTTCGACTTCAGCCGGATAACGGCCCGTGAAGCCAGTTGGCATGGTGGGAATCGTCAAAGATGTTCCAGTCCTGAGCACTGAATTGCTGGTCGTTTGTGCTGAAGAGGAGCCAGGAAAGGAACTCGGCGACACGTTCCGGTTGGATCAATAATCCTTTGTTCTTGTATTCACGAAACATCTCTACACTGGGATGATCTCCCTCTCGAGCAGCGTCCTGCATTGGCCCGTCAACTACACCGGGCATTGCACTACCAACGACAATCTCTCGCTCTGGAAAGTCGGCATTCCACGCCCTATACATCATCAGCAGTGCCGCTTTGGATATACTGTAGAGTCCATTGTATGGCACAGCCCTGTAGGCCGAACCGGACGAGAGGTGCAGCACGCGGGCTCCGTCACACATGCAAGGCAGCAGTGACTGGGTGAGAAAAAGCGGCGCTTCAACATTGATAGCCATCATCTGCCGATAGGTCTGGTAATCGAGATCCCTGAGGTATCCCCCCGTGGCAATTGCGGCACTGTGCACGATGCTTCGCACACTGTACTTCCCGTCTATTGCTTGACGGACCCCTTCCCGCCCCTCCCGGGTACCCAGGTCAGCGCTCATGATGTGAATCTGCCGGGGATACTCGGCCTGCAACGCTTTCAGTTCCGGCAGTCTGCGGGCAATACCCAGCACCGGATAACTATGTTGTGCAAGATGCCTGCAGAGAGCCTTGCCAACACCACTGCTGGCTCCGGTGACGACCTGTATTTCAGTCACTCGTCTCACTCCTGAATCGTCGGCAATAAGCTACCTTTCTCTTGTTCACCGGGCGAAAGAAGCGTCATCGATTGCTGACTTTAACCGGATATTTTTGAGTTCAATTGGCTCGTTTCCATGATGAATCACCGCCCGACGAATCTCCTTTGCGCCTCGATTTCATCCGCAGCGGCGATGAGAAGGTCTGCCAGGCGATATCCCGCCAGAGTAATGCGACGCTCCGCCGTATTCTGCAGTTTCTCCCAGTATCCCTCGGGCAGGTCAGGAGCATCATCGACCGGTGCAACACCGTTGAGTATGAAATTTACCATCTTCTTGACCAGTTCCTCGGACGTCTGATCCTTGTCCGGATCGACAGCCATATCGACATCCATTGCCCAATCTATTGCAACCTGGTGGCTTTCCTGTGCCCACTCCCGAAAGTGATTCGGATTGCTGACCGGGTTCGCCTTTAACTCAGGCAGCGCGGAGCGCGGGTATTTCCTGATAAATTGCGCCGTAGCCTTGTCCACCGCCTCCAGTGTGGGAAGGCGAAGCACGTTACTGTCCCACAAGATATGCAAGGTGATGGGCGCCTTGCTTACCGGGTCCATGACGTAGCCCATCGACCCGGCCATGTTGCCCGCAGGAAACTGCTGGGAATAAAGGTCGCTGACGTGCATGGGCTGGTGGAGATCGCCCAGGACGTGCATGAGCCAGCACAGCGCCCAAACACGCTCTGTCGGCGACGACTCTGGATTCCAGAGCATGCCGTAGTTCAGTGCCAGGGCCTCGAGGCCCTGTCCGTAGGGTTTGCCCCTGCGAGCTTCGACCGCCGCCTTAGCTTCGGCAGGCGCTTCTTTGGCGACCACCGCCCAGCGCGCAGTGTGCCAGGTCAGTCGATCATTATTCGTGAACTTACTGTCATCCGGCCAGCGTGCGCATTCCAGGAACATGCGACGCGCCCGTTCTTCGCCCTTCGCTTCTCCCGCAGCCACCCAAAAGGGGGCGGGGTCAGGGTGAGCAAGAAAGAGCAGACCGATCTTTTCCATCAGATCGGGGCGCATGCGCTCGATTTCAGCGTAGGCAATATTCGCCGTCGTCATATGTCCGGGATGATCCCAGGCCCTGGCGCCGGAAGTGAATACGCATGCCAGCATGACAGCGATAAACCCAAAAAAAGCCCTACTCATTTCCAACACCTCTCAGTTGATCCAAATTACTGCACCACCCCATGGTATGCGTCCGCAGCCATTAATAAGGATAGCAGCTCATGCCGTCGAGCAACATCGATCGAAAGACTGCCCGGCACGTCCCGACGAATTTTCATATAACCTCTTAAAATCAGCTGGTTAGAGCTTGGCCTCTTCTTGCCTGCAAGGCGCTGGTAATGCGAGTATTCTTATACCGTGACGCTTTTACCTACCACAAAAGAGGGGTCATTCTTCATGCCTGCAGATGTCTCCGGATTGCCTCTGATTATTGAGGCATCCCTGAATGGCGCAACCAGCAAGACGCTGAATCCCCATGTGCCCTATAGCGAAGATGAGCTCGTTTCCGATGCGATCGCTTGTATGGAGGCAGGTGCCGCGCTGATTCACAATCACACTGAAGAGCCCATCATCGGTGGCAGCGGCAAGTTGGATGCTGAGCTCTACGCCAGCGCCTGGCGCAAGTTACTCGCAGTACGCCCCGATGCCATTCTGACGCCGACCATGCCCGTTGGCCAGGAAGGCGTACCCGTGGAAGATCGCTACAGCCATGTGGAGCACATGGCAGAGCAGGGGCTGCTCGCGCAGGGGCTCTGCGACCCGGGCACATTCAACCTTTCGATTCTTGATGAGGAAGGCCTGTTCGCTGACACCACTTACCTCTATCGGAACGACATGCATGACTCCAGATACTATGTTGAAACCTGTCGCAGAATGAATATCGGCATGAGTATTTCCATTTTCGAGCCCGGCTTTCTGAAGTTCATCCTGGCCTATTACAGGACAGGCAAGCTGCCTCCAGGGGGTATATTGAAATTCTATTTTGGGGCGATGCACCTACCTTTTGGTATGCCTCCGTCGAAAGCCAGCCTGGAAGCATACCTGGGTATGATCGAAGGCTGTGACCTGCCCTGGCTGGTATCCAGCTTCGGCGATGACTGCGTCGGCTGCGGCCTGGCTGAGGAGTCGATACGCAGGGGGGGTCACGTGCAGGTCGGGCTGGAACCCTATGAAGGCAGCAGAACCCCCACCAACGTTGAGCTGGTTGAAGAAGTTGTTGCGCTTGCCAACCATTATGGCCGGCCTATCGCGACACCGGCCGAAGCGGCCCGGATACTGAACCTGCCCACTTACCCGGTCCCCTACCGACCCTGACCTGGTCGACGAGGGGATTTACGAGTATCGATGGGTCCACTGACGTAGATCAGCGATTTCGTGAACTGCTTAACAGTCCTGACCTCTTTCCCTGGAAATATGAAATGGATTTCAAATAAGTCCTAAAAACGCTTGAGCCATGTTATCTCTGAACTATACTTTTAATGGGGATAGTGGTTAGGGGATTAACTGTGAAAACTCATGATAAGGACAGGAGGTTCATTTCAGCCCTGCTAATGCTGGCGGTCGCTGCGCTTTCCACAAGCGCACAAGCTGAGAGAGGAGCGAAGAATCTCGACGCCGAAAACGAAAAATTATCGAGTTACATCAGGACATTAGAGAAGAAAAGCTATCAATCCAGGAAGTTCAGCAAGCGTTTCAAGATCAAGGGTTGGCGGGTCGGCGAGGACCTTTATGTAGGCGGAGTCAAAGCCGCCGGCGACTACGGTCCCGGCATAGTTCTCGACAAGGGTCATTACGCCTGGGGTTTCAACCACCAGGGCATGGAATTCCAGCTTCGTTTCTAGGTGATAGGGCTGCTGCCAGCCGGTCTACCTCGCCCCGCCATCGACACGCTGCCACCCCCGTCCGGCAACTTCATAATCTCCCTCAAATTCAGCCAATTGTTTACTGAAACCCCGTATCCAGCCTGGTCAACAGAAATCCAGCCCCAGGGAGGGAACCACGCTAACAGTTACCTTTCTTGGACCAACGTTCCTGTCAAAGCGAAAATCATTATCAGACGCATATAGGTTCCCACGCAGGTTTGGCCACTATCCAGAAGGCTAGACCCATTGCATGACCGGGGCTAATCACTTTTGGTGATAGGGTGATATAAGCATGGGTTATAGTCTGAAAATGCGGTGATACACTACAGAGCGCTTCCACATACTCACGAACCAGGATGCTGGATTTGATAAGCCTTAACCCCAATACGGATAAACATGAAACAGGATCAGCTGGAACACTTTCGAACAGCGCTGGTATCACTGAGGGTTGAGATCGAGCAGCTCATCAGCGAAAACAGGGCGGCCTCTGACGCGGTGACGCTCGACCAGTCAAAGGTTGGACGTCTTTCCCGCATGGATGCCATGCAAGCCCAGCAGATGGCGCAGGAAACGTTGCGTCGCAGGCAGATAGAGTTGCAGAAGATCGACAGCGCGTTGCGCCGCATTGAATCCGGTGATTACGGTTACTGCCTCAAGTGTGGCGATGAAATCAGCGCCGCCAGACTTGGCTTCGATCCGGCCAGCACACGATGCATGCCGTGCATGGAAGACTGATCGATTATCCTCACAATGCGAGCGATTTAGACTACTCTATAAGCTGGTGAAATTGCTATTGACCGGTGCTTTGTCACATGCCCAATACCGAAGTCATCAGCTTGCTACTGCCCTGGCGATGGAGGATCCACCTGGCCTCGTCAACGCTGCTGATCGCAGGACTCTGCGGCAGTGTTGACAGTGCGGCGCATTTACCCGAAGTTTTTGGTCGGGATTATGTCCGCGCGACGACACCGATACAGGAGCCTATGGTGCAACGGCCCGCCGTTCCTGCCCGGGAGGAGATCGATCGCCAGAAAAGCCAGATCAAGGCGGCGGAACGTGCCGGTGGGCCCTACGCTGACGGTCTGACTGACCCGCTGGTCAACCTGGCGGCGATGTATCGCGGCCGTGGCGACCTTGAAGAGGCTGTTGACCAGTACCTGCGCGCCCTGCACCTGGTGCGGGTAAATGATGGCTTGTACAGTGAGCGGCAGGTTCCCATCCTGCGAGACCTGATGGCGCTATATCGTCGCCAGAATGACCTGCAATCGCTGGGGAGCCTCTACCATTACTATGCGCGAGTGACGAAACTGGGGCTATCGCCTCTGGAAGGCGCAGAGGTGGACGTTGCCCTGGAGTACCTGCGGTGGGAACGGGAGCTCTACTCGACCCGCCAGGATGGAATGGAACGAATCCACCTCATGCGCGCCTACGAAGTAAACGAGTCCCTGCTCAAATCAATGGAACCAGTCCCTGAGGGTGCCCCCCATGCATATCTACAGCTGGCGTTAAGCCAGATGCAGAATCTTTACCTGCTGCTGGGGGATGACCCGTTATCCACCCTGCCAGGGAACGAGACTACCGACCGGCCGGAAGCAGCGAAGGCGGAGCGAATGATAGGCTGGATCCAGAAGGTTGCACTGGCGAAGGGTCGCCAGATTCTGGAGCGATGCCTGTCTTTGACCGCAGACGGGCCGGCCGCTACGCGGGCCGGCCTTCACCTAGAACTGGGAGACTGGTATCAGTGGAACGACGATCTGACCCGGGCCCAGGTTCACTACATGGAAGTCATGGCCATCCTGCGCGATGCCGGCGAAGAGACGCTGCTGGAACAATGGCTGGGTCAACCTGTGGAACTGCCCGATGAGCGGGATATGTGGGGTATCTTCGATCGGTTTGTCGTCGATCGGGAGGCGGTCGTGGAAGCCAGCTATGCCGTTACTTCCAGGGGTGCAGCCCGGGCCATCAGCGTGAACGTGCGCAACGAAACGTATGATGTCCATGCCGTTCGGGTCAAGCGCATGCTGCGAGACACTCACTTCCGTCCACGTTACGACAGGGAAGGACCAACGGCGGCAGAACGTGTAACCCGTTACTACCGACTGATCGACATCCCCTAGTCGTGCCGGTGCCGGGTCAGGATGACGCAGATTTCATGACCACCGAATCATGCAGAAGAAGAAACCTCGAGATAGTGCGATCTGACCCCTGAAACTAAACAGCAAGACTCGTTATAATTGATGCCCTTGCCGGAGAATCAGGAGCTATTTGTGAAGGGTTTCTTTACCAAACTGGGCAATATCCTGACCGCCTTGCGAGTGTGGACAGTCAATCTGTTTTCACTGCTGATCTTGGTTTACGTGGTGGGCATGGTCGTATTTGCACTGCGCCAGATGCCTGGGAAGGTAGATCCCACGGGCAAGGTGCTGATCCTGAATCCTGAGGGCGTGGTCCTCGACCAGGAAGTCTACCCCTCTAAGCTGGAATTTCCGTTCGCCATGCCGGAGAAAGACCAGATCCAGTCCCGCGACCTCATCAAGCTTATTCGCACTGCGGCAAACGATGAGAGACTGCGGGGCGTAGTGGTAGATTTCAGCGGCGTATCCTTTGCGGGACCCAGCACAGCGCTCAGCATCGCCGCTGAAATGCAAAACCTGAAAGCCTCCGGAAAACCCGTCATAGCTTATAGCGAGAGCTTGTCCACCCGATCCTACCTGGTAGCGGCCCAGGCCAATGAAATCTATGTACACCCCTCAGGCGCTCTGGCCATCAGCGGCCTTGGCGGTTATCGGGACTACGTCCATGAACTGATGCAGAAGCTGAAGATCACGATCCATAATTACAGCCAGGGCGATTACAAATCCGCGGTAGAGGGCCTGACTCGCAACGACATGTCAGACGCGGATCGCGAGCAGCGCACTGCGCTATATCAACCCATCTGGAATCGGATGAAACAGCAGATGGCTGCGCCGAGAGATCTGGAGCCCGAGCTATTCCAGGAATTTGCCGACAATCACGTCATACCCCTGCTCAATGAAGCCGGCTACGACAACCTCGCCTACGCCACCGACAAAGGCATGATCGATGGCACCAAAACGTTCGCCGAGTTTCGCGCATTCATGATCGAAAAGTTTGGCAAGGAAATGAGCGATGACGAGGATCGAGACACATACCCCCACATCTCGTGGCCCGCGTATCAGGCCCAGATAGTGCCGGAGAAGGAGACTGCGGAGGAAGCCGTAGCGGTAGTCTTCGTTGAAGGGGCTATCCAGACAGGCGACATTCGCCCCGGCGTCGCGGGCTCGGCAGATATCGCACCATTGCTGCGTCGCGCACATGAAAATGACAAGACGCGCGCAATTGTGATGCGGGTCAACAGTCCCGGCGGCTCCATCCTCGGCAGTGACCAGATTCGGGATGAACTGGAGGCCGCGGCACATAAAGGTCTGCCGGTTGTCGTTTCGATGGGTGACGTCGCTGCATCCGGAGGTGTCTGGATCAGCACCCCGGCCAACGCAATTTTTGCCGAGCCAACCACCATCACTGGCTCGATCGGAGTCGCTGTCGCATTTCCCACGGTTGAGAACGCATTGGATCATATCGGCGTCAACCTCGATGGGGTGGCAACCAGTCAGCACGCAGGCTGGAATCCAGGTCGTCCCGTAGATGAAAAGCTGGACGCGATGTTTGCCCGTTGGGCGAGCAGTGCATACCAGCGCTTCGTCGATGTCGTAGCGCAAAGCAGGGGAAAGGAACCGGAGTATATTCGCTCAATCGCTGGCGGTCGTGTTTGGCTGGCTCCCAGTGCACTCGAGCTGGGATTGATCGACCAGTTGGGCACCATGGAGGACGCGATCAAGTACGCGGCCGCCCTGGCTGAACTCGAGAACTACCGCGTCGACTATGTGGTAAAGCCTTTGTCTCCCTCGATTGCGCTCCTGCGTCAGTTCTGGATAACTGCAGGAGGCTCCCATGCACGATCCTTCAATCTATTTGCTGATTCCGCCTCCAGGTTGATGGAGACGCTGGACAACCTCAGCCAACCGCAGGCCACAGTGATGTGCACGATATGTTCGGTTGAGATCTTGTAGGTAATGGCAGGCTGCAGCTTAGCCGCCTTTTTTGACCCGTGCGGACCGAGCCAGTTTCTCTGGAATCTATTCCCGCACATATCGCCTTCTGTACTATCCTGATTCAGTTTCGGTTTATGCTTGGTACAAAATCACCAGCCGGGAGATCATTGTGAATTGGGAAGCACTTGGAGCGATCGCCGAATTTATTGGCGGAATAGCGGTACTCGTTACGCTTATTTACCTGGCCATCCAGGTAAGGCAGAACAACCAGATGGCGCGGGAAACGATTCTCCGCAATCAGACTGATCGCAATATGGATAACTCCAAATTCATGGCGGGGACACCGGGCATGA
>JAHEEV010000134.1 GCA_024640505.1 Halieaceae bacterium
CGCCGGTGCGGTCGAGGAAGCCGGTGTTGATGAACACCAGCCGGTCGCTGGCCGCGCGGATGCAGGCCTTCAGGTTGACGGTGGTGCGTCGCTCCTCGTCCATGATGCCCATTTTAATCGTATTGCGCGCCAGCCCCAGGGCGTCCTCCACCCGGTCGAACAGCTCACAGGTGAAGGCCACTTCCTCGGGGCCATGCATCTTCGGTTTCACGATATAGACGTTGCCGGCGCGGGAGTTGGGCTTGTCGCCGTTGCCGCGGATGTCGTGCAGGGCGATCATGGCGGTGAACATGGCGTCAAGGATGCCCTCGGGCACCTCCTGTCCGGCGCCGTCCAGCACGGCATCGTTGGTCATCAGGTGGCCCACGTTGCGCACGAACATCACGCTGCGCCCGTGCAATACCAGGGGGCTGCCGTCCGCACCGGTGAATTCGCGATCGGCGTTGAGCGTGCGGGTCATCGCCTTGCCGCCCTTGTCGAAGGTGTCCTGCAGGTCGCCCCGCATCAGGCCCAGCCAGTTGCGGTAGGCCACTACCTTGTCTTCGGCGTCCACGGCCGCGACGGAATCCTCGCAGTCCTGGATGGTGGTCAGGGCGGCTTCCAGCACCACGTCCTTCACGCCCGCGGCGTCCGTGGCGCCCACCGGGCTGGCACGGTCTACCTGGATCTCGATGTGCAGGCCGTTGTGGCGCAGCAGGATGCTGGTGGGTGCGTCCGGCTCGCCGGCAAAGCCGCGAAACTGGGCGGGATCCGCCAGATTACTGACCTGTCCGCCCTCCAGGGCAACCTGCAGCTCACCGTCGGCCACGGTATAGGAGTTCGCCTGGGCATGCTTGCCGCCGGCCAGGGGGCAGTGGCGGTCCAGGAAGTCCCGGGCGTAGGCGATGACCTTGTCGCCGCGCACGGGGTTATAGGCACCGCCGCGCTCCGCGCCGCCGTCCTCAGGGATCACGTCGGTGCCGTAGAGTGCGTCATAGAGGCTCCCCCAGCGGGCATTGGCCGCGTTCAGGGCGTAGCGGGCGTTCATCACCGGCACTACCAGCTGGGGTCCCGCCAGGGTGGCGATCTCCTCGTCCACGTTCTCGGTGGTGATGGTGAAACCCTCGCCCTCGGGCAGCAGGTAGCCGATCTCCTGGAGGAAGGCCTTGTAGGCCGCCTTGTCGTAGCCCGCGCCGGGGTGTTCCCGGTGCCACTCATCGATTTGCGCCTGGATAGTCTCCCGCTGTTGCAGGAGTTCGGCATTGCGTGGGGCCAGGTCGTTGACGATGGACTCCAGCCCCTGCCAGAACTGCCCGGGGGAGACACCCGTCCCGGGAGCGATATCGTTTTCCAGCAACTGGTGAAGAACCGCGGCGATGTGCAGGCTGCCCTGCTGGATTCGGTCGGTCATGATGGGATTTCCTCCACAATTGGCTGCTGCGCAATCTGGCTGCGTGAAGGCAGAATTCTAGGGGGGCAGGCTAGATTTAGCTAATTTATCGTTTTTATCACGGGCATTCCCCGGGTGAATCATGGAGCCCGCAAATCCGGCCCGAACAAGGCTAGGGTGTGGGCTCCAGCCCGTCCAGCTCCCGCGCGGTGTCGGCGATCAGCTTGCGCAGCCAGCGGTTGGCCGGGTTGTGCTGCAGCAGGGGGCTCCAGGCCATCTTCAGTTCCAGGGGCGGGATCTCCAGGGGCGGGTCGCGCAGCACCACCCGGGGGTTGTTCCGCTTCAGCAGGGCGGCACGGGTAGGCACGGTGACGATCAGGTCGTTCTGCTCCGCCAGGGTCATGGCGGCCTGGTAGTGGCGGGTGAACACGCGGATCTGGCGTTTTTTGCCCAGCTTGTTGAGAGCGGCATCCACCCAGCCCAGCCGCTGCACGTCGTCCGGGTCCACCCCCACTCCCACGCCCATGCCGGTTTTGCTGACCCAGACGTGGTTGCCCTTGAGGTAGTTCTCGAGGGTGAAATCCTCCAGCACCGGGTTCTCCGGGCTGAGCACACAGCTGAAGCTGTCGTTCCAGAGGTGGATCTGGTGGAAGGACTGGGGCATGGAGTCGAAGCGGTTGATCACCATGTCCACCTTGCCCCGCTCCACGTCCAGGAAGCTGACGTCCGAGGGGGTCATGATGTCCAGGGTGATGCCCGGGGCGGTATTGCGCAATTTGCCCAGTACCGTGGGCAGCAGGGTGGATTCGGCGTAGTCGCTGGCCATGATGCGGAACACCCGGCGGGCCTTGCCGGGGTCGAATTCGGAGCGCGGCTGGACGGCGCGGTCGATGGTGGTCAGCACCTCGCGCACGATGGGTTCCAGCTCCAGGGCCCGCTCCGTGGGTGTCATCCCGTCGCTGGTGCGCACCAGCAGAGGGTCGTCGAAGAGTTCCCGCAGGCGCCGCAGCCCGTTGCTCATGGCGGGTTGGGAGAGGTTCAGCTGGTGGGCGGCCTGGGTGACATTGCGCTCGCGCAGCAGGGCGTCGAGGTAGACCAGCAGGTTGAGATCGATCCGGTTCACGTTCACTCCGGGCTCCGTATTCATCAAGTGAATGCAAATATAGCATGTATTGATCTGGGGAATTATAGTTTCCCTGCGCCGGTTGCCAACGCCGGGGGCGGCCTGCTAACTTGCCCCGTCTACAGACAGCAGGGGATTCCCATGAGCGACTTTTCCACACCCGACCTCTCGGACGAGGCGCCCGAGGCTCGCGCCATCGAACTGCCGCTGCGCAATTACGGGGGGCATCCGAGATTCTGCGGCAGGGCGGTCACCATCAAGTGTCACGAGGACAACTCCCTGGTCAAGCAGTGCGTGGGCGAACCCGGGGAGGGGTGTGTCCTGGTGGTGGACGGCGGCGGGTCCCGGCGCCGGGCCCTGCTGGGAGACATGCTGGCGGAGCAGGCTGTCGCCAACGGCTGGTCGGGGCTGGTGATCAACGGGGTCATTCGCGATGTGGACGAGATCCGGGGCACCCCCCTGGGAGTCCAGGCACTCGGGACCTGCCCGGTCAAGACCGAAAAGCTGGGCGCGGGGCAGCGGGATATCCCGCTGCACGTCGGGGGCGTCGTGATCGCGCCCGGGGATTATATCTACGCCGACAACAACGGCGTGCTGGTGAGCGACAAGGCGCTGGTATAACGGCGCCGGACGCTACACCAGGCGCATGGAGAGATCCAGCGCCCTGCAGTCCTTGGTCAGGGCGCCGATGGAGATGTAGTCCACGCCGGTTTCCGCGATGGCGCGCAGGGTAGCCTCGGTGACATTGCCGGAGGCTTCCAGCTCCGTCCGGCCTTTGGCCAGCTTCACGGCGGCCGCCAGCTGGTCCAGGGTGAAATTGTCCAGCATCACCCGGTCCGCGCCGGCATCCAGTGCCTGCTGCAGTTCTGCCAGGTTTTCCACCTCCACCTCTACCGGTTTGCCCGGGGCGGATGCCCTGGCCGCCTCGACGGCCGGCGCGATGCCGCCGCAGGCGCTGATGTGGTTCTCCTTGATCAGGAAGGCGTCGTACAGGCCGACACGGTGGTTGTAGCAGCCGCCGCAGGCCACCGCATACTTCTGCGCGATGCGCAGGCCGGGGATGGTCTTGCGGGTATCCAGCAGCCGGACCCCCGTTCCCGTCACCAGCCCGGCATAGTAACGACAAAGGGTCGCCGTGCCCGAGAGCAGCTGCAGGAAGTTCAGCGCCGCGCGCTCCCCGGTAAGCAGTGCGCGGGCGGGACCCTCAAGCGTGAACAGGGTATCCCCCGCGGTAATCGCTTCGCCGTCAGCGGAATGCCACCGGATTTCGATGGAGGAGTCCAGTGCAGCGAAGACCGCGTCCACCCAGGGTTGGCCGCAGAGCACACCCTCTTCCCGGGTGATCACCCGGGCGGAGGCGCGGCTGTCGGCGGCGATCAGCATGGCGGTGATATCGCCCGGGCCGACGTCCTCCTCCAGGGCCGCGCGCACATTGGCCCGGATCTGCTCCGGGTCGGGCTGGCGCGTTTCAGGTAATAGCTGATTCATGGCGGCACAGTGCGGGCATTGAGGGGTCGCGATTGTAGCAGCAGGGGAGGGGGCTGTTAATCCTGCCCTGCCCGGCAGTTTGAGCGGGGCGGGGGCGGTCGTCTAATATGGATGCCCGGAGACGCATCGATGGATGCCCGGAGAGGCATCTTGTATGGAGCCCGACAAACCCAGAACGAGAGGGGATATACGCTGACCACCCGGAGCATCACCTACGACCTGGAAGAAGGCCGCCTGCGCCAGGCGCGCTTCGCGCCGTCGCCCAACTGTGGGCCGCGACCCGAGGGCTGCGGCGTGGACCTGCTGGTGATCCACAATATCTCGCTCCCGCCGGGCTGTTTCGGCGGGGACTGCATCGAGCGCCTGTTCACCAACTGCCTGGACTGGGAGGAGCACCCCTTTTTCGCCGAAATCCGCGGCGCCGAGGTCTCCGCCCACCTGCTGATCAGGCGCGATGGGGAACTGGTGCAGTTCGTGAATTTCGACGAGCGCGCCTGGCACGCGGGGCAGTCCTGTCATGACGGGCGGGACAACTGCAACGATTTCAGCATCGGGATAGAACTGGAGGGCACCGACGAGGATGCCTATACCGACGCCCAGTACCGGGCGCTGGCGGGTGTCACCGGGGCGCTGATGGATTACTATGCCTCCTTGTCGCCGGACCGCATCGTCGGTCACAGCGACATCGCTCCCGGGCGCAAGACCGACCCGGGCCCGGCCTTCGACTGGAATCGATTCCGTCGCGGGCTGGGCATCGAACCTGGCAATGGAGACCGAACATGACCTTCCTGGCAATGATTATCGCCCTGGTACTGCAGCAGGCCTGGGGTGGCGCCAACCCGGTGCACGCCGACGACTGGTACCGCGGCTGGTACTCGGAAGTGCGTCGCTGGGGCGTACCGCCGGCGATCAAACTGGCTCTGGCGGTACTGGCGCCGGCGCTCCTGGCCTACGTGATCCTGGACGCGCTGGAGCCGGTGCTGTTCGGCGTGCTCTGGATCGCTGCGGCGGTCTGGTTGCTGGTCTACTCCCTGGGTCGTGGCGATTTCCGGGAGCAGATGGACAACTACCGCAGGCAGTGTCTCGGCGGGAACTTCGAGGGTGCCTTCCTGGCCGCGGGCGCGCAGATGGGCCACGCCGCCGAGGGGGAGGACCCGGCATCAGAGGAAGAGGTGCACTGCATGGTGCAGCGCGCGCTGCTCTACGAGGGGTTCCAGCGCTGGTTCGCCGTGCTGTTCTGGTTCATGCTGCTGGGTCCCGCCGGCGCCCTGGCCTATCGCCTCCTGCAGCTGTGCCACGACGAGCTCGAGCCCGAGCTGGCCGCGCGCTGCCTGTACTATGTCGACTGGATACCCGCGCGCCTGCTGGCCGCGACCTTCGTCGTGACCGGAGATTTCGTCGGCAGCCGCGACGAATTTCTCGCGGCCCTGCAAAGCGCCTCCCGGAACACCGGTGAATTGCTCTACCGGGTCGGTTCCGCGGCCCTGTCCGCACTGCCCGGCAGGGAGGAGAACTTCGGCGGCTGGGCCGCGGCCCAGAACCTGGCGTTCACCGGCCTGCTCAAGCGCAGTGCAGGCGCCTGGCTGATTGTCATCTCCCTCTACGTGGTCTTCCTGTAAACGGGGCTGCCGAGCCATCCAATGCGGCCATATGGGGCAGCCACGGCGGTAGCTGCTATGCTTTGGCAAAAGCATAACCGTTTCATCTTCATTGCCCATGTCGGAAAAAACCGATGCTGATCTGACCCTGCCCTCGGTGATGGCGGCCCTCCCCGGCCGGTATCGCGAGGAAGTCCTGGTGCTGACACTCGTCTTCCATCCCGATCCACACCGTATTGGCGAGACTGCCGTGCTCACCCGGCGCGGACCCTGGACCCTGGGCCGACTCAGCCCGGACTTTGGGTTGGTACCGGGCAGCGGTGGGCCGCTGGATGACCAGCACGTGAGCCGGGAGGCTGTGCGTCTGTCCTGGCAGCAGGGACGCCTGCAAGTGCGCCGATTTGCAGGGTCCAGCCGCTGTCGCGTCGGCGGCCGCGAACTCGAGGGCGATCTGGTGCTGGAGCGGCCTGACCTGCGCGATGGGGTTCCCCTGCTGCTGGGACATGGCGTGGTCCTGTTGCTGAGGCTCAGCGCGCCGCCCCAGGCGGTGTTGCCCGATCAACCGGGCCACGTGCTGCTCAAGGGACGCAGTGCCTACATGTGCTCCCTCAGGGAGCAGATCGCCAGCGTGGGCGAGACCGACGTGGACGTCCTGGTACGCGGTGAAACGGGCACCGGCAAGGAACTGGTCGCCACGGCGTTACACCAGGCGAGCCGGCGGTCGGCGGCCCCGCTGGTCTGCGTCAATATGTCGGCCATTCCCCCGGGGCTGGCCCCGGCGGCCCTGTTCGGCAGTCTCAAGGGCTCCTATACCGGCGCAGAGCGCAGCGGGCAGGGCTATTTCCGGCAGGCCGAGGGGGGCAGCCTGTTTCTCGATGAGATCGGCGATACCCCGCCCGAGATTCAGCCCCAGCTCCTGCGGGCGCTGCAGCAGCGGGAAATCCAGCCGGTCGGCGCGCCGGTGCGGCGGGTGGATGTGCGGGTAATCTCCGCGACTGACGCGGCCCTGGAAGGGCCGGGCTGCGATTTCAAGGCGGCCCTGCGACACCGGCTCGGTGCCTGCGAGATCGTGCTGTTGCCCCTGCGGGAGCATCCCGAGGACATCGGTGAACTTCTGTGGCACTTCCTCAGCTCGGCTGCCGCAGACGCCAATAGCGGGCCGGCATTGCCGGGGGAGGGTTCGTCCGACCTGGAGATCGCCGCCTGGGCCGAGCTGTTTCATTACTTTCTGTGTTACCACTGGCCCGGCAACGTGCGCCAGCTGGCCAACGTCGCGCAACAGGTGTTGCTGGCCCGGGGAGCCCTGCCGGTACTGCCGGACAGCGTGGCCGGCGCGGTCGAGCCGCCCGCTGGCGCGGCCCCGGAGGCGGCCACAAGTGGTTCCGGGCGACGCATGCAGGAGATCGGTGACCGGGAGTTCCGCGAGGCGATGCAGGCGTGCCGCTATGAAGTGGCGCCGGTGGCCCGGGCGCTGGGGGTTTCACGGCCATCCGTCTATCGCCGCATCGAGGATACGCCCGGGCTGCGCCTGGCTGCCCAGGTGCCGCAGGAGGAATTGCACCAGGCGCTCAGCGAACACGACGGCGACCTGCAGGCGACAGCCATGGCGCTGCGCGTGTCGGCCAGCAGCCTCCGGGCGCGCTTGCGTGACGCCGGGCGGTAGTCGTTCCAGGGGCTATGTCGACAGATACCCGGCTGGGACCCTATCGCATCATCAGGCTGATCAACCAGGGTGGGCAGGGCAGCGTTTATCTCGGCTACGACCGCCGCCTGCAACGCCGGGTGGCCATCAAGGTCTACACACTCCCCGGGCAGCGGGCCGCCCGCAAGCAGTGCCTGCGCGAGGCACAGCTGGTAGCCGCTATTCACAGCCCGAAGGTGGTACAGGTCTACGACGTCATCGATTCCCCCGAGCACCTGGCCCTGGTGATGGAGTACGTGCCCGGGTGCGACCTGGAGGAATTCCTGTCGGCGGTGCGCCCGTCGCTGGGCAGTATTCTGGCCATCTGCGCCGATGTCGCCGGCGCGCTGGCGGTGACCAGGCAGCAGCGCATCGTGCACGGCGATCTCAAGGCCAGCAATATCCTCATTTCGGATACCGGACGGGTGAAGCTCACGGACTTCGGGATTGCCCGCGTCGCCGGGGAGGGAGCGGACACCGCGGGCAGTCGCACCGCCGTTTCGCCCGAACAGTGCCTGGGCAGGCCGATGGACATCCGCTCGGACCTCTTTGTGCTCGGCTGTCTGCTGTATCGCATGCTCACCGGGGTGCAGCCCTTCTGTCGCGGCGGCCGGCTGGACACCCGCATGCTGCTGGAGCAGCAGCCGGTGCCGCTGGGAGAATTGATCTCCCCCGAGATGATGCCGCCGGATGAGCTGGTAGCGCTGGTCGATCAGCTGCTGCAGAAAGATCCAGCCCACCGGCCCGCCAATACCCACGCCGTGCGACGGGTACTGCGCAGGGTCGCCCGGGAGATTCCGCTGGCGGCGAGCCACAGTCTGCTGGAGGAGGCCAGGCCCTGCTTCAGGCGGGAATTCTCGGAAGACATGCCACCGCATCTCCCCCGCGACCTGCTGCGGGACGGTCGCTCGCGCCTGGACGCGGAGGCGGAACATCGCCCCGTTGCGGCGCTGCGCCGCTGGCTGGTGGAAAGCCCGGTCCGCACCGTGCTGGCAGCCGTGGCGGCGCTGGCGGCAACAGGGGCTCTGGTGTGGGTGCTGCGCGGTGGGGCCACCCCGGTTTATGTCGAGCAACCGGTGTTGCAGGTGCACGGCGATATCAGTCTGCCGGACGAGGTGTCCGGTACCTGGCTGGTGGAACAGACCCTGGCAGCAGTGAGTGAGTCGATGGGACCGCTGCACTCCACCGGTCCCGGTGCTCCCGCGGGTGGGACCCTCTACGCGCCCGGTGCCGAGCCTCACCAACGGGAGGCAGACGAGCGCCTGCGCATCGGCCTGCGCTGTACCGCGGCCCTGTGTGTGTATGAGGTAAGCCGGGAGCGCGGCGGCGTGGCCGAGCACCAGCAGGCGATCCTGTTTCCCGACCGGTCCATTGCCCGGTGGCGGCAGTTGATCCGCTCGGCCGTCGCCGCCCTTTATCCCTGAACCGGTCCGGGCCGATCGCCAGGGGACCCCAGGTCCCGGATCTGCTCTAGCAGTTTCTCGTTGCACGGCACCGGGATGCCGTGCTG
>JAHEEV010000135.1 GCA_024640505.1 Halieaceae bacterium
TGCGCGATGGCGGTGCAGGACCTGGGACTGGGGGTGGACATGCTGATCTGCAACGCGGGCATCAATACCTTCGGGGAGCTTGAGCGGGTAAACGGTATTGAGAAGATTTTTGCGGTCAATTTCCTGGGTCACTTCGTGCTCGTCAATCGCCTGCTGCCCCTGATGTCTGACGCGGGTGAGGGGCGCATCGTGCACGTCAGCAGTCGCTCAGCCTACCGCCAGGCGCCCGCCGCGGGCATTGATTTCGACAACCTGCGCGGCGAGAAGAGCTTCGATGCCAGCGAGGCCTACGGCCGATCGAAACTGGCCAATGCGCTGTTTTCCCTGGAACTCGCCAGGCGTCTCGAGGGAACGGGAGTGACTTCAAATGCGATCCATCCCGGGCTGGTCAAGACCAATATTGCGCGAACGGCACCCGTGCTGCTGCGCAAGGCGTTCGATCTGCTGGGTCCGGTCATTGCGAAGACGCCGGCCCAGGGGGCCGCGACGCAGGTTTACGTGGCAACCAGCCCGGACCTTGGCGCAGTCAGTGGTGCCTACTTCGAGGACTGCAATCCGGTACGGGTCAGCGGGAATCACCATATGACCGACGCGGCGATGGCCCGTCGGTTGTGGACGGTGGCAGAGGATATGGCAGACGGCTACCTGGTCTGACCCGCCTTGCGGAACAGCAGGGTCATGCGGTCGGATTCACCGATGGCCAGCATGGCTGCGCGCAGGTCGGGATTGTCCTTGCTGGTGCGCAATGAAGGCGGCAGGCGCCAGACGTTGTCCCCGGGTCCCGGTTGGTCCTGGGGGTTGGCGTTAATCTCGCTGTCGGCAACCAGTTCGAAACCCGCTTTTTCGAAGAGTTCGATCACTGCGGATTGTTTCATGTAGCCGTTATTGCCGTCCGCCCACTCATCGGTAGCCGATTCGGGTGCCCGGTGTTGCACCACACCCACGAGTCCGTCCTTCTTGAGCATGCCCCGCATGGCGGCCATGGCCTGGGTCAGCGTACCCGCCCGGGCTTCGAAGCGGTGCAGATTATGCAGGGCGCGGATGAGCAGGATCCGGTCTACGGTGCCGGTTACCTCCGGCGGCACCGTGGCAAAGGTGAAGGCCCTGGTAGCGATGCCGTTGTCGGTGTACCCGCGCACCGCCGTGGGGAAATTCTTCACGCTCTCCTTGCGGCTCTTGATCCACTCTTCGGTGGCAATGCTGAACATGGGCCACATGCGATCGGCATAGCTCAAGCCGTACAGCGCCCCTGTCCCGCCCAGGTAGGGGGCCAGGATGCGGGTATACCAGCCGCTGCCTGGGAGGCCCTCGGCCACGGTCAGCCCCGGCGTGACCTGGAAGAAGCGCAGGGTCTCCGCGGGATGCCGGGCCGTGTCTCGCGCCCGGTCCTCCTCGCTGCGGGAGGCGATCACCTGTTCCAGGTCATCCGCCCCGGCCGTCGTGCAAACGCCGGGTGTAAGTGCCGCGAGGCAGGCAGCCAGGACAAGAAAAAAGGGTTTGATGCGTAACATATCCGGTTATCCGCTGCAGAGATGAATAGGTGGGCCGGAAGGCCCGGTTCCCGGGTCAGGCGCTGGCCTGCTCCCCGGTCTCGATTTCCGTCAGCGCATTGCGCGGATCATCGGTTTCCCAGTACCCGCGCAGGGATAATAATTTACCCTGGTCATCGACGTGGTAGGTGAATATACCGTGAACCTTCTGCAGCAGGGCCTTGCCGTCCCCCGCGGGAATGGTAATGGCGAGCACCACGTGGTTGGCGACCTCGTTGCCGGCGGCGTACGAGTCGATGATATCGATGTTTATCTCGGCCGGGGCAATGAATTTGTCCCAGAAGGCTTCCCGTGCAGCGGGTCCCCGGTGGCCCTTTCCCTCGGGATCGATGTGGGATACGCCGATGGGATCCTCGATGATGGCATCCTCGGCGTACAGGCCCAGCCAGCCTTCACGGTTCTTGGTATGGACATACTCGCGCGACAGCAGGGCGGCACGGCGGGCGGGATGCTCGGTCTCAAACATGGGGCGAATCTCCAGGTCGGTTCGGCATTGGCGTCGTTGGATTGTACAGCCTTGATGCCTTTTCGCACACAGGCCGCCCTGTTATTACCCCCCGGGAGCTACTTCGCGGCGTGCATGCAGTGTTGCCTGCAGGTGTCAGGGAGCAAGTTCCATGAATCGGGACCACTTGCGCTGTGCGCCGATGACCCAGCCCGGTGTAGGCTCCCCCTCTCCCGCCATACGAAGCCCGGGGTGTCTTGCGACAACGCTGTTCAGTATTCCTTCCTGTTCGGGGACGACATCGACCAGCAGCACATGCCTGCCCGACTCGAGGTCGTTTTGAAACCGCACAAAATCGGTGTGGGGCTCCTGTATGCCGATCAAACCGCCCTCCCAGGTGCAGAACCCCAGTACAGCTACTGCCAGGAATATGGCCGGGACCCAGGTGTATGCCTGTACCAACCCGGACCACCAGAAAAACAGCAGTACCGCTGTACTGCCGAGGATGCCGAACAGGGCACCGCGAGCCGTGCCGTGAACCACATCCTTTTTCAGTACCGCTTCGACTTCATTCAGCCTGGCCAATTCCACACCTGCGTCGTCCTGGCTGAGCACATGGATTTGCGGGGTGCTGATGCCGGCGGATTCCAGTTCGCTTTCGACATCACTCATCTCTTTCAGATCGGTACCGACATAGTAGTGGCGTTTCATGGGATACCCTCCTCACTGCGTACGATTATCATCCCCGGGTTCCGATTGGACACCCGGGAGGTCATGCTGTTAATTGTTTTTATAGATTTTTTTGCTTCTAACAGGCATTTTTATAGATTCAAATCCAGTTGACTTGTGACGACATGACGAACGCCAGCTCTACCGGCCTGCGACCGGGCCATGCGCTGATCCTGCTAGTGTTATTCCTGCTGGCGCTGCTGCCGCGGTTATACGGTGCCAATACGGTGGGTTGGCACTGGGATGGCCCCGGCAGCTTCACCCTGGTGAATTTTGATGAAGCGGGCTCCTGCAGGGCCGCGCTGGAGGGATTTAAATACACCCCCTTCGTCGGGCGCCAGACTATCGCCATCGCGACGTGGCTGGGCAAGGGCCCCGGCGAGGGCACTGCCGGGAACCCCCGCCTCGCCAAGGCGTATTGCCACAGCCCGGAACATCTCATGGTCGCGCGTAATTTTTCTGCGGTTGCGGGCGCCCTGACCGTGGTGCTGGTGGGGTTGATAACCCTGATGCTGGTGCCGGGACAGCCGGCCATCGCCTGGACAGCGGCAGCCCTGCTCGCGCTCTCCGGCTTCCACATCAGCGAATCCCAGACCGGTACGGTGGATGCACCGTCCGTCTTCTTTATTTACGCCTTCCTGGCCTTGCTGGTCCACGCGATCAACCGTGGCCGACGCTGGGCTCTGGCAGCCAGCCCCCTGTTGCTGGTTCCGGCTATCTGGACCAAGTACTGGGTATTCGCGGGCTTCGCCTATCTGGCGCTGCTACCCCGAAGCGCCTGGGAATACCTCTCCCACGGCATGACCGGGCGCCGCATTGTGGTGGTGGTGCTGGCGACCGCCATCCTGTTCGGCATGGTGAGCAACCGGGAGTTTCAGGGGCTGGGGTGGTATCCCCTGCTGGCTCTGTATTACCTGTTCATTCCCTGGCGGGCGATCAGGCGGCCCATGATCGCCGTCTGGCTCCTCATGCCCCTGGTCGCCTACGGCATCACGCGCATCGACATCATCGCCACCTATACCAGTGGCGCGATGGAAAGCGGGTTCGGCACCGGCTACGGCGCTATCGGCTGGCACAAGTGGCTGCGTAATCCGGTCAATCTGTTTGCGGTGCTCATCGTTGGGTTGGGTCTACCGGCCTGTATCTTCATTCCTGCCGGAATCAGGTTTCTGTGGCGGGTCGGGGAACGCCGCCGGGCCTGGGTTTGTCTCCTGTTGCCGGTGCTGGCTTTCGCCCTGTTCATGGCGTTTCTGGCGCCGGTCACCTATTACCGTCATTACCTCCCGCTGCTTCCCGCGGCAGCGATACTCGCTGCCTGTGGCCTGTTCCAGACCGGTTGGCCGGGCAGGCGCTGGTTCCTCGTACTGTTTTTCGTCTGGCCCACCCTGCTCGCCTGGGATTTCCTCAGTGATTACCAGCAGGACCCGCGTATCGAGCTGCGACAGTGGTACCGGGAGCACCCACAGGACAGGGTGTTCATCACCTATTACGTCAATCCGCCGGCGAGTGCGGTGAACAGCCGCCTTTTCACGCCTGAATTCGCCTTTGGCGACGCGGCGGTCCTGCGCCAGGCTGACTATCTCATCCTGAGTGAGAACTGGTATGACACCGCATTTGCCAATGAATTGAATGGACCCCTGGTCAACGCGCCCCAACGCCTGATCAAGACGAAGCCCGCATACACACGGTTCTATCGCGACGCGCTCGCGGGACGCAACCCGCTGCTGCAGGAAGAGCGGGCCCTGAATTTGCGGAACTTTATGCCGGAGCTGGTCCTGCACCGCAGCCTGTACGGGACCTACCAGCTCTTTGTGGGGGACATCAGGATCTTTCGTGTCGCCCACTGAGACCATTATGCTGCGGATGTGGCCGTGAGTCTGGTCCTCACTTCTTTCCGGTTCGGGATAGTCGGTGTGCTCACGGCAGCCATTCATTACGGGCTGCTGTATACCGGTGTGGAACTCGTCGGCCTGGGTGCAACCGTTGCCAGCAGCGTGGGTTTCCTGGTGGCGGTTATATTTAACTATCTCATGCACTATAGTTGGACGTTCGGTGAGCCCGCGCCCCATGGCAGAACCCTGTGGCGCTACATGGTGATGGTAGGCTGCGGCTTTCTCATCAACGCGGTGCTGATGTATGGCGGGATGCGCTGGCTGGACTGGCACTACCTGCTGGTGCAGACCTGCGCTTTCATCGTCGTCATTGTCTGGAATTTCTCGGTTTCGAGCCTTTGGGTATTCAGGAGTTGAGCTTGTCGGAGTTGTTGTCAGTCGTCGTGCCCGTGTACAACGAGTCTCCGGTGCTGCAGGCGTTTCACCGTCAGATCAGCGAGGTCATGGACGCCACCGGTAGCCGCTATGAACTGCTTTACGTGGACGATGGCAGCTCGGACGATTCAGCCGGGTTGCTGCAGCGAATCCGTGAGGAAGACGACCGGGTGGCGGTGATCGAGTTGAGCCGCAACTTCGGGAAGGAAATAGCCGTGTCTGCGGGGCTCGACCACGCGAGCGGAGACGCGGTAATCATCATCGACGCGGACCTGCAGGATCCCCCCGGGCTGATTCATGACTTTTTGCAGGAATGGCGCAACGGGTACGACGTGGTCTATGGGCAGCGCACCGCCCGGGAGGGGGAGTCGAGAACCAAAATCTCCACCGCACGGTGGTTTTATCGAACCATCAACTACCTCAGTGATGTGGAGATTCCCCGCGACGCAGGGGATTTTCGCCTGCTCAGTCGCCGCGCGGTTGATGCATTGACCTCCCTGCCCGAGCGTCGTCGCTATATGAAGGGTCTCTACGCCTGGGTGGGTTTTCCCCAGAAGGCTATTCCCTATGTCCGCAAACCCCGTGAAGCGGGGGCCACTCACTGGAGTTACTGGCGATTGTGGAATTTTGCCCTCGAGGGAATCACCTCGTTTTCAGATGTGCCCCTGCGGATATCCACCTACCTCGGTGTATTCACCTCCGGCGCGGCATTTCTCTATGGGCTCTTTCTGCTGGTGCGTACGCTGATCTGGGGTAACCCGGTACCAGGCTATCCCTCGCTGATCATCGTGATGCTGTTTCTCGGCGGCGTACAGCTCATCTGCCTGGGGATCATCGGTGAATACCTGGCTCGCACCTATGATGAGTCGAAGAGTCGCACCCTCTACTTCATCAAGGGCTATCATCCCGCGGCCGCGCAGCGCGGCAGTGACACCTCCACCTGAACGCAGCCGCTGACCGCTGAGGATTTTCGCTAACACCATGCAAGCAGACACCAGACACAGCGCAATCGGCGCCGCACTCCTTTTTGGCGCCGGGGCACTGCTCTATCTCTCCTTCGGTTATACCGAAATGGCGGGCTCCGATATGTGGTGGCACCTGGCCGCGGGCCGGGAGCTGTTCCAGACCCGGAGTATCTGGATGACAGACCCCTGGTCATTTTCATTCTACGGAGCTCAATGGCTGAATCATGAGTGGCTCTCGGATGTCATTTTTTACAGCTGGGTGTCCCTTTGGGGTGTTGAATCGATCGTATACTGGAAATGGCTGGTCATAATCGCCACCTTCTCCAGCCTGCAATACGTGCTCTACCGGGAGAATGGCAGCCCGGTCGCTGCACTGTTGTGCGCGGGTATGGCGGTGGCCATCGCTGCACCGTTCCTCGACGTGCGCCCCCATATTTATTCCCTGCTGAATTTCAGCCTGCTGCTGATCCTGCTGCTTGGCCGCGGGACGCGCACCTGGATCCTGGCGCTGCTGTTTGCCATCTGGGTGAATCTGCACGGCGGGTTTTTCTTTGGCCTGATGGCACTGGGCATTCTGCTGTTCCCGTGGCGGGAGTTCAGTCTCGTCAACCTGCGCGGGGCGTTCCTGGTCGGCCTGGTGTGCGTGCTGGCTGCAGCCCTCAACCCCTCGGGGTTCAAGACCTTCCTGTACCCGCTGACCTATGCGTTCGATACCAGTTCGCCCTTCCGCGAGCTGGGAGAGTGGCTGTCACCGTTCAAGCCGGGCGGAATCCGGTCCCCTCTCTTCTTTTACTTCATGTGGGCGCCAGCGCTGGCGTTACTCTACCTGCTGCCGGTGGTGAGAAAGCACGCGGGGGTCCCCTGGGAGGGACTGGCGTTGACGGCCCTGACCCTGGCCATGGCCCTGACCAGCCGGCGCTTCATACCCCTGTTCGGCATGTCCCTGGCGGTGATGCTCGCCCCGCTGGTGGCACTGTGCTGTCGTAAATTGCAGCTGGACCGCGCTGCGGCAGCTCTTGCGGTGCCGGCGCTGTTGTTCGCCCTGTACCGCCTCCTGCCCTATCCCCTGCAGGCACCTCCGGCCTTTCATTACCTGACGGCGGAGTACAGCTACCCGGTGGACCTGATGAATTTCGTCGAGACTAATGGTATCGAGGGTGATGTCTATGCCTACTACAACTGGGGCGGATACCTGCACTGGCGGACGGACGGTGGTTTGAGGGTATTTATCGACGGGCGGGCCGATACGATTTTTGACGCCGATACCTACAACGACTACGTCGCGGTACTGAGGTCCGCGCCCGACTGGATACAGCGTATCGAAAAGAGCGGCGCTGCCTTCGTTCTCTGGCCGCACTTCAAGGGCGGCGGCCAGCAGAAACTGTATGACCTGTTACAGACCGGCCGCTGGCGCCCGGTTTACCGCGATTCGGTGGGCTGGCTCCTGTCGCGCAGCACCACATCCCTGCCCGATCAGCTGGTAGCTTCTCCGGATACCCCCTGGCGTGACCTGACGACCGGGCAACTGAGCGTCTGGGGTGGCAAGGTGGGTCCTGCCATCGAGTACGTTGTCCGGGTACGCGAGACCATGCCCTGGAACAAGGGCGCCTGTAACCTGCTCACCGCCGCGTACCGCGCAGAGGGCAGGCAGGACGACGCAGACGCCGTTCTGCATGACTGTCGAGGCTATTTCCCCTCCAATTACCTGGAGTGACCAGGGGACGCTACGCCTGCGGGGACAGCTCCGCCAGCAGTGCGGCGATGACGTCCCCTGCCTGGCGGGCATAACCGCCGCCAAACAGATTGAAATGGTTCAGCAAATGGTAAAGGTTGTACAGCGACCTGCGCGCGTCGTAGCCGCTGTCCCGGGGCCAGGCGGCATCGTAGGCCTGATAGAAGCGGCTATCGAACCCGCCGAACAGTTCGGTCATGGCGAGGTCGGCCTCGCGGTCCCCGAAGTAAACCGCCGGGTCGAAAATAACCGGGGAGCCGTGGTCGTCGGTGTCCCAGTTGCCCCCCCACAGGTCGCCGTGCAGCAGCGACGGTTGGGGGCGATACCCGGCGAACAGCGCCGGCAGCCATTCCAGCAGTCGTTCGCCGTCCGCCAGTAGTTTCCCCGGTGCTCCCCGGTCGCCAGCGAGTGCCAGCTGGAAGCCCAGGCGGCGCTGGCGCAGGAAGTCGATCCAGCTGTCCGTCCAGGCATTGGGCTGGGGCGTGGCGCCGATGGTATTGTCGCGCTCCCAGCCGAATTGCGCGGCTGTTGTGCGGTGCATGGCGGCGAGCTGCTCTCCCAGCATGGCGCCGGCTCCGGGGCGAGGCCCGGAGAATTCGATGAACTCCAGGGCCAGCCAGCTCCTGCCATCGCTGACCCCCCACGCCAGTGGCTCCGGCGCCCGTATCGCCCGGCTGTTCCGAATGGCTGACAGTCCGGCGGCCTCTGCTTCGAACATGGCGAGACCATCGGCGTCGTTGAGTTTGAGAAACAGGCGCTTGCCATCACCGTGCAGGCAGACCGCTTCGTTGATGCATCCGCCCGCGACCGGGCGCTGGGAACGCACGGTGAACGGCTCCCCGGTCGCCTCGCCGATGGCCTGCTCTATCTCCTCCCACATACCCGACAAGTACCCCTTTGCGATGGATCCGGGTTTTATTCCCGGGGTGTTGAGCAATTCGTGGCCCGCGCTTATAATTCGCGTCCGCATTGCAGGACTATAGCTCAGTTGGTTAGAGCGCTACCTTGACATGGTAGAGGTCCCCAGTTCGAATCTGGGTAGTCCTACCAAACAAA
>JAHEEV010000031.1 GCA_024640505.1 Halieaceae bacterium
GTACCAGGCCGGGGCCAGGCGCGACAGGTAGAACGACAACTTGCCGACGAAACTCAGGACCAGAAGCTCCTTCCCCTTGCCCGCGGCGCGCACCACCTCATCGGCCACCTCCGCCGGCTCCGCCAGTTTGCCCGTCATCGAGCGCCGTGTACCGGCGGGTTTGCCGTCGCCACCCATGGCGTGCTGCTCAAAGGCACTGCGCGTAAAACTGGGGCAGACCATAAGAAAACGCACACCGTCGTCTTCCAGTTCACTGCGAACTGATTCGAACAGCCCATGCAGGGCATGCTTGCTGGCGGCGTAGCCGGTCCGGCCGTAGAGGGGTGCAATGCCGGCGATACTGCTGGTCACCACGATCAATCCGCGCGATGCCAGCAGTGAGGGCAACGCGGCCTTCGCGCAGTGCAGGCTGCCAAAGAAATTGACGTCCATCACCCGGCGATACACATCGACTTCCGTATCGACAAAGGCGCTGCGATGCACCGCCCCGGCGTTATTCACCAGCACATCGATGCGTTCCAGGGCGGCCACCACGTCCGCCATGGCGCGCTGGCAATCACCGAAGTCCGTCACGTCCACCCGCACGGACAGCGCATCCGCCCCGGTGGCTCGCAGTTCGGCTATCGCCCGCTCCAGTTCCTCCTCATCCCGATCGAGCAGTGCGATGCGCGCGCCCTCGATGGACCAGCGGCGAGCCAGGGCGCGGCCGATGCCCCCCGCCCCGCCGGTAATCACCACCACCGGGCGATCATCGGCATCCCCCGGCGCCGCGGGATCACGGGGTTGCTCCGAGCCGTCCAGCCAGACCTGGAAAGCTGCCGCCGAGGAGACGGGTGTATAGCCGAACTCCTCCTTGAGCCTGCGGTTGTCCAGCACCGGGCGGTAGCGCAGGAAATCCAGGGTTTCCGGGCCGTTGGCACTCAGGCGGCAGGTCTTCAGCAGCCACAGCACGCCCGCCAGCAGCCTGGCCGGCAGGGGCAGGTAAGCTTTGCCGAGACGCCGCGCGATCTCCCTTGCGGTGAGCGCCCCGTCCCCCGCCAGGTTGAAAATGCCGGTGCGGTACTCCAGAGCCCCGGTCACCAGGACGTTGACCAGATCATGGTCCCAGATGAATACGAAGGGCGCCGCGCTGCCACGCACGCCGGGGATCACGGGACCCTCGAAGATTTCGGTTACCGGACTGTGCGTCCCCCTGCCGATCACCGTGCCCGGGCGCAGTATCAGCTGGCTCAGCTCGGGATGGCGGTGCCGGTAGTCCGCCAGCAATTCCTCCACCTGCCGTTTGTTCCGGCTGTAGTCGAAGGCCGGGTGGCCGCGGACGGGGGCATCCTCGCTCAGCCACCGGGGGTTATCTGCGTGATAGCCGTAGGAGGCGCCGCTGGTGGTGACCACCAGGTGCCTGACGCCCGTCGCCATACACGCCTCCAGCAGGCGGCGGGTACCCTGAACGTCCACCCGCCAGGCCAGGTCGCGCGGCGCACCCACCGGGGGCTTGAGGATACTGGCCAGGTGCACCACCGTATCGATATGGTATTTCCCCAGGAGGCCCGCCAGATCGTCCCGGGTGATGTCACCGGCGACTGCCACCGCCGGGGCAGGCGCAGGCGCCTGGCGCAGGTCGTAAGCCACCAGCGTGCCAACGCGCTCGTCCTGCGCCAGTGCGGCGACTGCAAGGCTGCCGATGTAGCCCGCGGCGCCGGTCACGAGGATATTCCTGGCCACGGTTCAGTCTCCCCCGCCGGGTTCCGGCACCGCCGGCCGGATCTGTGACGTCTCCACCTGCTCGGGCCGCAATCGGGACCAGATCATGGCCAGGGTGAACCCACCCACGAGGTGCCAGGTACCCCACCAGGCCGCCACGATGGCCGTGCCTCCCAGGCCGGCGAAGAAATTGAAGATCAGGGCCAGACCCAGCCCGCTGTTCTGTATCCCCACTTCCAGGGTCACGGCACGCCGATCGCGCGTCGGCAATCGCAGTGCGCGGGCAACGGTGTAGCCGAGGCCAAGAGACATGGTGTTGTGGATAATCACGATGACCAGCACCGGCAGGATCGCCGCGGTCAGGTACTCCCGGTCGCTGTAAAAAGCCAGCACGATGAAGCTGAGGAAAATGGCACCATCCGTCATACGCAGCGGGCGCTGAACGCGCGCGGCGAAGTCCGGGAAACGGGCCCGGAACATCATGCCCGCCGCCAGGGGCAAAGCCAGCAATAGCAGGATGGTAACGAACATGTCCCCTGCATCCACCGCCACTTCCGCGAGCAGCGCCCGGGTATCCGGATCCAGTGAGGCCCAGAATGCCAGGTTGAACGGCGTGGTGAATACCGCGGCGGAGCTGGTGACTGCGGTCATACTGACGGAAAGGGCGGTGTTGCCCCGGGCCATCCAAACCAGAAAGTTGGAGACATTGCCGCCGGGACAGGCCGCTACCAGCATCATGCCCAGCTTGACGCTGGGGATCGGGTCGATCAGCTGTACCAGCAGGAACGTCGCCGGGGGCAACAGCAGCAGCTGGGTCGCTATGCCGACCAGGGGACCCTTCGGGGCCCGGGCCACGGCGCGGAAGTCCGCCAGTTTCAGGTCCAGGGCGACACCGAACATCAGGATCGCCAGGATGATATTCAGCGCCAGCAGTTTGCCCGGCTCGAAATCGAGCCGGATGGCGTCCAGGGCGAAATCCACGGCTACGTCTCAGCCGACCGGCTCGCCGTGCATCTCCTTGAATTCAAGCAGGTTGGGGGCAAACAGATGGGCCGTCGGTTCCACATCCACGTGCACTACCGCCGGGCGGCCCGAATCCAGCGCCCGGCGCAGGGCCCCCTCGAGCTCCGCCGGGTCGGCAACGCGCTCCCCAAGGGCACCCATAGCCGTGGCCACCTGGTCGAAGCGGATCTCTTCGAAGTCCGTGTTGATGGTGCCCTCACTCTCGATACCCATGGCCGCGCGCAGCTCACCGATGCCAAATTGCTGGGTAAGCTTGACCATACCCCACTGCCGGTCGCACATCACCAGATAGACCACCGGTAATTTCTCGCGCACGGCGGTCTCAATCTCCTGGGGGTGCATTCCCATGGCCCCGTCGCCGATGATACACACCACCGGTCGGTCCGGGTGGGCAGCCTTGAGCCCCAGGGCCTGCCCTACGCCCGCCCCCAGCATGCCGAACTTGAAGGTCGAGTGGATGGCATCCGGCCTGGCGTTACGATAATAGTGTGCGCACCAGACAGCCGTGTTACCGCCATCGATCGCCAGCAACGCGTCATCACCGAAGACCCGGCGGGCGATGCTCGGAACGTGGGCCGGATGCATGGGGGCATCCATCCCGGCCAGTGCCGCGTCGAGCTCGGCGCGGATAGCAGCCTTCTCTTCCACCAGAGCCCCGACCTGCTGTCGGCGCTGCTCCAGCACGGACTCCGGCACGGCAGCCCCCTGCAGCTCCGCCAGCAACGCCGCGAGGAATACTTTCACGTCCCCCACGACGGCCAGGTCTGCCGGGCGGTTGCGGCCGATGATCTCCCCGTCGATATCCACCTGGATACAGCGCTTGGGTATCTCCGGCTCGGAGCCGCCCCAGTGATGTCCCCGGCCCCACCAGTCGGTCTCCCCCAGCCTGGACCCCAGCACCAGAAACAGGTCGCTGCGGCTGCGGGCACTTTTGGCGGCGGCCAGTGTGCTGTTGGGAATGGCAAGCGGGCTGCTCTCGTCCAGTACACCCCGGGCGCCCCAGCTACAGGTGATGGGTGCGGCAAGCGCCTCGGCCACCGCGGCCAGCTCGGAGGCGGCCCCCGCGTGGACGATACCGCTGCCCGCGTGAATCACGGGAAAATCGGCTTCGCGCAGCATATTGGCGGCCGCACTGACCTGCGACAGTTCGACTGCCAGCGGGGATGTCGGTCTGTAGGTGGCGGGCTGGCGCACCGCATCCGCGGGAAATTCGAACGCGCTGTTCATGATGTTTTCCGGTACGTCCAGGTGTACCACACCCGGCCGGCCGGACCAGCACGTGCGCAACGCCTGTCGCGTCAGCTCCGGCAGCCGCTCGGGGATATGCACCGCGCCGGACCACTTGGTCATGGGCGCCGTAACGCCCACCTGGTCGAAGTACTGGAAAGTACCACCGCGCTCGGGATAGGCAATGCCGGTACGCCGACAACTGGTAATCAGCAGCACGCGATTGCCCTCGCCGCTCTCCACCGCCACCCCCGGCAGGATGTTGGCTACGCCGGGCCCGTTACTGGCCATGCAGACACCCAGCCTGCCGGTAGATCGCGCATAGGCGCCGGCCATGTGTGCAGCGCAGGTTTCGTGACGGGGCGACACCAGCCGGATGCCGTATTTTTCAAAGGCCGTGTAAAGGCCCAGGTAGGTGCCGTCGATGATGCCAAATACGGTCGTCACGCCCTCTGCCGCCAGCATCCGGGCCAATAGCTCACCGCCGATCTGTTGTTTGCCGGCGGGGGTTTCGCTCTGAGTCATGGTCAGCTCCTCGTTACTTGCCGCAGCTTGTTCGATCCGTGTAAACCGTACGGGCGCGGCCTTGCCAATATCGGCAGTAAAGTCTAAGCCAGCGGTCCACACCCGTGCATTGATCCAGTCGAGGTTTGCCCGGGGTTGCCTGGCGGGAGATCAGGCCGACAGCAGGTAGCCACCGACTGCGATCATCAGCCCGCCCGATGCACGAGCCAGCCAGTCACCTCGCGGCAACAGTTTCTCCAGCAGAACGAAGATGGCCAGGCCAGCGATCCAGACCAGGTTCATGATTCCGCCGACGAACAGCAGCAGCATCAGGGACCAGCAACAACCGACACAGTAGAGCCCGTGCTCGACGCCCATCCGCAGGGCACCCGCAGAGCCCCTGCGCCAGTGGGCACTGAGGAATGCGGCGGGGCTTCTGCAGTGCTGAAGGCAACGGTTTTTAAGGGGGGATAACTGGTAGACTCCGGCCGCCAGCAGGAACAGCCCGGAGAGGGTATGGCTGGTGCTCCACATCATCATGCCGTGCACCAGGCCGGCCCGCTCGAATCCCCACTGCATGGCCGTGGCCAGCAGGCTGAAGACGAACCAGGCCAGCAGGTAACCCGACAGAAATGACAGTACCGGAACAGCGGCGTCTCCCGGGTTCCCTTCAAGGGCGTGCCGCTGAACCCGGGTATACAACAGGATCATCGGTGCGGCGCTGGGCACCATCATGGCGATCATCATCACCCACCACATCAGGAGCATGATGACCCAGTAGGCAAAGGACCAGTCGCCCCCGCCCGAACTGCGGTAGATCGGGGGCGGAAATTCCCATGTGGTCATGGCCACGGTACTCATGCCGGTTCCGGCACCCGCAACCAGGTAGATCCAGCTGAGCAGGCAGATAACGGCCAGGCAGGCGCCCACGAGCAGACGATCGCGACGCAGCAGGGCTTCCGCCGCGCTCACGCCAGACATCACCGTGTCAGGCAGCCTGTTCCCTGACAACGCCCTGGTTGTTCATGTGCAGGTGGGCAAACTGGGCGTAGCGGTCCTCGTTGGACAGCGCAATCGGGCCCGTGGTCTGGAAGGTGGAGCTGCCCACCTCGGCCAGGGTGTACTCGAAGCCGTTGGGCAGGCTGATCCGGGCGCGGTGCTCTTCCCCGGTAACGGGGTTGAGTATCGGCCGGGCGCTGCTCTCGGCCATACCGGCCACCTTCACATGCCCGGTTCGCGCCTCCACATCCACGGCCATTTCGATCGGTGCAAATGCCGGTTCGAAAACCTCATCGTACGTGGCGGCGAAAACATTGAAAATCGTCGCACCGGCTTCGGTTTCGCCACCGCTGAGTATGGTTACCAGGGCCTCGCGCTGTGCCTCGTCGGCCGCTTCGTCGATGATAATGAAGGCCTTGCCGCCGCCCTCGTGAACCGGACCGGGCCACTGCATGATGCAGACCGCCCGCAGTCCATCGAGCCGGGTGTCGCCGAAGTGCCCCTCGTGAAACTGCATTCCCACCATCGCCTCGCAGTGACCGTAGGTGGGCAGTGCGTTGAACTGGCAGGGACAACCATAGGCGCAGTTGCAGGCAGACAGTTCTGTGGCCTTGAATTCCCAGGGAGTCATGGTTTTATCCTCCTGTTCGCCTCACAGCAGTGGCCAAGCAATCGACAGGTATCTATCACACTGAAAAAATAGACCAGAATTGCAGATTCCGCCAGCCCCCCTCCCTGCCTGTCAGCTGGAGAGATGCTTCGTTATCACGGTGCAGGCAACACCTGCTCACCCTCCTTCAGACCGGAAACGACCTCGACCAATCCGTCGGCGGCGGGTTTGCCCAGACGCACGAAGCGACGCACCGCCACGCCATTCTCCACCACCCAGAGTACGTCCAGCTGGCCGACGCTTGCCAGGCGATCAGCCGGCACCAGCAGCAGCCTGCGCGTGCCGGCCGGGACGTGCAAGCGGGCGTACATGCCGGGCAGCAGGTCACGGGTCGAGGGCAGTATGACCTTGACCAGGAAACTGCGGGATCCCGGGTCCGCCGCGGGCACGATTTCCTCGATACGGCCGGTGACGCTCTGTTCGAGGGACGGGAGTTCCACCTGCAGTTCCTGGCCGGTGACCAGGGTGAGGGCGAGCTCCTCGCGTACCTGCGCTTCCACCCGAAGTGAAAAGGGATTGTAGAGCGACAGCAATTTTTCGCCCGGTGAGGCGGTATCGCCGGGCTCGGCGAAACGGTCTACCACCCGCCCGGCGATGGGAGACCTGATCTCGGAAAAGCCGACGGCGGTCTCCGCCTCCTCGAGCGCCTGTCGCGCGGAAGCCAGGTCCGCCTCCAGCGAGGCCGCGTTGGCCCGGGCGGCATCCCGGTCGGCAACGGCAATGAGCCCCCGTTGGTGCAGTTCTTCCGCACGCACAAGATTCTGCCGCGCCTCGGTCAGCCGGGCTTCCACCGAGCGAATGCGTTCACGGGCCTGCTGTGCCCGCGCCAGCAGGTCGCTCTTTTCCAGTTCCAGCAGCAGCTGCCCCTGCTCCACGTAGTCGCCGGCGCGCACGGATATTGCGGTGATACGGGACAACAGGCGCGAGGAGATGATGGTGGCCTCCTTGGCTTCGACGGAGGCGGGTACCGATTCTGTAAACGCAGTATCGCGCGACTCGACGACGAGGGCCTGGCTGGTATCCGCCATGTCCGCCGCCTCCAGGCCAGGTTCGATCTTGCGGGTAAAGTACCCGGCCATCACGGCTATCAGCAGGACCAGAATAATGACGGCGATAACGGGCAGCAGCAGACCGCCCCTGTTCTTGTTCATGGTGCGACTTCCCCCGCCGGCGGGGTGTGCTCCGCCGACTGTTCATGTTTCTCGAATATCAACAGATAGACCACGGGGACCACCACCAGGCTGAAGAATGTGGAAGCCACGATACCGAAAATGATGGCGAGGGCCAGACCGCTGAAGACGGGATCCAGGGTGATAATCAGGTTGCCGAGCAGGGTGGTGCCCGCAGTCAGCAATACCGGGCGCATGCGGACGGTACCTGCCTGCAGCAGGGCTTCCCTGATGGACGCGCCACGCTCCCGTGCCTGGGAAATGAATTCCACCAGGATCAGGGAGTTACGCACCACGATCCCAGCCAGGGCGATCATCCCGATCATCGCCGTTGCGGTGAACAGCACCGGCTCGGGCGCACCGGCGATGACCCGCTCCCCGAACTGGTTCATCAACCAGAAGCCGGGCATGATGCCGATGATGGTCAGCGGGATTGCCGACATGATGATCAGCGACAGGGAAGTGGAACCGGTCTGCAGGCGCAGCACGCCGAATATGGCCAGCAGGGCGAAGAGATAGCCCAGACCCATGTCGCGGAAAACACGCACCGTGATGCGCCACTCCCCCTCGCCGCTCCACACCACATCGGTTCCCGCCGGCAACACCCAGCCATCGCCGGCGCCACTGGCGATATAATTGCGCGAATCCCATTTGCTGGTCGCGCCGCCGGCGGGCTCACCCTGGTCTGCGTGCACATCGGCGATCACTTCCGCCGGGGTGCGCCCGTTCAATTCCGCTGTCACGTATACAACGGGCCGCAGGTCCTTGTGATGAATCATCTGGTCCGCGATGCCGCTCTCGAACTGCCCCAGCTCTCCCAGTGGCACCAGGGGTTGCGGCGCTATCTCCAGCCCCTGTGCCGTGCGGGTCTTGGCGACACCCTGCCGCCCCTTGACCAGCAGTCGCTGGAAATCGTGATCGGAAATCCTCTGGTGCGGATCCATGCGCAGCTCAATCGGCAGAGGCCGGGCTTCGCGCTCCAGTTGCAGATACCCGGCTATTTTTCCCCGGTTGGCCATGACCAGGGTCTGGGCCACGTCCTCCGTCGAGACACCGGACAGGGCTGCTTTCTGCTTGTCGGTCACGAAGCGCAGGCGCGGCCGGTCATCCTCCACCGTGGAATCCACTTCCACCACATGGGCCTCCCGTGACAGCCGCTCCATCAGGACCTGCGCTGCCGCTTTCTGGGTCTCGTAGGGGACCAGGGTGTCAGCGTAGATCTCCCCGACCAGGGTGCTGAGCACCGGCGGGCCGGGCGGGACCTCCACGACCTTGATACTGATACCCCCGGTGCTGAACGGCGCCAGCAGCTCACGCAGCCGCAACACCACGCCGTGGGACTGGTGGTCGCGCTCGGTCTTGTCCGCCAGGATCAGACGCAGCTCCGCCAGATGCGGTCCCTGCCGCTGGTAATAGCGTCGCACCATGCCGTTGAAATCCATGGGCGATGGAATACCGACGAAGGCGGCAACAGTCCTGACCTCGGGCAGCCGCGCCACCTGCGTCGCTATATCCCGGGTCATCGCAGCGGTCCGCTCCAGGCTGGCGCTCTCGGGCATATCGATCAACACCTGCACCTCATTCTTGTTATCGAAGGGCAGGAGTTTCAGCGGCACGACACGAAACAGGGGGAGGACGGCGGCACCTACGAAGAGCAACAGGACCAGCCACAATACGCCTTTCGCTCGACCGCGATGAGCCAGGACAGGTGCCATGAAACGATAATAAACACCCCCTTCAGCCACCACCGTATCGCTGTCGACTGCGTCAGAATCAGGCTCCCGCAGCAGCTTGCTGGCCAGCCAGGGAGTGACGAGGAATGCGACAGCGGTACTTGCGATCACGCTCACCGGCACGTTAAAAGCCATCGGCGCCATGTAAGGCCCCATCATGCCTGTGATGAACGCCAGGGGCAGGAACGCGACGACGATGGTCACCGAAGACATCACCAGGGGGACGCGGATTTCCGCTATCGCGGCCACCACGCGGTCCTGCAGTGACAGGCGCTTGCGGGCCATGAAGCGGGAGATGTTGTCGACCCCGGTGATGGGATCGTCCACCAGCAGGCCCAGGGAGAGGATCAGGGCGAACAGGGTCACCCGGTTGATGGTATAGCCCAGCAGCAAATCGAGCGCGAGGGTGATGCCGTAGCAGATGGGCACCGCCAGGCCGACCACCACTGCCGGCCGCCAGCCGAGAAACACGCCGATGAACACCACCACGGTGAAAATCGCGAAGGCGAGGCTGCTGGCGAGATTATTGACCTTCTCGTTGGCGGTCTGGCCGTAATCCCGCAACACCTCCACGTGAACTTCAGGAGGCAGCAGGTCCCGCTGCAGTTGCGCCATGGTATCGTGCACCGCCGCGGCTACCGACACCGCATTCGAACCCCGCTGCTTGGCCACGGAAATGGCCACCATGGGCAGGTTGGCGGAGGCCCCGCCCGCCGGGTGGGCCCCGGTAAAGTCGATCCAGGTGTAAAAGTCCGGCTCTGCCGGCCCGTCTACCACCCGGGCGACATCCCGCAGGTAGACAGGAACCCCGTCGATCACGTTGACCACGGCGTTTTCCAGTTCCGCCACGTCGCGGAAAAAATCACCCGCCTCGAGGCGGATGGACTGGTCGTTGAAGGCCCAGTTACCGGCGCCCTGCAGCAGGTTCGAGATCCCCAGCGCGCCGACGATATCCGCCGCAGTGGTCTTGCGTGCCCCCATGATCTCCGGGTCGATCAGTATATTCAGGGTGCGGGGCCTTCCGCCGACGACGTTGACTTCGCTGGTCTGCGGGATGCCCTGCAGTACGGTCGACACCTCGTCGGCCATGCGCCGCAAATGGTAATCACTGTAGCGCTGCGGGTCTTCACTCCAGAGTCCCAGCAGGACAATGGGCACATCATCCACTTCCACCGGTTTCAGCAGCCACTGGCTGACGACGGGAGGTATCCGGTCCTGGTTGGAGTAGAGTTTGTTGTAGGTATTGAGGATCGAATCCTCGCGATCCTGCCCGACATAGAAAGCCAGGGTGACGGCCGCCTGTCCCGTGGCGGTGCTGGAGTAGACGTGCTCCACACCGGGGATCTGCGCCAGGAGTTTCTCCAGGGGCACGGTGACCTGGCGCTCCACCTGTTTGGCACTCAGCCCGGGCGCCTGCACCAGCACATCCACCATGGGCACGACGATCTGGGGCTCTTCTTCCCGCGGCGTCATTAGCAGCGCCAGCACACCCGCCGCCAGCCCCACCAGGAACAGGGCCACCGGCAATCCGCCGCGAAGCGTGTACTTCATCAATCCTTCGAAAGCGCTGCTCATGATCTACGCCGGCAAATCAGAAAACGATGCTATCGCCCCGGGCCGGTATCTCCACCTTGAGTTCGTGCTCTTTCCAGAGCCTGTCAGCAAGGCCATCCTGGGCGCGCGCTTCGCCGTGTACGAGGATCGTCCTGGGTGCCGGACTGAATGCCGTGATCCAATCCACCAGCCCACTCTGGCCAGCATGCGCGGATAGTCCACCAAGGGTTTCTACCTGCGCTTTAACCACGTAATCGTCACCGAACATTTTGATATTCTTTGCGCCGTCCACGATCACCCGACCCAGGGTTCCCCTGGCCTGGTAGCCGGTGAAGATAATCGTGTTGCGATCATCCCAGATGCGTCGCTTGAAATGGTGACGGATGCGGCCACCGGTGCACATGCCGCTGCCGGCAATAATGATGGCGCCGCTCTTGATGCGGTTGATGGCCATGGACTCCTCGGTCTCGATCGCGAGATTGAGGGTCGGAAGAAACGTCTCCAGGGATTCCCGGTGAGCCTGGCACAACTGCCGCACCTCGTTTCCATCCAGCATGTCCAGCCAGCGATCGTAGACCCGGGTCACGGCAATGGCCATGGGGCTGTCCAGGAACACCTCCCAGTTATCCAGTTCGCCCTGGTGATGCAGGCAGCCAAGGTGAAACAGGATGTCCTGGGTGCGACCCACGGCAAAAGCCGGAATCATCACGCTGCCGCCGCGGCGCCAGGTTTCGCGCAGGATATCGCGCAGCTGGCTCATGGAGTCCTCTTCGCCACGGTGCTCGCGATCGCCGTAGGTGCTTTCCACCAGCAGGATGTCCGCTTTATGCACTACGGTGGGCTCATTCATCAATACGGAGTCCCGCTTGCCGAGGTCGCCGGAAAAGACCAGGGTTTTCTCCTCACCTTTCTCCTGCAGGGTCACTTCGACAATCGAGGAGCCGAGAATGTGGCCTGCATCGCGAAAACAGACGACGGCACCCGCCTCCAGGGCAATCGCCTCGCCGTAGGGATGTCCCTGGCAAAGTCCGAGCACCCCGGCCACATCATCCATATCGAATACGGGCTCGATCAGGGGGCGTCCGCGACGCGCATTGCGCGTATTCGTTCGTTCCAGATCACGCAGGTACAAGCCTACCGAATCGTGCAACATCACATCGAGGAGTTCTGCGGTGGCTGTCGTACAGATCAGTGCACCGCGAAAGCCTTCATGGTAGAGCTTGGGCAGCAGGCCGGAATGATCCAGGTGGGCATGGGACAGGATAACGGCGTCGATACCGGCGGGATCGAAGGGAAATTCCTCGTCCTGTATACGCTCTACCGCGTCTCCCCCCTGGTGCATACCGCAATCCAGCAGGACGCGGCCGACGCTGGGTGATTCCAGCAGGTGGCAGGAGCCGGTGACTTCCTGGGCGGCTCCGTGAAATGTGAGCATTGCCATAGATTCAGACGCCTTTCCGGCTCTGCCGGATCACGAAGTGGTTTCCTTGGTTTTTCCAATCAGCCAGTAGGTCACTCCCAGGGCGAGTACGACAGCGGCAATGGCAAAAACGTAGGTGGATGATGTGTTATCGAGATCGAGAATAATAACTTTCCTGGCGATAGCCATGAGGGCCGTGGCAATGACCAGCTTTATCGGCAGCGTGCTGCTGCCCAGGTACAGCCGGATGTTGATAAAAATCTCTATTGCGATCAATACCACCATAAACGCGCCGAAGATCTCGAAAATGTCGCCGACATCCAGCAGCAGCAGCGGTGGCTCCATGAGACTGTTATAAAGCACGTAACAGACATCGAGCACACCCCACATGATGACCGCCACCATCAGTATCGCCAGGAGTTTGATGCAGACACCGATGACCCGGTGCAATGACCGTATCAGCGGGTCATGATGCGCCTCCGAGAGTTCGTAGTGCATCTGGTTTTCAGTGTTTTCGCTCATTGAGGGCTACGTGTTCGGAAGGTTCGGGGGATCGCGCTCGGAGAGCGCTCCTACAACATCATGAGAGAAAATACTGTGAATACCCGACAGGGGCAAGGACAGGATGCCCCTTTACTCCCCCAGGAGGTGGCGGTAGTGGTCGGATTCGAAACCCCGGTACTGCATGAAGCGCGCCTGCCGGGCCTTTTCCTTCAACGCCTGCTGATGATCTCCCCCATCCATGGCGGCGCCAAACTTCTTACGGAATACCTCTTCCGCCAGGGCATACCAGTCGAGATCAGCCCGCTGAAAAGCGTCAGCAATCGCCGCATCGTTGAGGCCTTTCTCCCGCATTTCCTGCCGCACCCGCACCGGCCCGTAGCCCCGGCCAGCGCGCTGCCGGGCAAAGCTCTCGGCATAGCGGCTATCACTTTGCAGGTTCTCGTCAGACAGGCGCTGGAGCTCCTCTTCGAGCAGTTCCCCATCCTGAAAACGCGCCCCCAGCTTTCGCCGCAATTCCACCAGCGAGTGCTCCCGACGCGCCAGCAGGTTCATGGCGGCCCGCCGGATCTCGGCCGGGTCGACCGCAACCGGGGACTCCTGCGGGTCTGGACCGGAACAGGCTTCAGAGTCGCGCATGGAGAAAAGAGGCGCCGGGAGCGAGAGTGGGATAAGTGGATTCCCGGCGCCTCTGGGGAAAGCGGTGGTGTAATGCTGTCACCGTCAGGGATTACTCCTGCTCGGCTGCCGCCTCGCTGCTCTCGGCCTCCTTGGCAGGCGTCGGGACCCCGGTATTGAGCAACTGGGCGCGGATCTGCGTCTCGATTTCATTGGCCACTGCCGGATTGTCATCCAGGAACTTGGCCGCATTGGCCTTGCCCTGACCGATCTTGTCACCTTTATAGGAATACCAGGCGCCGGATTTTTCCACCAGGTTCTGCTTGACGCCGAGGTCGATGATCTCGCCCATATGGTAGATCCCCTTGCCGTACATGATCTGGAATTCGGCCTGCTTGAAGGGCGGCGCGACCTTGTTCTTGACGACCTTGACCCGGGTTTCGTTACCGACAACCTCGTCGCCATCCTTCACCGCGCCGATGCGGCGGATGTCCAGACGTACCGACGAATAGAACTTGAGGGCGTTACCGCCGGTCGTGGTCTCTGGGTTGCCGAACATCACACCGATCTTCATGCGGATCTGGTTGATGAAAATCACCAGGCAGTTGGTCTGCTTGATGGTACCGGTGAGTTTGCGCATAGCCTGGCTGAGCAGGCGTGCCTGCAGGCCGACATGCGAGTCGCCCATCTCACCCTCGATCTCGGCCCTGGGGGTCAGCGCCGCCACCGAATCCACCACCAGCACGTCCACCGCGCCGGAACGCACCAGCATCTCGGCCACTTCCAGGGCCTGTTCGCCGGTATCCGGCTGGGACATTATGAGGTCGTCCATCCGCACGCCCAGTTTTTCCGCGTAGATCGGGTCCAGGGCATGCTCCGCATCGATAAAGGCTGCCGTGCCGCCTGCTTTCTGGGCCTCGGCGATCACCTGCAGGGTCAGCGTGGTCTTCCCGGAGGATTCCGGTCCATAAATCTCACAGATCCGGCCCTTGGGCAGCCCGCCGATGCCGAGGGCGATGTCCAGGCCCAGGGAACCGGTAGAGATGGCGGGGATGGCTACGTGCTCCCTGTCTCCCATGCGCATGACCGTTCCCTTGCCGAACTGACGCTCGATCTGGGTCAGTGCCGCATTCAAGGCTTTTTCTTTATTGGCATCCATAGTGCGTTCCCCTGTGCTGTTCGCCTGCTGTTGGAGGCCGGGAAGATTTCCCGCCCCATTCACTAAAACTACTGTATATATACTCAGTGCTTTGAAATTTAATTGCAAGCCCCAAAAACCATTAAATACGGCCGGTTGAAGGGCTCCGGAAAAACCTGTCTGAATTGGCTACAGGTTGGGGTGGTTCCGGGGGGTTTATCGGCCGCGGAGGGGAGTTCCAGGGATTCTTTCGCCCGCGGAGCACCCGGTAAAACGGGGCAGGCTCCAGGCTCCTACGGGGGTGGCGCCAATCAGTCCTGGGGAGGGGCTAGATACAGATCGCGCTGCCGTCGTCAGCCACTGCGTAGAACAGGCAGTCGGAGGAGGCGATGGAGGCGTTGTTGGTGATCATGAACAGCTTGAGAGGCTGGGCGGGATAGAGGATGCCGTCCTCGATCCGCACCAGGCGGGTGACCGCGCAACGGCCGCCCGCATCCTGGGCGGCAAAGAGCCGGCGCTCGGGACCCCGGGCCCAGCCCAGGGCGGTGTCGGGTGTGACGCCGCCGAAGTTGTGGTGCTCGATATCGGGCTTGAGGGTGATATCGTAGTCTTCCCGGATGCCCTCGGCATAGGTGAGGCTGATGTTGTCATTCAACTCCAGCCGGATGGGATCGCGCAGCAGCTCCAGTCCCCAGTCCGTTTCCCCCTGGGCCAGCACGGCATCCGCCTCGAAGTAGCGGCACATACCCTCGAAGGCCAGTTCATGGGCTTCCGCGTCCTCGCGGCCTCCCACCTCCACGGTGACCGTGGGATAGCTGTGTTCACTGATTTCCATCAGTGCACCCAGCCCCAGGTTGGAGACGATCAGGCGCTGGGTGAAGATCGACACCAGCGCATCGTGCTGGCGATCCATGTGGGTACACACGCCAAAAGAGGGACCGGATCCGGAGGTATTGTGCAGGTCGACGACCGCCTCCGGGTGATGCATGTGAAGTATTTCCAGGATCTCCTCCGCCAGCTTGCCCTGGGCGTCCTCGAAGGGCGGTTTGTAGCACCGGTTCAGGTCCCGGGCCCGGGGCAGCATGCGGTGACTGAACAGGGGAGGCTCCAGAGCGGCCGCCACCGAAGCGACGATACACACCACGTTGACCGCCGGCTGCCGCGAGGACTTGAGCCAGCGAAACAGCGCCATCACACCGGACGGCTCGTTGCCGTGCTGCAGGGTTACGAGGGCCCGGGTGCGGGAGGTATCTTTACCGTCCAGGAAAATGCAGGCGGGGCCACCCAGCTCCCGGAGAAATTCCTCGACATTGTTACCGATGTCGATTGCCAGGGGGTCGCGGATAAATCTGAATCGTCTCATAGGGGCCACTCGGCCACGGGCAGGTTCTGCACGCTGTGGCCGATAAACATCTCCAGTAGTTCGTGTAGGGCCGGCTGGGTCGGCATCGTTTCATTGAGCCTGGCCAGCATTTTCCGCTGCCAGACGGCGCCGGACTGCCGCCGCTCGAGGCGCCGCGTTATGACACCCAGGTAATGTTCGGATTCCCGGGCGTCGATACCGATGGCATCCAGACCTTCCCTGGCCAGTGGCAGCAGGCGCTCAAGTATGGAACAAACCGGCTGCTCGCGATAGCCTGACTGGTCGTACTCCGGCCACACCAGCCTGGCATCGAGCCCGAACTGGGCTGCGCGGTAGAAATTGTATTCCGCGATATGGAACGGCAGGCCCGGCAGCAACTCATTGATACGCGGACGTATCCCCTCAGCGAGGCCGATCAGGAGGGCCGCGTTTGCCACCATGTCCACAGGCGTGGGGCCTGCGGGCAGCGCGCGCATCTCCACCCGCAGGTGTCCGCCTTCCGTATCGTCGTAGATGGGCCGGTTCCAGAGCCACACGGTACTCTGGTGCAGGCGCAGCTCTGCCAGGGCGGGAACCTTTCCCGCCGCAAGATCGTCTGCCGGGGAGGCATCCGCGCAGATCGGCAGCAGCGGCGGGTAGATGCGCACCACTTCCCGGAACAGCTCCCCCGCCCCCCGGCGCGCCCAGCCCTGGCCGAAACTGACCCGGGCCGGCTCGTTCCAGCCGTAGCGGTCCACGTGACGTGTATCGATAGACTGCTTGAACAGGGGTACGCGGGTTTCGTGCCAGAGGGAGTTGCCGAAGAGAGTGGGAGAGTTAGCGCCGATGGCCAGCGCCAGGGGTGTCATCAACTGCATGGCGTTGAAGGTATCGGCGTAGTTCTCCGGCTTGACCTTGTAATGGACCTGAAAGGAGGTATTGGCTCCTTCCAGGGTGATATCCGACATCTCCAGTTTGAGTGGTTCCTCGCCGTTGATGTCGATCCTGAAGTCGCCCCCACGGCGCCGGATCAACTGCTCGACCAGGGCGTGGTAGCGCCGGCGGTCCGTGATGCAGTGGCTGCCGAAATCGGACTGGCGCAGGGTGGGAAGGATGCCGATGGGCACGATGCGACCGCCCCGCTTGTCGGCCACGCCCCGCAGATACTTCAACTTGGCCAGGATCTCCTGTTCCGTGGAGTGGAAGGGGGAAGCGTCCAGCCGGTAGGGAGACAGGTTGTACTCGAGATTGTAGCGGTTGAGCTCCAGGGTAAGTTGGGGGTCCTTCGCATCCGCCAGAATCTCCTGATTGGCGTAAAGCGGGTTGCCGTCGCCATCCACGATGTACATTTCCAGCTCGGCGCCCAGGGAGCCGGGACCCTGGCCGAAAGCGGGCTCCCCTGCCAGATCGGCCAGGGCGGACAGGTTGTCCTCGAGACGAGCGGTGAAGGCTGCATAATCCTCCGGGGAAAAGTTGGTATTGTTGATTTCTATGCCCATTGGCGCCCATTGTGGGGGACGAACCCCCGGTTGTTATTGATTTCGATCGTATCCCGGGCGAATTGTCGCGGGATACCAGGGCCTGTTCACACGCTTTGCGTCAGCCCTGAAACAGCGCCATGCGCAGCAGGCCGGTGAGGCTGACCGCCAGCAGGCCCACACCCAGTACACGGAAGTACAGCCGCGTATCGGAATTTAGCGCATAGTCGTGAAAGCGCAAACCGATAACGTGCCCGACAGCCGCGCAGGGCAACAGCCACAGGTGGTGACGCCACTGCAGATCGACACCCGTCAGGAAAAATGCCGCCAGCTTGAGAGACACCAGTACAAACCAGAGAACAAACAGCGTATCGCGAAGCTGGTGTCTGTCCACACGGCTCGCCGCGACCGGCACCACCAGCGGCGCCGCCACCAGGGACGTGCCGCTGACATATCCGCCCAGCACCAGGAACAGGGCATCCAGCGCCCGACTGTTGCTCTTGAAAGGACGATCCAGAATATAGGTCAGTGCGTAGACCGAAACAACGATAAAGATGAAGCCGCTCACGATATTTGCCGGCAGGGTGATCACGCCGGCAACGCCCAGCAGCTTGGGCACCACCATCAGCGCCAGGGCGTAGCGCAGAAACCGCCAGTCTACCGCTGCGCTGCCCTCCCCCGGCCCCTTGCGGCGCTCCCGCAGATGTGACTGGCCGACCGTGATGAACGAGAAGAACAGCAGATGCACCGCGATGAGCGGCAGGAAGACCAGGGGTTCATTGTGCACCATGAGCAGGAACGGCAGGGTCAGGACCGATCCGCCGAAGCCCAGTGATGCCCGCACAAATCCGCCCCACATGAACAACAGCGCAATCAGCGCATACTGCCAGGCCTGCAGGTCATCCACGGGTCAATCGACCAGGCGCTGATGCTGTCTGCCGAACAGGTAGTAGACCAGTACGGCAAGGAGCAGGGTCACCACCGCGGCCACCATTTCACGCGGATTATGGGTGGCCGCCAGTGCTGCAAAAACGAGTGTCATGGTGACGAATATTACGGGGGCCCAGGGGTATCCGCGGATCCGGGCAGCATCGAGGCCCCGGCGCCTGACCACGATGAACAGGCTGGCCACGCTCGCTGCGGCGCTCAGACCGAGGGTGAACCCCAGGTAGGAGAGCAGCTCGCGCAGGCCCGTCATCCAGACCACGACGATGGCGAGGGCCCCCTGCAAGGCGACGGCTGCCGAAGGGACTTCTTCCCTGAACCGCAGCACTGCGGGCATCAGGCCGTCGGCGGCCATCTGCGCATAAACCCGGGGACCGGCCATCATCATGGCGGATACCGAGGTCAACAGGGCCATGGCGATAATGACGCGCATCGCACTGGCCAGCCCCTCCCCGGCCAGCGCATCGGCCGCCAGCGCGGCGACATCCTCCCGTCCCGCGATGACACCCGGCGCCGGTGCGAACACGAAGATCGCGTTCAACACCAGGTAGACCAGCATGATGAGCAGTGTGGCCAGGATCATGGCGCGGGATACGTTGCGCCGGGGATCGTCAGCCTCACTGGCCACGTAGATGGACGCATTGAAGCCCGAATAGCTGAAAGAGACCCACATCAGCGTCAGCGCAAAGGCGGTCACCGGGAATGCGGGCAGGGGCTCGTCACGCCAGGCAGCCACGCCATCCCAGCCGGTGACATCCGCATTGAGGACGACAAACAGGATAAAACCGACGATGAAAAGCAGCTTAAGCCCCACCGCAAGGTTCTGCAGCAGCACGCCGTTTCTCAGCCGCACCCCATGAGCCAGTGCCGCCAGCAGAATGGCGAGGGTCGCCACGACATTGTCGGGCAGCAAACCCTCAGGGGTAGCCGGCAGCAGGTAGGCCTCGAAGGTGATCGCGGCAAAGGCGATGGCTCCCGTGAAGCCCGCCCAGAGAGAAACCCAACCCGCCACGAAACCCGCCAGCGGATGAACGGCGCGGGACAGATAATAATATTCGCCGCCGGAGACCGGCATCAGCCGGGACAGAGCGCCATAGCTGATCGCGCCACACAGGGCCAGCAGGCCGCCCACCAGCCAGGCGATGAGTACATAGACGGGCGAGCCGAGATCTGCCAGGGCAAACCCGGACGTGGTGAAAACGCCCGCGCCCAGCATGTTGCCCACCACCAGGGCAATCAGGGTAACCAGGCCAAGGCCTGCTCCGTTATTCAATGAACCTGCGCCAGGAGTTGCACCATCAGGTGCGCAGTATATCTTTACACTGCGCAGGGTTACACGTAGCGTGACCGCAAGCGAAAACCTCGGGAGATGATCATGCCGTTGATGGACAAATTCAGGATGGATGGCCAGGTAGCTGTCATTACGGGTGCCGGCAAGGGCATAGGCGCCGCGATCGCCCGGGCTTTTGCCGAGGTGGGGGCCAGCGTGGTGATCGGTGCGCGCACAGAGGCAGACCTGCAGTCGGTCGCAGCGGAGGTCGCCGCGCTGGGCTCAAAGGCGCTGGTGGTGCCCACCGACGTGCTGGACTTCGCCCAGTTGCAGCGTCTGGCCGACAGTGCCATGGCAGAGTTCGGGCGCATCGACATCCTGGTCAATAATGCCGGGGGCTCCCCTCCCAAACCGGTGTCCCAGACCAGTTCCCGGGAATTCGAGATGGCGCTGCGCTTCAACGTCACCACCGCTTTCGAAATGTCCCGCATCTGCGCGCCGCTGATGGTGGATTCCGCCGACGGTGGCAATATCCTGAACATCTCCTCCATCGCCGGCCACAAACCCGCGCCCTGCTTCGCCGCCTACGGCACCGCCAAGAGCGCTCTGTCTTTTCTCACCCTGGAACTGGCCCAGGAATTTGCGCCCCGGGTACGGGTCAACGCCATCGCGGTGGGGTCTACCAAGACCGACGCCCTCAATACCGTGCTCACCGACGAGATCGAGCAGACCATGGTGGAACTCACCCCGATGGCGCGGCTGGGTGAAGTCGAGGATATCGCCCTGGGCGCGCTGTACCTCTGCTCGAATGCGGCCAGCTACGTCACCGGCGACATCCTGTGCGTGAACGGCGGCATGGAACGATTGAACATGCAGATGCCCCGGGCCTGGGGCGGGTCGGGCTGACCGGAGGGGTCGCTCAGGAAAGAACGGTCACGATGCGCCGGTCACTGCAACTGACCGTTTTCCCGCAATACTCCTGCCGCTCCATATCCGCCATGAGCGCGGCATCGTCGCTCCATACCACGTCCCGGCGGCCGTCAGGCAGATCCACCATGGCGACCGCGCGGAGCGGCTCCCCGGCCTGGTACATGACCGTGTAGCCGGCGATGGTCGCCTCGCCCTGGTAGTCGTCGGCGATCTCCATCGGCGGGTTCTGCCCGGCCACATCTTCAGTGACATCGAGGAACCGGAACGGCTGTTTGCCAGGATCGGTGGACCACAGCCCGATGCCCTGCTTGGTCAGCAGGCCGGATACGGACGTCACCACGCCCTTGCTGCCGCGCTTCTGGCGCAGCAATTCCACCAGTCGGCCAGTAGCCTGCAATACGTAGTTGTTGAGGGGGCCACCCGCGAAGGGCATGCCGCCGGTCACCGTCAGGTCTCGCTCCAGGTCCAGCCCCATCTCGGCGGCATAGGCCTCGACCGCGATGGGGAAACAGCTGTACAGCTCCAGCAGGTCAAATTCGTCTGCGGTACACGCCGTCGCGGCAAAAGCAGCCTCGGCTGCGGCCTTGACCCCGGGCACCCGGTGCAGTTGCCGCCGCTGGGCGACACTCAACATGTGATCGCACTCGGCACTGGCCAGCGGAAAGATCCACTGCTCCCGCGGGATGCCAAGTTCCCGCGCCCTGGCCGCACTGCAGAACAGCAGCGCGGCGGCCTGGTCCACGTTCCAGGAGGTGTTGTGCAATTTGGTGTAGGGAAAGGCGAGCATGGGATTTTTCGGGCCGGGGTTGCGGATCGCGTCAGGCGCAACGTAGCCCGGCCTCCAGGCGTGAGGGTTATCCGTGGCAATCTCGCTGAAACGGCTGTACAGATCCGCCAGGCGGTCCCGGTGCTCGTCGATGCTCCAGCCCCGGGACGCCCGGAAGGCGCTCTCCATAATCGCGTAATAGTTGACCGGCATATAGCCCAGGCCGGAATTGACCTCCGCGTCCAGGTACAGCTCCGCCGCCGGGGTCAGGGTGATATCGGGTTTCGCCTCCTGCCCGGTTTCCTCCGCCTCCTCACCGGCTATCTGGGCACGCAGCCAGCGGTAGCGGGCCTCACCGCCGACCACCAGGGTCGTGGCCAGTTCACCGTCCGCGATCTGGCGGCAGGCTTCGCCGATGGCGGTCTGCTGCAGGACACCGACCTCCAGCAGAACGGAGGTGGCCTGCTGCGCCCCGATGGCATGCGCCACCAATCGGGCAGGGTCCCCGTAATGCCAGAGGCCCCGCGGGACGTAAATACGGTCGATCTGTCCCGCCAGGCTCTCCTGGCCGGCGTCCCGCAACGCCGCGCGGGCCGCATCCACCATCAACTCGAAGGGTTCCCTGGCTGCCTTCCAGTCCTCTGTCCGCTGACCAATGATACCGATGCCCACCAGCACCGGCGTGTTCGGTTCGATATCGGCCATGCTCACTCCCCCCGGAAATCCGGTGTGCGTTTCTCCTTGAAGGCCCTGGGGCCCTCCCGCGCATCCCGGCTCATCATCACGGCACCCGCCTGCTCCATTTCAAAGCGGAAGGCATCGGCCCAGGGCAATGTATGGGTTTCCAGGGCCGTACGCTTGATCGCCTGAAGCGCCAGCGGCGCCTGGCGACAGACGTTTTCCGCCACCTCCTCCGAGCGCTCAAGCAGGCGGCCCATGGGCACCACCTCGGAGACCAGGCCCATGGCCAGTGCCTCTTTCGCACCGACCGGCTCACCTCCCAGCAGAATCTTCATGGCATGGGCATAGGGCAACTGCCGGGTGAGGCGCACCATGGAACCCGCGCCCGGGACCACACCGGAGCGCGGCTCGGGCAGGGCGAATTCCGCGTGATCAGCGGCGATGCGGATATCCGTGGCCTGCAACAGCTCCGTGCCGCCCCCGAGGGCGCGCCCGTTGACAGCGGCGATGACCGGTTTATAAAGCGGCTGGTCCTTCAGCATCACCCTGTCGATGATGAGGGGGTCGTCGAGCAGGCGCCGTTCGAGATCGTTCTCCGGCTTCCTGGCACCGGTCCACAGGGGTATTACGCCGCCGAGATCTCCGCCACAGCAGAAATCGACCTCTCCCGCGGCGGTCACCACGGCCACCCGGATGTTATCGTCGTTGCGCACCTCCTCCCAGGCGTCCGCCAGTTGCACGAACATCTCGCCATTCATGAGGTTGTGGTGATCAGGCCGATTGAGCGTGATCCAGGCCTGACGGTTGCGCTTCTCGAACAGTATGGCATCCACGGCAGTCATCTCCTTGGCAGTAAGAATTGGCACCGCGACGGATCGCAGTGCCTGGAGGGATGCCGATACTAGGCCTCGGTGCTATCCGCAATGTCCGCCGATGGGCCGTTTGTTTTGACGGACTCGATACCGTTTTCCATGGCTGCATTGCCCGAGTACATCTCACTCGTGCCGATGACCTGGCCGTTGGCCGCCTTCAATACAAAATAGGGCTCTCCGCTCCTGGACTCCTTTCGCTCGTAACGGCTGTCGTCCCCGGCATTCTTCCTGACCGATGCAATACCGTCTTCGGCAGCAGATTTACTCCCGTACTGCTGACTATTGAGTATGATCTGGCCATTACCGGACTTCAGGTTGAACACGTATTTGCCGCTGGCGCTCACTTTCAGGTCAAACTTTCCCGCCATTGCTATATCTCCGGATGATGTGTAAACGAGGGTCTGTCGGACCCCGAGGGGCCACTGACACTATGGTACAGGCGGAAAAGGGAAACGGGCAATATCAGGGGTTGTCATTGTCCCGGGCGAAGACCTCGGCAAACTGCTCGACCCATTCGGCAGCCGCCTCATCCTTACTGAGGTAGCGGCCCTCATTCTGCAATACCGATTGCCGGTACTGCTCTACCTGGCGACACTGTCGCTCCATTCTTGCCGTGAATGCTTCCTGAGCATTTACATCCTCATCGCACTGCCGCTGAAGTTTCATCGGAACGCCCCACCCCTGAATGTTTACTGCATACCAACTGCCGCCCTCATTTGCACGCATCACAGCCTCGTTTTGTGAAGTAGCGCACAAAATCTCCTGAGGCCGGGCAGGTAACGGCCCATCATCCGCGGAAAAAACCCTCCGGCAACACTGCGTCGACAGCATATCGAACGGACTTGCAGACCGTGTCACACTCTCCATTTGGCCCCCCAAGGCCACGTACGCTAGCCTGTTCCCCAGTGATTTTGGCGTTTCCCGGAGCGTGTATTCCATGGCAGCAAAACGTAAAGACGACCCCAGATGCCGTCCGGTATACCGGACCGACAGGATCGTAGAGGAAAACGGACAGTGGTATTTCTATACCCGTGAGGGAACCCTGCAAGGCCCTTTCGAGGACCGGCAGGATGCCGAACTGCAGGTGGAGGCCTATATCCGGGTGATGAACTCGGGACTTCTGCCTGAAGCGGGCGATGCCACTTTCAGTGCATCCGGTCTGAAGCGGTCAGCCTGACTTTCTCGCGGGGGCTCTCACAATCGCACTCCCGCGGCCGGGCTGGCAACCGCCAACACTGACCACTTTCCCGCGCGGCAGTATCAGCGCACCGGACGCGATAGATGCCCGAGCGCAGCCGCGGACTGCTCCCAGTTGCGGCCGTCCAGCAACTCTGTACGAACGTCGTTGAAACCGCTGCGCGGTAGACAGCGGAAGTTGACGCTGTAGCCGTCGGGATTGGAACGTGGGACATAGAAAGGCTTGATACCGCAATGCCTGCAAAACGTATGCTGCGCCACCCCGGTATTGAAGCTGTAGGTTGTCAATGACTCCTCTCCACGGAGGAGCCGGAAGCAGCTTCCGGGCACGATCAGGTGCAGGTACCCCGCCTTGCTGCAGATCGAACAATTGCAGTCATGAATTGTGACCTCCCGGGGGGCATCGACTTCAAACCGAATGGCGCCACAATGACAGCCACCCCGGTGGACCACCCGGGCTGTCGGGTCGGGGACAGGCCCGGGCAGGTTCTCCAGCGGCAGTACCAGCACAACCTCGCCGCCATCCTCTCGCCCGGTGTCGACGAAACCGTAGTCCCGGTAGAACATTTCCGGACCACCCTCGCCGGGCACATAGGAGACAAACAGGGATGAGAATATACCTTTGCCCCTGACATGCTCGACCACCCGGTCGAGAACTTCCCGCCCAATACCCCGACCCTGGTATTTCTCGTCCACCATCAGCCGCCAGATCATGACCTCCGGCTGGTCGCCAGGCTCCTCGCGAAGGGATTCGTCATAGAGCATCACGAAGCCCGCCGGCATATCGTCCAGATAGATGGCACGGTGCCATGCCTCCTCCCGGTATGCCGCCTCCGCCAGTGACACGGCATTGCTGGCGACGAATTTTTTCTGGCGGGCACTGACGTCCAGCTTCAGCAGCGGTATCAGGTTTGCCTCGCAAACTTCTCGCAGCGTGATATCGCTCATGCTACAGGTCCTCCCAACGTGACTGGAGTATGGACACCCGGGTGCGGCCGGACATGTCGTTGCCGCCGGAATCTTCATCCGGCACAAGAGTCGAACAGCCTAGCGGGAAACGGTAGTCGATGGAACTGTCGAACCCGTTAGGGTTTTTGCGCCAGGGCTATGGCGCGGGCATTCATCCACCGTGTAATTTTGCCGCTGGACCAAAGGCCGAACACGTACAATACTAGGGACGCTGAATAATAATCTTAATAATCGGAGGGTAAGCATGCCCCGTTATATCAAGCGCCACGCAGAAGTGTCAGTCGCAGCCGCTTCAGCTGCAGCCATCGCCCTGTCCACCCTGGGTTTATCCCTGCCGGCCCAGGCCCAGGAATCCATTCTCGAAGAGGTCATCGTCACCGCGCGAAAGCGCGAGGAGGCCATCCAGGACGTGCCGGTCGCCATAACCGCGTTCTCCGGGAACCAGCTGCGAGACGCGGGCATAACCAACCTCAAGGACCTCGGTTACCAGACGCCGGGCCTGCAGGTGGATCAGTCCAGTGCAGCCCAGATATGGATTCGCGGTATCGGTCAACGGGATGACGGCTCGCGGGTGGATGCCCCGGTAGGCGTTTACATCGACGGCCTCTACATCCCTCGCAAGGACGGCCAGTTGCTGGATCTCATCGATATCAAGAGCGTGCAGGTTCTGAGAGGGCCCCAGGGAACACTGTTCGGCAAGAACACCACCGCAGGCGCGCTCATCGTCACTACCAACGGCCCGGATGACACACTGAGCGGCTTCGTGGATGGCAGGTTGGGTAATTACGGTCGCCGCGACCTGAAGGCGAGTTTCAGCGTACCACTTATCGGCGACACACTGCTGTCCAAGATCACCCTCGGGGCCGTCAAACGGGACGGGTACCAGGACAACGTGACGACCGGGCAGGAACCGGCCTCGGAGGATCGCAAGTCCGCCGCCCTGCAGCTGCGCTGGCTCCCATCGGACACGCTGTCGCTGGATGCCCTGGCCTATTACGGCGATGTCGACGAAATACAGCCCTCCACCAACTGCCGACTGATGATCGACAGCAGCTTCAACGGGGAGGACTCCCTGTTCGGCAACCGGATATTCCCGGGTGACGCCATACCCGTCGATGCGTTCGACGACAATGACACGCCGGTTCAACCGGGCTATGTCGACCAGTCCGAGGTTTACCGTGAAGCCTGCGGCTACTCCTCCTCCCTGGAGGAGGACTACAAGGTCACGTCAGAGATTCCCATTGCCTTCAAGCTGGAAAACACGCTCCTGGGGCTGACGGTGGAATGGGAGATCAATGACAGGCTCAGCCTGAAGAGCATCACCGGTTACAGCGACCAGGATAAATCGGGGAATTTCGGCAACCCGGATAATGATGCCACTCACCTGACCATATCCTCCCGCTTCAGGGCTGGTGGCAGCCCCAGCAAGCGGGAGCACTGGTCGCAGGAATTCCAGCTGATAGGCAGCGCCTTCAATGAGCGCCTGGACTATACCCTGGGAGCGTTCGCCATGCAGGAGGACATCGACGACGGCTCCGACACCTCGTCGGGCTATCCGTCTGGCTACCTGATTCCCTCGGCCGGCGTCATGGTCATCAATGATCCCACTGCCGAGAGGCAGACCTATGATCTCAAGAACACCACCTATGCGGTCTTCTTCCAGGGCAGTTACGACCTGACCGACAATCTCGAGCTGACGGCCGGTGTTCGCTGGACCAGCGAAAAGCGGGAGCAGTCGGTGGCACTGGAGCTGCTCGACCAGGCGGCTTATCGCTCGGTGGCTTTTGACGCTATCGCCGGGGTGCCCGGCATCATCCCCATCGAGGATCTGGGTATCGCGTTCGTAACCGATCTACCCGCCGTCATGGAGCAGGATATCTTTGCCCTCATCACAGAGCAGTTCCCACTGGACCAGGAAGGCCAGTCAATCTATCCCCTGGTGCCGGCGGGCGATCTGGTGCCGGATATCGACGAGGATGTCGACAAAACCTGGGATGAAGTGACACCCATGGTCAGCCTGGCCTATCAGCTGCCGGACGCCTTCGTGGATAACGGCATCATCGATGCAGGCATGTTCTACGCCAGCTATGCCGAGGGCTTCAAGTCGGGCACATTCGAACCCATCGGGGTCGATGGGCAGGCGACGGTGGAGCCAGAAACCGTGGCGAATTACGAGCTGGGATTCAAACTGGATTTCCTCGACGGGCGGATGCGATTGAACGGAGCCATGTTCCGCACGGATTTCGACGACATGCAGCTGCGGCAGGTCGTTCTCGACAGCGCGGGTACTCCCCGGGTGGTCCTGCGCAACGCCTCGAAAACACAGATCGAGGGCTTCGAACTGGAATGGACCTGGACGCCAGTGGACAACCTGCTGCTGATAGCCACCGGCAGTTTCAACGACTACGAGTACAAGGAGTTCAGCGAGCAGCAGTTCAGCACCCGGGCACTGCTTAGCCAGGAGCCGCTGCCGGTGGTCGATCGCACCGCCGAGCCCTTTGCCGAAGTCCCCGAGACGACCTACAGTTTAGGTGTCCAGTACACGCTGGACACCGCCTTCGGCATATTCATTCCGCGCCTCGACTACAGCTACGTGGATGAGATTTTCATGGGACTCGACGCCGGGGCGGGACAGAACGAGGATCAGTCCACCTTCGACGATTATGGCCTGGTCAATGCCCGGGTGGGGTGGATCAGCCCGGAGGCGCGCTTCGAGGCGGCGCTCTACGCCACCAACCTGACGGACGAGTTGTATTACTTCGGCGCAGCCACCGTCGGGGACTCCACCGGAAACTTCATGACCACCACGGCGCCGCCGCGGATGTACGGGATGGAATTGCGCTATAACTTCAATTGAGGGTTCGAAGCGGCTTCAATCTGCGAGTTCGCTCTGTATCCTGAGGTCACCCTGCAGTGTCCTGTGGACAGGGCATCTTTCGGCAATTTCCAGCAGCCTCTCGCGCTCGGCCCGGGACAGATCACCCTTCAAGGTGATAGATCGCCGCAGCACGTCCATGTGGCCCGGTTTGTCAGGGCACTCTTCGCAATCCTTTTCGTGCTGGCGATAGTGCTCCAGCATCACCGATACGTCGTCCAGAGGCAGCTTCTTGCGATTGGCATACATACGCAGGGTCATCGAGGTGCAGGTACCCAGTGCGGCCAGCAGGTGCTCGTAGGGATCGGGGCCCAGATCGCTGCCGCCCAGGGATGTCGGCTCATCCGCCAACCAGACGTGGCTGTCCGACTGCACAGCGCGGGTAAACTGGTGGTTCTTTTCGGTAACGAGCACTCTTCCCTTCTGTAGAGACGAAGCCTCGCGGGAGACCATCTCCGCACCCGCAATATACCGCGTTGACCAGGCGGCAATTGTCGCCGCCACATAGTCGGCGTCCCGGGCATCGGTCAGCAGGTGATCGGCGTCGTCCAGGCTGACGAAGCTCTTGGGATGTCTGGCGGCCCGATAGATTTTCTCTGCCTCGTCGATAGACACAGTCAGGTCCATCGGCGAATGAAAGATCAGCAACGCTTTCCTGAGCTGGGCTATTCGCTCCTCCAGATTGTGCTGGGCCAGGTCATCGAGAAACTGCTTCTTGATGGTGAAAGCCCTGCCGCCCAGAGTGACCTCTGCGGCCCCCCGTTCTTCGATTTCCTTCACCTCACAGGCAAACTGCCGGATCACGTGGTCCGGATCCGATGGTGCCCCGATGGTCACGACACCCGCCGCTTCAGGCACCTGGTGCGCCGCCGCCAGGACTGCCGCCCCCCCAAGACTGTGACCGATCAGCAGGGCCGGCGCCCGGTAGTGCTCCCGGAGGTAATCTGCGGCATGCACCAGGTCCGCAACGTTGGCAGAGAAATTCGAATTGGCGAAATCGCCTTCGCTGCTGCCCAGCCCGGTAAAGTCGAAACGCAGTACCGCGAAGCCCCGGGCGACCAGGGCACGCGCTATCCTGGAGGCGGCAAGCACGTTCTTGCTGCAGGTGAAGCAGTGGGCGAACAATACGAAGGCCTGCGGGTTTTCCCCTGGCGTCTCCAGCAGACCGGCAATGGTCAACCCGTCCGTTCCGGGAAATTCCAGTTTACTTCGACCCGACCGCATGGTGTTTTATCCTCTTCGCCTCAGGCCGGGTGCAGTATGACCGGCAACTCCCTGTAGCCCATAACGAAGTTCGAATGGACACGCACCGGCTTGCCGGTCACCTCGATGCGCCGGAAGCGCGACAACAGCTCTTCCCAGAGAACCCGCAATTGCATCTCCGCGAGTCGGTTGCCCATGCAACGGTGAATGCCGAATCCGAAGGAAATGTGATTGCGCGGATTCTCCCGGTCGATGATGAACGCGTCGGGGTTCTCGATCACCTCCTCATCCCGGTTACCGGAGATGTACCACATGACCACCCGGTCCCCTTTCCGGATCAGCTTGCCGCCCAGTTCCACGTCCCGGGTTGCCTTGCGGCGCATATGCGCCAGGGGCGTCTGCCAGCGGATGACCTCGGAGACCATGCCGGGAATCAGCGAATGATCTGACACCAACTTGGCATACTCGCCGGGATTCTGGTGCAGGGCCAGCACAGAAGCGCTCATGGAGTTGCGCGTGGTGTCGTTACCGCCAACGATCAGCAGCATCAGGTTGCCGAGGAACTCCATGGGTTCCATGTCGCGGGTGGCAGGGTCGTGGGCAAGCAGCGAGATGAAATCCGTTTTCGCGGGAGCCCCGGCGCGCTCGTGCCAGAGGGTCTGGAAATATTCCAGACACTCGCGCAGGATGGCCTCGCGCTCCTCCTCACTTCTCTCACCGCCCACCGTGGGTCCGGATGTGGCCACGTCGGACCAGTACGTCAGTTTGTTTCTCTCCTCGAACGGAAAATCGAACAGCGTGGCCAGCATGCGGGTCGTCAGTTCGATGGAGACGCGGTCGACCCAGTTGAATTCTTCTCCTGTCGGCAGACTGTCGAGGACTTCCACGACCCTGCCGCGAATAAGGTCCTCCAGTTCCGCCAGGCGTCGCGGCATCACGGCAGGAAGCACTGCCTTGCGCTGTTCATCGTGCTTTGGCGGGTCCATGGCAATGAACATGGGAGGTTCGAATCCCGTCGCCGACACGCCAATACCGATGGTGGGTATCGAGGAGAAGAGGTCGTGATGGGTATCGACAAAAACAATATCGTTGAACCTGGTGATACACCAGTAGGGACCGAACTCTCCCCCCTCGACCAGGTGAACCGGGTCCTCTTCTCGCAGGCGTTTAAAATAGTCCCAATGAGCCTGGTTCAGGAACAGCGCGGGGTCAGATGGATCGAGCTGCGCCAGTTCGAGGGTGTAGGGGTCCGCAATGTGGTTCACCGGCGTATTCATGAGTCCTGGCCTTTGTGTCTTATCGAGCTCTCAACCAGCATAGCCCTCATTGCAGCAACAGCCAACTCTTCTGGGGTCTTCCGGCCGGAATGAAGTTCGCAGACGGGTTGCCCGGTACCTACCAATGTCCGGTACCGGGCCCGCCCTTGAAGGGACCGACGATCTTGCTGGTCACCCAACCCCCATAGAATTCGCCGGGCTGAGGCCGAACGCGCTCACCGTCGACGAAGCACTCGACCCGCCCGGGATAAAATGAAATGTGACGATCGATGGCGGCAAAACGATCGCTGGGATTTTCGTAGCTCCAGGCTACCGGTGTCTGCTCAGGGTCGGCAGCAAGGGCCCAATAAGTCGCCTCACCCTTCCACTCACAATATGAACGGTCCCCGGTCTGCACCAGGGTCTGCCAGTCGACATCAGCTGCAGGTATGTAATACGTCGGTGGGCTTGCGGTTTCCAGCACACGCTGCAACTGACGGGAGTGTGCGATGCGCCTTCCGCGAATGAAAACCTCTACCAGGCTGGTACTGGGAACCAGCACAGGCGGTCGCGGGTAATCCCATACCGACTCCTGCCCGGGACCGGGTTGCTCCGCAAACGGCGGGCGCTTTTCTCCAGTGAACTGCCACATAGCCAGATATTAGTCAGCCGGCCTGCGGTGACAAGCCGGCGCTCCCGTTACAAATATCGGTTGCCTGGTCGCTGCGCAGGTAGTGCACGCTGAACAATTCATCATCGTCGAGCCAGCTCTGCTCAAGGCTCAGCCCCGCCGACCGGGCCAGATCCGCAAAGCCTTGCAGAGTGTACTTGTAGGAGTTCTCCGTGTGGATGGATTCTCCTTCGGCGAATTCGATCCGGCCGCCATTACAGCGCACGGATTGCGCCCGTTCGCTGACCAGGTGCATCTCGATCCGCTGCTCTTCCGGGTTGTAAAAGGCGCGATGACTGAACCGCGCCTGGTCGAACTCGGCATCCAGTAACTCGTTGATCCGGTTGAGCACATTGAGGTTGAAACGGGCGGTCAGGCCACGGGTATCGTTGTAGGCGTCATGCAGCGTCTGCGAGGATTTATGCAGGTCGACGCCCACCAGGGCCCCGCCATCCTCGCCAAGGATGTCCCTGACCCGTTGTAGAAAATTGACGGCGTCCCCGGGCTCAAGATTGCCTATCGTGGAGCCGGGATAGAAAACAACGCGCTTGCCCTCGGGCAGGCGTTCGACGAACGACCAGCTGCGGTTGAAATCTGCACACACCGCATGGATCTCAAGCCAGGGATACTCCCGACCGAGCTGCACCGCCGATTCGCGCAGAAAATCCGCCGAAATATCGACCGGCA